>JAIXZE010000301.1 GCA_027489875.1 Verrucomicrobiales bacterium
TGGCCGCGTGCAGGGGTGAAAGCGCGAGGGTCATGGGCGAAGAGGCTCCACCGGCCATGGTTCCTGGGCCACCCGGAGCACCGGGAGGCTGGCCACCCGCGCCGCCGGGCCCACCTTGGCCGCGCGGACCATTGGGACCGGCAGGACCGCCCATGCCGCCGGGACCGCGAGGGCCGCCCATTCCACCCGGGCCGCCGGGGCCACCGGGCCCGCCCGGGATCGCGAATGCCTCGTTGAAATCATGGGGCAGTACGTGGAATTGGCCCTTGGGGTCCTCGTAGAGGCTGTAATCCGAGGATCGGATCCAATAGCCATCGTTGTTGATGAGTACGTTTTCGAGGGCGAGGAACCGGAGGGCCTGCTCGACGTCGAGGATGGGTTCGATCGCTGCTGGCAGTTGGCCGATGTCGGTGTTGTTGAGCACACGCGTCAACCGGATGAGGGACTTCCAGGCGGCCTCGGTGTCCTTTGACTTGAGCGAGTAGATCGCCTTGTAGGGTTTGGGATCTTCACCGAGATAGCCGAGTCCTCCGCGGCCATTGGGACTCCCGGAGACCTTCCAACGATTGCCGCCGGTGGTTCCGAACCGGTCCTGGGTGAAGTCCTTGTTGAACTGCTCGACGCTCACGAAGACACCCCAGCTTTCGCCGTTGATGACCACCCGGACGAAGCTGGCCTTGGGAATGGGCAGGTAGTTCCGGGCGATCTCGGAATAAAGGACGGCACGGAGGAAGGACGGGTCCTCATGCGAATTCAGGAGGTTCAGCGTGCGGTGACCGCGGAGCTTCTGGTCCTTGTGGACCATGTCGAAGCTGAGGTTCAGCGAACGCTTTGAGCCTTCGGGAACCATCGAGTAGGAGGACATGCCGCGGAAGCGGACCCCCACGTCGGAGTACTCCTTGCCGTCGACGAGGACCCGTGCAGGCACATCGACGTCGGTGTTGTGGAAGTCGGCGAGTTCCTTTTCCCAGTCCGTTGCGTCGAAGGTGAGGAACAAGGTCCGGAGTGTTGCCGGATCAAACAGATCTGCGTCGGCGGCCGGTGGAACTTCCTTCGGGTTGATCCTTTCGCCGGCGGAAGCGGCGGCGACCGCGGGACCGCGAGGAGGACCTCCTGGGCGTCCACCGGGCGGCCCCATGCGTTGGCGACCGCCGCCGTCCTTCGCGAGTTCGGCCCTGGCGGCTTTCCGTTCGGCGGGTTCGAGCACGCCATTGCCGTTGGCATCATGCTTCTTGAGGATCTTCCGCTCCGCATGCATGCCCGGGCCTCCCATTCCTGGAGGGCCTCCGAATCCCGGACCCCCGCCGAAACCTGGCGGCGGGCCACCGGCGGGCGGGCCCTGTTGGGCGCAGAGGGTGGAGCCGAGCGTCAGCGCGGCGAGGAGTGCCGGCAGGAGGTGCGGGTGCGTTTTCATGAGATGACAGGAGTTGATCCAGCGTTTCCAAATGATCTGACCAGGCGGTTGTGAAGGGGGCGTCAACGAGAGCCCCTGAATTGTAAAGTGAAGGTAAATGTGGTCCTTCGCGGGTCCGGTTTGCGTATCCTGACGTCGCTGGGATTCCCATGGAGACGAGTGCCACACTGCCCGCAGGCCTGCCGCTGCTGGTCGTCGACGACGACCGAAAGCTTTGTCGGTTGATCCGGGATTATCTGGAGCCCATGGGCTACCGGGTGGAAGCCGTCCACACCGGACCCGAAGGCGTGGAACGTGCGGTGGAGGCGGGGTGGCATGCGGTCATCCTCGACCTGATGCTTCCGGGGATGGACGGCTTCGAGGTGCTGAAGCGGATCCGGGCCAAGTCCAACGTCCCGGTCCTGATGCTCACCGCACGGGGAGATGAAGCTGATCGGATCGTGGGCTTGGAGATCGGGGCGGATGACTACCTTCCGAAGACGTTCTCGACGCGGGAGCTACTGGCGCGATTGCGCGCGGTGACGCGGCGAGCGGGCCATGGCGTTGAATCCGGCAAGCCGGCGATCGAGGAATTGACCGCTGGTCCCTTGCGCCTGGTGCCGGAGACCCGCACCGCCACGATGGGCGATCAGGTGTTGACGCTGACCCCGGTGGAGTTCGATCTGCTTGAATCCCTGGTGCGGGCCAAGGGCAGGGTGCGGACGCGTGAACGGCTGATGTCGGAGTGCCGCGAACGTGATTACGGAATCTTTGATCGATCCATCGACGTCCATATCTCCGCTCTCCGGAAGAAGCTGGGCGACGATCCGAAGCAACCGCGCTTCATCCGGACCTACCGCGGTGCCGGCTACATGCTGGTGGAGCCCGAGGAGTTTCCATGAGGCTCCGCATCCCATTGTATGCCCGGGTGCTGGCGTGGTCTGGGTTGAACGTGGTTTTCCTGGCACTGCTCCTTTGGGTGCTCGCGGGAGCGAGCCTGCCGTTGGAGTCCCTCTTGAGCGGGCTGTCCGGAGAGCGCGTCCAGCGGATTGCCGATGTGTTGGTGGGCGACTTGAGCACGCGTCCGAGAACGGAGTGGGATGAAGCCATCCAGCGGGCTGCTGGGGTGTACGGAGTGGAGTTCATGCTTGTGAACGAACGGGAGGAACGTCTGGCGGGGGCCAGGCTCGAACTTCCGGAGCCTGTCCGGGAGCGCCTCAGGATGGGGCCGGGTGGACGTCGCGGCGGTCCGCCGCCGGATTGGGATTCCAGGCCCGGACGCATGGGTGGACCTGGCGAGGGGGACCGTGGTCCCGGCCGGAGCATGGGGAATGGAATGGGAGGAGGTCGCATGCCGCCGCCCGAACTGACGATGCCACGGGCGATCCTTCGCGCAGGCGATCCGTTGGCCTACTGGGCCATCATCCACACGCCTTCGTTGGTGCGGGAGGGACCGCGGCCCCAGTTTGCCCGACTGATCGTCCGTTCAGACCGACTGGGAACGGGCGGAGTCTTTTTTGATCCCCGGCCGTGGTGGATTGCCGCGGTGGCAGTCGTGTTCTTCTCGGCTTTGTGGTGGGCCCCCTTCGTTGGTTCCATCACGCGTGCGATCCGGCAGATGACGGCCGCGACCGAGCAGGTGGCGCAGGGTCGATTTGACATCACCGTTTCAGAGGAGCGCGGAGACGAACTGGGGCGGATGGGCGAGGCGATCAACGGGATGGCGAAACGGCTGGAAGGCCACGTCCAGGGCCAGAAGCGATTCCTGGGCGACATCGCGCACGAGCTGTGTTCGCCACTGGCCCGGATGGAAATGGCGCTGGGGGTCCTGGAGCAACGGTCAGATGCGCGATCGAGGGATTACGTGGAGGACGTCCGCGAGGAGGTCCGCCACATGTCCGAACTGGTGAATGAGTTGCTCTCGTTCTCGAAGGCTGGCCTGCACTCACGCACCGCCCCGCTCACCCCCGTGGGCATCCGCGAAGTGCTGGAGCGGGTCCGGATGCGGGAATCTTCCGAGGAGGATGCGGTCGCGTTGGAAGGTTCAGCCGAACTGACGGCGATGGCGGAACCCGATCTGCTGACCCGGGCGCTTGGAAATCTCCTCCGGAATGCGCTGCGGTACGCAGGAGGCGCGGGGCCGATCCGCATGACGGCATGCCGCGAAGGTCCGGAGGTCATCGTACGGGTAATCGACGAGGGGCCCGGCGTGCCCCCCGAGTCCATCGTGCGATTGACGGAGCCGTTCTTCCGGCCGGACGCGGCACGAACCCGGGAACAGGGAGGCGCGGGATTGGGCTTGGCCATCGTTCGCAGCTGCGTCGAGGCCTGCCGCGGTCGTCTGACGCTGCGAAACCGATCGCCGAAGGGGTTCGAGGCGGAGATCCGCTTGGCCGCCGCGGAAGCCTCTTTCCGCGAACCTACCACTTGAAGGCGACCGACACCGAACCGAAGGAGTCGGCGTCTTCCTGAGTCCTGAATTCCTTGCTGCGGACCATGTGGGTATAGGCGAGGTCCCAGTGTTTTCCCGAATAGGCGACGCCTATCTTGAACTCCCCGAGCAAGGGCTGGATCTGCACGGAGTGGCTGTCGTGCAGCAGATTCCCTTCGACGAGCATGTTGTGGCCGTAATACCGGGCCTCGACCCCGAAGAAGAAGTAGAAGCCCCGCGCGGCATGCTCCGCGCTCAACCGTCCACCCGATCCAGGAAGGACATCGTCGATGGATCGCCACCCGAAATCATCGGGAAGCCGCAGGCCGATCCGCCACTGGGTGCCGATGGAAGCGAAGGTCTGGACGGTTCCGAGTTGTGCACCGGCGAACGGCAGGAAGTCGCTGCTCCAATCGCCGCGGATCGGCGCGCTGTAGCGCAAGCCGCGGCCGTAGCGGATGCCGATGTCGGGTTCGTTGTGGAGTTGGTTGTCCCAGCCCTGGGCCTCGGCGATATCGCGGATGCTGTGGATACCGTTCTGTGCCTGTTCGGCGAGGGAGGCGGGGCCAACGACACCCAGGTTCATCGCCCAGTAGTCGAGGACGTCGGTACCAGCCTTGGTCTTGCCGCGGATAAGCAGCGAGCCTGTGGCATACAGCCAACCAGCGTAGGGACGTTCGTCGACGATGACGGTGGGAATGTCCGTGTCGCGCGGTGTGTAGATATTCTGGGTGATGGCAAAGGCAGGCCGCCACGCCGTCGGAATCATTCCGAAGGAGGGGAGCCATCGGGCGATATCGCCGTCCCAGCGCAGTTCCGACTCGGACAGGGAATGCTCCTGGGCGAGGTAGGCGATGCGGCTGCCGTGGGTATAGTGCTGGTCGGTCCGGACCATGAGGTCATTCTCGAGCCAGACGTTGAGCACGGGCCTGTGGAGGGCATTCGTGCTGGTTGTCGCGAGGCAGGTTGCCGTGAGGAGGGACGCCACGGCAAATGCGACGGGGTGGATCGGGAGGGCCTTCATGGTTCGGTTTGGGTTGGTCCAGCCAGGCTTCAGGAAGCAAGGAACTGGGCCGCAGAAGCGGCGCTGGCCCCTTCATGGACCACGGCCATCAGGGCTCGCGTCATCCCGGCGGGGTTGGCGTGCTGGATGATGTTCCGTCCGTAGACAATTCCCGCTGCCCCTTGCTGCATCAGGGCTTCGGTACGCGACAGGATCTCCGCGTCCGGAGCCTTGCCACCCCCGCGCACCAGCACGGGAATCCGTCCCGAGATCTCGACCACGCGATGGTAGAGCGAGACGTCGTCGGTCGGGTCGGCCTTGATGATGTCGGCACCCAGTTCGACCGCCTGGCGAACGAGGGGAAGGATCTTCTCAAGGTCGCCGTCAACCATGTATCCGCCCGCTTTGGCGTTGGGCTGGAACACGAGGGGTTCGATCATCAGCGGCATGCCGTAGCGATCGCACTCCGGCTTGATGCGAAGGATGTTCAGGATGCATTGATCGGTGACTTCGGGCTCACCGGGGATCCGGAACAGATTGACGACCACGCAGGTCGCATCGAGGCGGAGGGCCTGTTCGACCGGAGCCTCGATCATTCGGGAGAACAGGGCGCGGGGGAGTTGGTTGCCGTAGACGTTGGCGACATCTGTCCGCAGCACCAGCGCGGGCTTCTCCTTGCCGGGGAGGGACTGGAGGTAGTGGGCCTGGCCCACAGTCAACTGGATGGCGTCGGGAGCGGCGGCGACCACGGTGCGGACTGCCTTGTCGAGATTCTCGATGCCCGCGAGGAACCCGCGCTCGTTGAAGAAGCCATGATCGATGGCGACGTCAAAGCAACGGTTGGAGCGTGGATGGAAGAGTCGATTGAGACGGTACTGTTTCATGTGCTTCGGTCCTGTGGGGATTTCGAACCCAGCCGCCTCCGCCCGCAAGCGGGGTTTTTGGGAGAATCAACCGGATGGCGGAATCGACGCATCCGGGTCAGGGTTGCGGGGTTTGTGGGGCATCGTGGAATTGCAACGCCGCAAGGTGGCGGTAGGTGCCCCCTTCGATGGCGTTGAGTTCCGCGTGGGTGCCGGACTCGACGATGTGTCCGCCGTCCAGGACGAGGATGCGGTCGGCATTGCGGACGGTCGCCAACCGGTGGGCGATGATGAACGAAGTGCGACCCCGCATCAGGGATTCGAGGGCTTCCTGGATGAGCCGTTCGCTCTCCGAATCCAGCGAGCTGGTGGCCTCATCGAGGATCAGGATCGCGGGGTCGCGCAGGATGGCCCGTGCGATGGCGATCCTCTGTCGCTGGCCACCCGAGAGCCGGATGCCTCGATCACCCACGAGGGTTGCGTACCCTTCGGGAAACCCTTGGATGAAGGCGTGGGCATTGGCTCGGCGGGCCGCGGCCTCGATTTCCTCCTGCGATGCTCCGGGCCTTCCGTAGGCAATGTTTTCCGCAATGGATCCGCCGAAGAGCAGGATTTCCTGCGGCACGAAGGCCATGCGGGAACGAAGGCTCAGGACCGGATACTCACGCGCATCCCGGCCGTCGATGCGGAGGGATCCGGAGGTTGGATCGTACAATCGGAGAAGCAGGGAGAGCAGGGTCGACTTTCCCGCTCCGGAAGGTCCAACCACGGCGACCTTCGTTCCTGGCTCCGCACGGAACGAAATGCCTTTGAGGATCTCGACGCCGGGTCGGGAGGGATAGGTGAAGCGGACGTCCTCGAATTCGACCGATCCCTGCAGTCGGGGCAGGGCATCCGCAGGGCTCACTGCCGGCGTCGGGTCGCATTCGGGGACTTCACGGAGGAGTTCCCGTACCCGCTGGGTGGATCCGATCGCCTTCTGGATCTGGCTGTAGAGGTCGGCGAACTGTCCAAGGGCACCGGCGACGAAGGTGGTGTAGAGCAGGAAGCGGGTGAGTTCCCCGAAGGTGATCTCGCCCGATTGGAGGAGACGCGCGCCGGACCACAGCACGAGGACCACCGTGCCAAAGAGGGCGAAGACGATGAACGCGACGAAGGCGGCGCGGATGCGGGCTCCGCGGAGGGTGGTTTCCAGGAAGCTCTGGAGTCCGGTTCCGTAGCGTTGGAGTTCGTGGGCCTCGTTGGTGAAGGCCTTGACGTTGACGATGCCCTGCAGGGTTTCCTCGACGATGGTGGCGGTGTCTGCGAGGCGATCCTGAGCCTCGCGGGCCACGCGACGTGTGCGCCTTCCCAGCAGGACAGCCGCAACGATGATCGGTGGGAGGCTCGCGAGCATGATCGCCGAGAGTTTCAACGAGGTGAGGGCGATGAGCACGGCTCCACCGGCGAGGAGCGTCATCTGACGAAGGAACTGTGGGAGCAGGGCGATGAGCGTGTCCTCGATCTGGATGAGATCCGCCGAGAGTCGGCTGGTGAGTTCGCCGACCCGCCGGCGGGCGAAGAAAGCCATCGGCAGGCTGAGCAGCCGTGAATAGGTGTCCCTTCGGAGGTCCACCAACCCCCGTTGGCCGACACTGGCAAACGAAAGGGCGTGAAAGAACGAGAGGCTCGATTGGGCAGCGAGGACCGCAATCAGGGCGAGGGCGATGCGGTGGATTCCAGGGCCGGGAGTGGTTGCGGCGTCAATGAGCTTTCCAGCGAGAAAGGGGAACGCGAGCCCCAGCAGGTTCGATCCGAACAGGGCCAGCAGGGCGAGGACAAAGCGGATCCGGTAGGGATGAAGGTAGCGCAACAGGGCCAGGACCTCCCGCATCGACTCCCGGTTGATGGGAGCTTTCGGCAGGTCCACGCCTGCTTGATCATTCCGCGAATTCCGCGCCATTCCGGAGGCTAGTGCAGGAAGGTCGCGGTGTCAGGCAGACCTCATCCCAGAATCGTCCTGGCGCTCTTCACATCCTCCGTGATCTGGGCGCGCAAGGCCTCAAGCGACGGAAACCGTCTCTCGGGCCGCACCTGTCGCACGAACTCGACTTCAAGTTCAGCGCCGTACAGGTCGCCCGCGAAATCCAGGAGATGGACCTCGAGCTGGGGTTGGGAGGGAGCCGCATCGACCGTTGGTCGCACGCCAAGGTTCAGGACCGCGGGATAGCACGTCCCGTGGAAGTGCACACGCGCGGCGTAAACACCGTTGGGTGGCACCTCGAGTCCGGTGATGTCGATGTTCGCCGTCGGGAACCCGAGCGTCCGGCCCAATTCCCGGCCATGCATGACCGGTCCGGACAGGGCATAGGGCCGTCCGAGGAGTTCCGCCACCACCGCAAGTCGTCCCTCGCGGAGGGCGGTCCGGATCCGGGTGCTGGAGACGCGTTCTGCGCCGACATGGATCGGGGCGGCGGCATGGGTGATGTAGCCCAGTTCGCGGCCGAGCAAACGGAGGAGGGCCACGTTTCCGGAGCGTCGGTGACCGAAGTGGAAACCCTGGCCCACGGTGACGCTGCGGAGTCTGCCGAGTCCGGCGGCCAACGACTGGATGAACGTGGTACCGTCCACCGCGGCCAGTTCAGCCGTGAATGGAATGGCAAGGACGGCATCCACGCCCAGTGTGCCCAACGCCCGCAACCGTTGTGGCAGCGATTGGAGCAGGCGCGGTGCCCGGGCTGGTTGGACGACGCTGAGCGGATGCGGATGAAACGTCACCGCAACGGAGAGGGCACCCAGCGCGCACGCATCAAGGATGGAGTGACGGACCACGTGCTGATGCCCGAGGTGGACCCCGTCGAACATTCCGAGCGCAATGCAGACCCCCTTCTCAGGTCGGCCCAACTCAGCAGCGTCTCGGAGGATGCGCATGGCGTCGTCGTCGTCGTCCAACCCTCACTCGTAATTTTTCAGCTTGAGGTAGGGGATGACGTTCTTTTCCAGCTCTGCATCCGACCAACCCAGTATCGCTTCCAGGGTATGGGCGTCCGCGACATCGAACTTGCCCGAAGCGAGCCGGCGCAGGGTCAGGAGATGACCGCCACAACCGACCTTCTGGCCCATTTCGTGGGCGACCGTACGGACATACGTGCCCTTGGTGCAGCCGATGCGGAAGTGGGCAACGGGTTCGGTATAGGTGGTGAAACGCAGATTGTAGATGTGGATGAAGCGGGGTTGCCGTTCCACTTCCTGCCCCTTGCGCGCGAGCTTGTAGAGAGGCACGCCCTTGATCTTCACCGCAGAGACCATCGGGGGCGTCTGGTACTGGTCCCCGAGGAAGGACTTCGCCTCCTCGTTCAACTGATCCAGGGTCAACGGCGGAACCGGGAGGGATCCGGTGATCTGTCCATCCGAGTCATAGGAATCCGTCGCCTCACCCAGCTTGATCTCGCCTTCGTAGACCTTGTCGGACGCCATGAACTTGTCGGAAAGGCGCGTCGCCTGACCCAGCACGAGGACGAGGAGTCCGGTGGCGTTGGGATCCAGGGTTCCACAATGTCCCACCTTCTTGAGCTGGAACTTGCGGCGGACCCGGTCGACGACGTCGTGGGAGGTGCAACCGGAGGGTTTGTCGACGACGAGGGCGCCGTCCAAGGCGGAGAGTTGAAGCATGATCTGGAATCGGACTGGGAACGGACGAAAGGCAGCGGCGGCCTAGCGGTTGGCCGGCTTGGCGGACAGGGCGCGTTTGACGGCGCCGAGGACCCGACGTTGGACCCCCAGCGGGCGTCCCTGCACCCGGGCTCCGGCGGCGGCCTTATGGCCACCTCCACCGAAGGCTTCGGCGAGTGCGGCCACGTTGATGGCCTCACTCTTGGACCGCCAGGAAATGCGGGTGACCTCGTTGTCGAGTTCCTCGAAGACGACCGCGACGATCACGCCGTCAATGGATCGGACATGGTCAATCAGGCCCTCGGCCTCCTCCGTGGAGGCACCGGCCCGGGTGTAATCGCGCTTGCGCAGCCAGAAGTAGGCAGTGCGCTCGTCGTGGGTCAGACGGAAGGTGGTGTAGACGTGCCGCAACAGCTTCACCCGCGTGAGCGGGTAGCTCTGGTAAACCTCCTCACAGATCTTGCCCAGATCCGCGCCCCGCTGGACCAACTCGCCGGCCGTGTGGAGTGTGTCGGGGGTTGTGCTGGGGTACTGGAAGCTGCCCGTATCCGTCGAGATGGCTGTGAAGAGGCAGGATGCCAAGGGGCGGGTGATCTTCCAACCGGCCCAGTTGCACAGGTCGAAGATCAACTCACCCGTTGAAGGTTCGCGGGGTGAGACCCAGTTCAGGTCCGCGTACTTCGTGTTCGAAGCGTGGTGATCAATGTTGATGAACGTCCCGCGGTCCTGGATGTGATCGGCCACGCGTCCCATGCGATCCAAGGCGGCACAATCCGTGGCCACGACAACATCGAAGTGGTGACCGGAGGCCGGCTTCCGGAACCGGCGGTCCGGGTCGAGGAACCGGAGCTTCGGTGGCACGGAATCCTGGTTCCAGATCGTGACTTCCTTGCCCGCCGCTTCCAGGGCCAAGGCCAGCCCCAGTTGGGATCCAATGCAGTCGCCATCGGGACGGATATGTCCGACGACACAGACGGTGCGGGCTTCCTTCAGCGCCTCAAGAATGGCTTCAACGACCTTGGGGAGGTCTTTCATGGCAAGACTCCAGGGCAGGACGACTAGGGGGTCGCGGCCGGATTGCCGGGAGGGTTTGGGGACGGCGTGGGACCGGGCGTTCCAGGCTTCTCGATTTCCTCAAGGATGGCGATGACCCGGTTTCCCCGCTCAACGGAATCATCCAGTACGAACTTCACGACCGGGGTCCACTTGAGCCGCAGGTGTCCGCCGAGCAGTTGCTGGATCCGTGAAGTACGGGATTCCAACTTTTCCGGCGCGGCATTCCGCTGCGCCTTGGTACCGACAAACCCGATGAAGGCCGTCGCGGTGCGGAGGTCCGGAGCCACGATGACGTCATTCACGGTCAGGAGTCCGACCTCTTCGATGGCGAAGTCGCGGCGGAGGATCTCCGACATCTCCCGACGGAGGAGTTCGGACACGCGCTGGAGGCGGCGGCTGGGAGGCTTCGGAGTCTGCATGTCAATCGATCGGGAACCCGGTTATGAGCCCGGGTTCCCACCGGGTGGGGATGGCAAGGCAACGCAGGTCAGGCGAGCTTCTGGGCGACCTTCTCGACGCTGTAGCACTCGATGAAATCACCTTCCTGGAAGTCATCGAAACCCTCGAGGCGGATACCGCACTCAAGGCCGGCCCGCACCTCGTTGACCTCATCCTGGAAGCGCTTGAGCGTGAGCGAAACGCCTTCGTAGATGATGTGGGTGCGGCGGCGGACGCGCATCTTGCCGCGGACAAGCCGGCCGTTGATGACGGCGCAACCAGCAACACGCCCGCCCTTGGAGAGATCGAAAATCTTCCGGACTTCGGCTTGGCCGATGATGACCTCCTTGAGGAGGGGATCGAGAAGACCGGCCATGGCTTCCTTCACATGGTCGATCAGTTCGTAGATGATCGCGTAGAGCTTGATCTGGACGCCTTCGCGCTTTGCCGTTTCCGCAGCGCTGGAATCAACGCGGGAATGGAAGCCCAGGATCACGGCATCTGCAGATGACGCCAGCAGCACATCACCCTCGGAGATGGCACCAACGGCGCTGTGGATGATTTCGAGCTGGACCTTCGCGGTCTCGATCTTCCGGAGAGCTTCGCAGATGGCTTCGACGGAGCCCTGGGTATCGGCCTTGACGATGACCTTGAGGATCTTCGCGGACATCTGGTCGATGTTCGTGAAGATGTCCTCGAGGGTGCGACGCCGCGGGCGGACGCCTTCGAGATCGGACTTCTTGCGAGCCTCCTCGCGTTCCTCGGCGAGTTCGCGGGCGGCCTTCTCGTTGTCGACGGCGGAAAACTCGGATCCGGCATCAGGGACACCATCCAACCCAAGGACGCGAACCGCACAGGACGGTCCCGCTTCCTTCTGGCGGACGCCGTCGTCGTTCATCATGGCGCGGACGCGGCCATGGTGTTGTCCGCAGATGATGACGTCGCCCACGCGGAGCGTGCCCTTGCGGACGAGCACGGTGGCCACCGGGCCGCCGGGTTCGACACCGGACTCGATGACGTTGCCCTTGGCCTTGCGTTCATGGTTGGCCTTGAGCTCCATGAGTTCGGCCTGGAGCAGGATGCTCTCGATGAGCTTGTCCACGCCCTGCTTGGTGAGAGCCGAACACTCGACGTAGAGCGTGTCACCACCCCAGTCGTCTGGAACCAGTCCCTTGTCCTGAAGCTGCTGCTTCACGCGCATGGGATTGGCGGCCGGGTGATCGCACTTGTTGACCGCGACGATGATCGGGACCTTGGCCGCCTGGGCATGCGCCAGGGCTTCCAGGGTCTGGGGCATCACGCCGTCGTTGGCGGCAACGACGAGGACGACGATGTCCGTGACGTTGGCACCGCGGGCGCGCATGGCGCTGAAGGCGGCGTGACCCGGGGTGTCGAGGAAGGTCAACTGCATCAGCTCGTCCTTCCGCTCCGGATGCGGATAGGCGATCGAGTAGGCACCGATGTGCTGGGTGATGCCGCCGGCTTCACCGGCGACCACGTTGGCCTTGCGGATGACGTCGAGGAGGCTGGTCTTGCCGTGATCGACGTGGCCCATGATCGTGATCACAGGCGGCCGCGTCTTCATGTCCTCAAGGCGGTCTTCCTGGTCGAGTTCGACGCGCTGGTCGCGTGGGACATTGACCGTGTGGGCGGCCTTGTCGCGCTTCTCGGTCTCGAACTTGAATCCGCTCTTCGCGCAGATCTTGACCGCAACTTCAGGATCGATGGTCTGCGTGACGGTGGCGAACACGCCCATCTGCATCAGGTCGGCAATGACCTGGAAGGGCTTTCGGCCCAGCTTCTCCGCCAACTCGCGGACCACGATGGGCGGGCGGAGCTGGATGACGGGAGCGTCGACATTGAGCTGGGGCTTCGCAGGTCCCGCCGGACGTTGCGACGGTCCGGCACCACGACCCTGACCGGAGTATCCTTGTCCGCCGCCGTAGCGGTTCTGGCCGAATCCGGGACGACCGCCTTGTCCCTGACCGCCCGGGCGATTCTGGCCGAATCCGGGACGATTCTGGCCGTAGCCACCCTGATTGGGGCCACCGGGGCGGTTCTGGAAAGGAGGACCACCAGGGCGGGGCGCCTGAGACTGCTGAGGTCCACCGGGACGAGGTGCTTGGGAGGATTGCGGGGCACCGGGGCGGGGAGCCTGCGACTGTTGCGGCCCGCCGGGGCGCTGGGGTTGTCCGGGAGCTGCCGGCCGGTTGGGCTGCTGCCCTTGACCTGCCGGGGCTCCGGGACGCTGGTCGCCGGGGGCACCCGGGCGTCCATCGCGTCCACGGGGATCCGATCCGGGACGGCGATATCCGAGCTTGGAAAGGTCAATCGAACCAATCTTCTCGCCGAGCTTTGGAGCGGCCGCCGCGGGCGGCTGAACCGATGACTCCGCTGAGGGAGTCGGTTCGGGAGACGGTGAGGGAGTCACAGACTTTGGCTCGGGCGCTGGCGAAACCGGAGCCGTCGCCGCGGCTGGGGTCGGAGAAGGAGATTGAGCAGGGACGGTGGCGGGGCTGACTTCCGGAGGCGCAGACACAGGTTCGCGGTGAACCTGCTCCACGGAACGGGCCACAACGGACGGCTCCGGAGCGGTGGGCGTGATCTCGGGCGTGGGCTCTGGAGGAGTTGCCTTGGGCGGAGGCACCTCACTGGCAGCGGGAGCCGCGGGGCTTTGGGGCGTCACAGGTTCGTGCGCCGGTTCGAAGCGAGCCACCGGGGCCGAAGGGGTGCGATGCTCGGGAACGTGGGCGGCTTGCGGAGCAGGTTGCGCTGCAGGAGCCGCCGCTTCGGGCTCGTCCACATAGTCGTGTGCCTCGTGATCTTCCGACTCACCGGGATCGGCAGCGCCTTCCGCCGCGGGCGCATCGGGAACCCGGATGATGGCGATCGGGGCGAACTCCTGAGCTGGTGTAGATGGCGCCGACTGGGCCAGCGGCAGCAGCTCTTTCTCGAGGAATTCCGCAGTGATCTTGTCCAGCGAGCTGGATGGCACTTTGGCGGCGGCGATGCCCAGCTCCTTGGCCCTGACGAGAACGAATTTGCTCTCGAGGTTAAGCTTCTTGGCGATTTCGTAAATGCGAACGGGCATACCGGGAATCAGGAATGGGGCGGCGGACAGGGTGCTGCGGATGGGTCAGAGGATACCGTTGGATTGGTCGCCAGCCTGACGGCGGGCAAATTCACCACGTGCGGCCTCCAGGATGATCGAGGCCGAGTCACCAATCCCAGGCAGGGCCTGGAGATCAGGAACCTCGACCTGAACCAGGTCTTCGAGGGCGTGGAAGCCGGCGAGCACAAGGACGCGGGCCTGATCGTCCGTAATGCCGGGGACGTGTGCAAACTCCTGAACGGCGTGCTCGACCTTGTCAGCGAACCCGGTGGCCTTGTCGGGCTCGGCTTCGATGGAGATCCGCCATCCGGTGATGCGCTCGGTCAGGCGCGTGTTCTGTCCGCGCTTGCCGATCGCCAGGGAGAGTTGGTCGGGAGCGCAGGTGATGTAGACGCGGCGTGCGGCTTCATCGATCTGGAAATTCTTCAGCCTCGCCGGAGCGAGGGCGTTCGCGATGAACGTCTTCACATCCGGAGACCATGGGATGATGTCGACCTTCTCGTTGTTCAGTTCGCGGACGATGTTCTTCACGCGCTGGCCGCGCAGTCCGACGCACGCCCCGACAGGGTCGACCTTCGAGTCGCGGCTGTAGACGGCGAGCTTGGTACGGAAACCGGGTTCACGGGCGATCTCCTTGACCTCGATCGTGCCATCCGAGATCTCGGAAACCTCGAGACGGAAGAGCTTCAGGACAAACGCTGGATCGGCTCGGGAGAGGATCACCTCGGGGCCGCGGGAGGTCTGCTCGACCGCCTTGACGTAGCAGCGGATCCGCTCCCCGATCTGGTATTCCTCCGTGGGAACACGTTCACGATTCGGCATCATCGCCTCGGCCTTGCCCAGGTCGAGGACCACATCCGAACGTTCGAAACGGCGGACGGTGCCATTGACGATGTCGCCCACGCGATCCTTGAACTCGGAGAAGATCATCTCCTTCTCGGCGCGGCGGACCTGTTGGAGCAGCGCCTGCTTGGCATGCTGGGCGGCAATGCGACCGAAATCCTTGGGCGTGACCTCGATTTCGATTTCGTCGCCCTGTTTGACGTCCGGGAAACCCTGGCGACGGGCTTCGAGGATGGAGATCTGGTCGTGCTTGGAGAGAACCTTCTCGGCAACGATGAGTTTGGCCCAGGCCTTGGTGGCACCGGATTTCGGATCGATGGAAACGCGCAGTTCACGCGCGGGACCTACCGCTTTCTTGGCGGCGGCCACGAGCGATTCCTGAACGGCATTGAGAAGGCGATCCTTGGGGATCCCCTTTTCCTTTTCCCACTGATCCAACACTGCAAGAAATTCAGCGTTCATACGCGCTCGGTCTGCTCCCCATGCGGACAAAAAAAAGTCGGCAGTATTTACTCCCGACTATCGCTGGTCGGCCGAAGCCCAACCGGGAAGCTGTAATTGCGTTGCACCGTAGATTTTTGTGCACGGAACCGTCAAGGGGCATTTACCGAAACGCCTTGGGAATACAGCGCAGGAACGATGTGTGGAGGGTTTGTCCAATGCGTGATCCGCTTGGTGTTCGCCCCGCTTCCCCAAATGTCGGCTTTTCACCCTGTGCGACCCTCGGCAGCATCCAGACACGTGAGCGACATCATCTATCCCCGCAGTCCCAAGGAATCGATGGCGGGTTGGGTTTATCTCCCTCGGTTGGTGGACAAGATCCGCCTGCACCTTGCCGGCCGCCTGCATCCGGACTACCAGGCCAATTTCCTGCACAAGGGTTTCGACAAACTCTGGTTCGACCGTTCCGGCGTCCTCCCCGAGGACCTGGTCGAGGTGGTGCGTCAATCCGTCACGGATGGCGAGGTCTGCGACTGGGTGGCCCGGACGGTCCGGAAGTCCGATTCGGAGAAGGCGGCCCACCGGGAGTACCTCTTCAATCACGGTCGCGTGGGCGACGATGAGCTGAAGGCCCGACTCCAGATGCGGAAGGAGCAGTCCGGTCTGGGTCACCGGGACGACCTCCAGACCTTCGTCGATTACATTGACGCCGACGAGAAGCGGGGTTGATCGGCACTTTTTCCCAGCCTGACGACGGGCGAAGGGGAGGCCTTCCCCCTCGATGTTCACTGGTGGATGGATCGCAGGCTGCGGGTCAGGGCCTCGCAGAACCGGTCCATCTCGGCCGGCCCATGCGCCAAGGATAGGTAGAGCTTGGTTCCCATGGGATTCAGGAAGACGCCATTGCGGACCAACTCCAGCATGACCTTCCGCCCCATGGCCCGGTCGGTGGCCAGATAGGAATCGTGGTCGGTCACGGGTGCCGAGGAAAAGGCGAGCTGTGCGATGGGCCCATCGCCCAGGATCTGACCAGGAACGCCGGCGGCCGCCAGGGTTTGCCCGAGCCTTTCGCGGAACTGCCGACCGAGGGCGTGGAGGTGGGCGTGCGTTCCCGGGGTGCACAGCAGGTCGAGGGTGGCGAGGGCCGCGGCACACGACACGGGATTGCCACCGGTGGTGGACGCCGACCAGGCGTAGCCGGGCCCAGGAAGCCGGTGTTCATTAACGGCATCCATGATGTCCGCCCGTCCGGCGTAGGCACCGATGGGGAAGCCGCCGCCCAAGGCCTTGCCGTAGGCGGCCAGGTCCGGGGTAACACCGTAATATTCCTGGGCACCGCCAGGAGCGAACCGGAAGCCGGTGACGACCTCGTCGAAGATCAGGACGATCCCGTGCTTGCGGGTGACCTCGCGCAGTCCTTGCAGGAATCCCGGGGCAGGGCTCAGGCAGCGGTGGAAGGGTTCCACGATGACGGCCGCAAGATCAGACGCGTTGGCGGCGATGGTGGCGGCGGTCTGTTCGAGATGGTTGTAGGGCGCGACCAGCACGTCCCGTTCGACCCAGGGCGCGCCGGCGCCGGCGGGATCGCATTGGGGCAGGTTGCGGGGCTGGCCGTGGATCATTCCGGCGACACCGACCGGGTGCTGGCCATGGTAGGCCCCTTCAAACCGCAGGACCTTTCGGCGGCCCGTCGCCGCATGGGCCACGCGAAGGCACAGCATGGTGGCCTCGGTACCGGAAGCGACGAAGCGCACGCGCTCGGCGCAGGGACAGAGCGATTGCAGTCGTTCGGCCAATTGGACGGCGCGTCGGTTGACGGCGGCGAAGTTGGCCCCGTCCGCGGCGGCCTTCATCGCGGCTTCGATGATCGACGGCCGGCCGTGCCCCGGCAGGGCCGCGCCCCATGCCATCGTGAAATCGACGAACTCGCGTCCCTCGGTGTCCCAGACGCGCGGACCTGAGCCCCGTTCGACCACGGGGACAAGCTCGGGTGGAAGACCGAACTCGCCGTTGGAACCGGCGGGAAGGGCGGCCAGGGCGCGTTCGCGCCAGGAGGCCGAGGAGGGGACGGGAGTGCGTGTGCTCATGCCCAGGGAAGACTGAAGGTCTTGACGTAGGAGTAGCCCTTCATGGCTTCGATGACACCTTCCTTGATGCCGAGGCCGCTATCCTTGACCCCGCCAAACGGGCTCGACTCGATCCGGAATCCCGGGACCTCGTTGATGTTCACCGTACCGCAGCGCAGCGTGCGGATGGCCTTGAGCGCCGCCTGCATGTTGTTGGTGACGACGCCGGAGCTGAGTCCGTAGGCGGTCGAGTTGGCGAGCGTCAGGGCGTCGTCCAGGTCCCGGATCGTGATGATGGGGGCGAGCGGACCGAAGCTCTCGCAGACCACCATCCGGCAGTCACGCGGCACCTGATCGATCACGGTGGGCTGCAACAGGGCTCCGCGGCGTTGTCCGCCGGTCAGCACGCGCGCACCGGCCGCTGCGGCTTCTTTCACCACGGTTTCGAGATGGATCGCGCTGGCCTCGTCGATGACCGTGCCGACACGCGTCGATTCCAACATAGGATCGTCGCAAAGATATTCGGCGGTCTTGGCAACAAGGCGGCGGGTGAACTCGGGAGCAATGGCCTCGTGGACGAGGATCCGCTTCACCGCGGTGCAGCGTTGACCCGAGTTCCGGTACGAACCTTCGGCGGCCAGAGTGACCGCGAGTTCCAGGTCGGCGTCCTCGAGGATGATCAACGGATCATTGCCGCCGAGTTCGAGCACGAGCTTCTTGTATCCGGCCGTGGCGGCGATGCGCTTGCCCACCGGAACGGATCCGGTGAAGGCCACGACCTCGACGTCCGGATGCCGCACCAGGAACTCCGCCACCTCGTGGGTGGGCCCGAGCAGCACGGAGAGCATGGGGCCGGGGAGGCCGGATTCGTGCAGCAACTCGGCGAAGCGGAGGGCGACCAACGGGGTCTTTTCGGAAGGCTTCAGGATGATCGGCGTACCAGCCGCGATGGCGGGTCCGAGCTTGTGGGCGACCTGGTTCAACGGGTGGTTGAACGGGGTGATGGCGACTGCGCAGCGCAGGGGTTCCCGGGTGGTGAAGATCTTCCGCGGCTTGCCCTGGGCAGAAACGTCACACGAGAAGATCTGGCCATCGTCGCGGAGCGCTTCCATGGCAGCGAAACGCAACACGTCGACGGTCCGGCCCACCTCGTACCGGGCTTCCCTCAGCGCGAGACCAGCCTCGGACGTGATGATCCGGGCGAACTCGTCGCGACGTGCCTCCAGTGCGATGCGGGTCTTTTCGAGGATCTCGGCGCGTTGGTACTTGGAGGGGGTGGCAGTGAACGCGGTGGCTGCGGCCACAGCGGCTTCCGCTTCAGCGCGGCCCACCGTGGTGACGGTGCCCACCAGTTCCCCGGAATACGGACTGCGGACTTCGAGCAGGGGGCCCGTTCCGGACGGTTTGCCGGCAACGCGGCACGAGAGAGTTTGCATGAGGTCGGTCAGCTAAGACGGGGTCACTTTCGCACGCCCCGCACAACGCGCCATCCCCCGAATTCGGGGACCCGAAATGAGGGAGGCGTGGGACTATTGCGCGGGCGCGAGCATCAATGGACGGGTGACGCGTTCGAGTTCCTCGCGGGTGAGGGGACCCAGGTAGCGGGCGGCGAAATGGCCGCGACGGTCGATGACGTAGGTGGCGGGGATGGGACCCTGCGCACCGAAGGCTTCCGACATTGCGGGAGTCACCATGCCCACGGGATAGGCGAGGTTGTTGCGCTCGACGAAGGAACGCACGGCACCGACACCGCCTTCGTCCACGGAAACGCCGACCACGGTGATGCGGTCGTTGGTGTGCGCGAGGTGGAAGGCGTTGAGATCGGGCAACTCGCGGATGCACGGCGGGCACCAGGTGGCCCAGAAGTTCACCACGAGCACATGGCCGGCGAGGTTGGTCGAGGAGAGTGTCCCGCCGAGGACATTGGTGATCGACCAGGCCGGCGCAGGTCCCGGGGTGACGGGAATCGGCTGGAAGCCCCCACTGGAACCGGGCCGCAGCGTCCAGAGGAGGATCACGGCCGCGCAGATGACAATCCCAAGGCGGGACCACCACTGGGGACGGGACGGCGGACGAGGGTCAGGAGAAGCGGAGGAGGAGGGCATCGAGTCCGGAATGGTTGATGGCGAGGGTGGCTTCGCGTCGGACGACGGGCTTGGCGTGGAATGCCACGCTGAGTCCGGCAATCCGCATCATCTGGAGATCATTCGCGCCGTCGCCGGCGACGATGGCCTGGGCCGGAGAACACCCGAGGGCCTCGCAGGCCGCCTTCACCCGGGTGGCCTTCACGGAGGCATCGACGATTTCGCCGAGCACTTCGCCCGTCAGACGGCCGTCGATGACTTCGAGGGTGTTGGCCAGGGTGTGGTCGAGTCCGAGACGCTGGCGGAGTCGGTCGGTGAAGTAGGTGAATCCGCCGGAGACCAGCAAAGTGGTCCAACCGTAGGCGCGGGCCGCGGCGAGGAGGTTCTCGGCGCCGGGCGAAAGGCGCAGGCGTTCGTTGTAGACGCGATCGAGGGCCTCGACCGGGAGGCCCTTCAGGAGGGCAACCCGTCGCCGGAGGGCACCTGGGAAATCCAGTTCCCCGCGCATGGCAGCCTCGGTAATGGCGGCCACCTGCGGCTTCACTCCCACCATGTCGGCGATCTCGTCGATGCACTCGATGGTGATGAGGGTGGAATCCATGTCCATGGCCAGGAGCCGGAAGTCCGCGGCGCGCAGGGGCGGATGGCGGAAGAACGCATCGAACCCGGCGGACTGGGCCTGTTCGATGAGGGCAGGATCACCCTGCGTGCCGGAGAGCAGGACGGCGTCGGGCGCGAGGCGAACAACGGCGGAGGCACCGGCGCGGTGCTGCCATTCGGACGCGGTGGATTCGTGGATGGAACCGATCAGGACAAGGTCCTTCATGAAGGCGGGGGAAGATGGGGGAGGAAGCGCGGATGCGCGAGCGCAGAGATGAAGTCGGGGCGGTGTTGGCGCATCTTGACACTGCCCCCGCATGCAACGGGGTGGCGACGTCCTCGTCGCCGTTCCAAGGCCATTGCCAAGGCGATGTGGACGTCACCACCCCGTTCCAAGCAAAACGGGCGGCGGAAGGAGATTCCGCCGCCCGTGCATGGTTTCAGGGATCGACTACGAGCAGCCGAGGCTTTCGCCGCAGTTCAGGCACTTGTAGCAGGCGCCGTTGCGGACGGCGATATGACCGCAGTTGGGGCAGCTCGGGGCGTCGGCCTGACCACTGATCATGTGGGTCAGGACGTTGGCTCCGGTCGTTCCCTTGTGGGGCGTGTGCACCGAGGTGGAAGGCGTGCGGCTGACCTTCGCGATCACCTCGGTGTTGCCTTCATCGGCGAGCGGCAGTTCCGGAACGGGCCGGTTCACTTTTTTTTTGAGCTCGTCGATCAGCCCCGGCATGGGGAGTTCGGTCTGGGCCGAACCGGGATTGGCGGCTTCGCGATAGCCGGGGAGGAACTGGACGGCCATCCAGCGGAACACGTAGTCGATGATCGACGCGGCGTTGCGGATGTCCGGGTTCCGGGTGTAGCCGGAGGGCTCGAAGCGCTGGTGGGCGAACTTCTTGACGAGGGACTCGAGAGGCACGCCGTACTGGAGCGACATGGAGGTCAGGGCACCGATGGTGTCCATGAGGCCACCAATCGTGCTGCCTTCCTTGGCCATGGTGACGAACAACTCGCCCGGTTGGCCGTCCTGGAAGAGACCGACCGTCATGTAGCCTTCGTGGCCGGCGATCTCGAACTTGTGGTTGACCGCCATGCGGGTGTCGGGGAGCCGGCGGCGGAGCGGTTGACCGACCTGTTCGCGCAGCGAAGCCAACTCGGTCTGGAGCTCGGTGAGACGGGCTTCCAGCTGGGCCACTTGGTCGTTGGCCGGGGCAGCGGTCTTGTCCCCGCCCTCGTTGGTTTTCTTGGTGTTCAGCGGCTGGGAACGCTTGGAGCCGTCACGATAGACAGCAACGCACTTCAGCCCCATGCGCCACGCCTGGATGTAGGCGTCGCGGATATCCTTGGTGGTCGCCTCGTTGGGGAGGTTGACCGTCTTGGAAATGGCACCGGAGATGAACGGCTGGGCGGCGGCCATCATGCCAAGGTGGGCCATGTAATGGATGCTCCGTTGGCCGCGGAACGGCTTGAAGGCGCAGTCGAACACTTCGATGTGCTCGGGCTTCAACCCGCTGCGGGCCATTTCACCCGCCTTCGCGCGGCCTTCCTTCACCGCAGCGTCGTCCCCGTTCAGGACCACGTCCTCGATCGTGTCGTAGCGCTCGATGTGGGCCGTGATGCCCTCGATGGTGCTCTCGGAGTAACCGAGGCGGCGGAGACCTTCAGGCACCGTCCGGTTCACGATCTTCAGCATGCCGCCGCCGGCCAGCAGCTTGTACTTCACCAGGGCGATGTCGGGCTCGACGCCGGTGGTGTCGCAATCCATGAGGAACGCGATGGTGCCGGTGGGGGCGAGCACGGTGACCTGGGCATTGCGGTAACCGACTTCCTTTCCGCGGCTCAGGGCGCGATCCCAGCAGCGGCGGGCCTCGTCCTTGAGATAGGCGAAGTCGCTGCTGGCCTGGATGTCCTCGACGGCGTTCCGGTGGAGTTGGATGACGCCCAGGGTGGATTCGATGTTGTCCTTGTGGGCGGTCTTCGCGACGCCGGTGCACCGGGCATCCGCATAACCGGGGAAGGCTCCCATGGCGGCGGCGATCTCGGCGCTCTGCTCGTAGGCATGCCCGGTCATGATGGCCGTGATGGCTCCAGCGAGGGCGCGGCCTTCATTCGAATCGTAGGACAGGCCGTAGCTCATGATGAGCGAGCCAAGATTCGCGAAGCCCAGTCCAAGGGTGCGGAAGATGTGGGAGTTCTCGGCGATCTCCTTGGTCGGGTAGCAGGCGTTGTCGACGAGGATCTCCTGCGCGGTGATGTAGATCCGCACGGCGGCCTTGAAACGGTCGAGATCGAAGATCCCGTCCGGGCGCTTGAACTTCATCAGGTTCAGCGACGCCAGGTTGCACGCGGTGTTGTTGAGGAACACGTACTCGGAGCACGGGTTCGTAGAGTGGATCGGCTCGGTGCCCTTGGCCGTGTGCCAGCGCTGGATGGGGCCGTCGTACTGGAGGCCGGGATCACCGCACACCCAGGTGCCTTCAGCGATCAGGTCCAGCAGCTTGGAGGCATCCTTCTTTTCGAGGGGCTTTCCGGAGGTGACAGAGCGGGTCCACCATTCCTTGCCCTCGATGGCCGCCTGCATGAACTCGTCGGAGACGCGGACCGAGAGGTTCTCGTTCTGGTACATCACGGAACCGTAGGCCTCTCCGTTGAACGACCCGTCGTAGCCCTGTTCGATGAGCGCCCAGGCCTTCCGCTCCTCCTTCATCTTGGCACCGATGAAATCCTCGATGTCGCCGTGCCAGTCACGAAGCGTGTTCATCTTGGCGGCCCGACGCGTCTTGCCGCCGGACTTCACGACATTGGCGACCTGGTCGTAGACCTTGAGGAAGGACAGGGGACCGGAAGGACGGCCGCCGCCCGAAAGCTTCTCGCGCGAGGAGCGGATGGGGGAGAGGTCGGTGCCCGTTCCGGAACCGAACTTGAACAGCATCGCCTCGGCGTGGGCCAGGCTCATGATGCTTTCCATGTTGTCGTCGACGCTCTGGATGAAGCAGGCGGAGCACTGGGGGTACTCGTACTGGGTGGAAGCGCGCTCGGCCTCGCCCAGGGCGTGGTTGTAGTACCAGTTGCCGCGACCGGAGTTCTTGCCGACGCCGTACTGGTGATGGAGCCCCACGTTGAACCACACGGGGCTGTTGAACGCGCCGTACTGATTCGCGCAAAGCCAGGTGAGTTCGTTGTAGAAGAGTTCGCCCTCTTCCTTGGTGAAGTAACCGTCCTTGATGCCCCAATCCGCGATCGTGCGGGTGACGCGATGGATCAGCTGGCGGACGGACTGCTCACGCTCCGGCTTCGCGGGGTCACCATAGAAATACTTGGAGCAGACAACCTTGGTGGCGAGCTGCGACCAGGACCGGGGAACTTCCACGCCCTCCTGCTTGAAGATCACCTTGCCGGAGTCATCGGTGATCTCCGCCGTGCGGCGCTCCCAATCGATCTGATCAAAAGGGCTGATCTTGGGATCCGAGAAGACGCGGGTGATCGGCATCCGGTGCTTCTTGGGGGACACCTTCTGCGGCTTGCTGCGGTTTCCGGTCGCGACCGGGCGCTCGGGAGCGGTCACGGTGGCGCGGGCTGAGGTCTTGGCCTTCGCCCGGCCGGAGGCGCGGCCGGAAGCGGAGGCAGTGGGAACGACGGAATCGCGGGCGTCGATCATGGCAGGGCTGGTTTTGATATGGTCAGAATCGGTGGATGAACGTGGAACAGGACGAGTTGTCAGGAATGGAAGCAACGTTCGGAACCGGGTGGACCTGTGACATCCGCGGCGGGGCCCGAGGGGGGATTCAGGGGCGGCACGTGGAGGGTGCAGCAGCACTGAGGGGCCCGGCGGTACTTCACAAGGGGTGTCAGCATCCGAATGGCGTCGTCTTCGATGTCCTTCAAAACTCCTTGCTGGCGCGTGCTTTCCTTTCGGTTTGGCTGCGCTAGCAACCCTATCCCTTGGGGACAGAGGGCGACGCTAACACCATATGTTGGGGGTACAAGTGCTTTTTGGTGAAATGTCACTTTCGCGTTAAAGGCTGGAAAACCGCAGGAAAACACTGCCGTAGGACAGGCACGCCAGCACCCATGAACCTCCGCTCGCCCAACGTATCCCCGGGGGCGCTTTCCGGGCGGGATTCGGCGAGGGACCGTGACGTACTCAGCGTCGGGTACGCCGACCTTGCACAAACGCTCCCATGAACCGAGGACTCGTTCTTGGATGAGGAGCCACGGTGCTGTAGGCCGGGTGCCCTCACCCGGCGCATTCATTGAAGACTGAAGACCAGCTGTAGACACCCAGTTCATCGCTGCAAAACATCCTTTCCGTTGAGGGCCGGTTCTCTGCGCGAGCCTTGCAGCGTCATCCAACGGCATGGATAGGGCTTACTCGGATGGGCTTCTGGGATGTGACGACAAGATGGACGGAAGGGGGCGGACAGGATGGCAGGATGGCAGGATGGATGTGGGCGGGGACGATTCCGGTCGGAATGGAGTGTGGCGGGAACGGCGGCGGCGTGGCAGAAAGTCGTTGTGTCCCTGAGCGCTGGCGAAATTGTGCCGGACCGGAAGCTCTCCCTGCCGCCGCAGTCGGAGGGCTACAGCCACGACCTAGATGGGAACATGACCGGCGACGGGTGCCTTGCCTACGAAGGTTGGCTGTGCCGATGGGAGTCGATGGCCAATGCTTCCGCAGCGAGCAAGCCCTGGGTGACCGCGATCAAACCATCGACCAATGTCCGCAGAGACAACACCGGCTGGGTTGGAATGCGGATCCAGACGGTGGAATCTTCCGTGTGGGTGACCCGGCTTGGACGGTGGGTGCTTTCGGGCAACAGCGGCAGCCACACGGTGAAACGACCTTCAACTGATTCGGCTGAAAGGAAATCTTGATCATGCAATCACTGCTTGTCAGTCGTAGCACTCAGTGGGTGCTGTCATCGCTTCTAGCATCTGCTGGAATGGTTTTGGGTTCGGCGCTCGCTAACGAGAGAGACGTCAAGAATCTCACTATTTCAAAGAATTTAGAAGTGGGTGTCATCCTGGAAGATTCGCCCTATACCACTGTCGATGAGCTCCAGATAAGAGGCATAGCCGCCCTGCATGCGAAGTTTGGATTCGTATACAGCAATGCCTGGACTGCGCAGCTCAGTTTTGATGCCACTTGCCTATCAAATTCACCCGCCTTTACACTGCGCTATGTAATGTCGGTTGGGCAGCCGCAGTATCGTGTGGAGTTCGACAAGCGAGGCCTCGTCACTAATTCGAAATGCTATTCTGTCCAGTCCTCGGGCCCGACGACTAATGTGGAGGAGATGACCCGGGGAGCCAAGGAACTGATCAGGAGGCAAGCAAAGCCGTGATCATGGGAAGGAGGACCATCGTCCGGCGAAGGGTTGATTGGGTTAGATCTGTCCATTGGAGCGTTTCGAGGCGATCTGGCCGAGGGTGCCGAATGGCAAGGCCACTGCCGAGTTGCGTGGATGGGGTTTTTGGGGATCTGACGACAAGACCGACGCAATGGGGGCGAACAGGATGGCAGGATGACAGGATGGATGTGGGCGGGGACAGTTCCGGTCGGAATCGACCGAGTCGGGAATGGTGGTGGCGCGGCAGAACGGTGCCGAATGATGGCGTCACTGCGTGGACAGCTTGTGTCGCCCCTGCCGTGGCTGGGTGTTTCTGCGGGAAGGGACCCAACGCTCACGCGCTGGGCTACTGTCTTGCGGCCCTCCGGGCCTGGTGCCTTGACCACGCGTTGCTCGAAGGAGGCGAAGATGGTCCCAGTTGGGAAGCAGTGCGTAGGTCTTGGGCTGTTTGACGGGGGTGGTGTTTCCCGGTGAAAGGGGCTTCCGGGATACCGCTGGGTGAGGGCACCCGGCCTTCAGCTGGGGGGAGAATGGCCGCGCGGGGTGAGGGCACCCGACCTTCAGACGGACATGCTGGACGGGACCGCGGCGGAAGAGATCGGGCGGTAGAGGGTGGTGCGCTGGCGTGGGGTGCGGCCTACGGATCGGATGGCCGCCTGGAGTTCGGCGGGCGTGCGGTGTTCGCCGTGGGTGCCGCCACTGCCACGGGTGATGCTTTCCTCGTAGAGGGTGCCGCCGAAGTCGTTGCAGCCGCACTGAAGCATCCGTGCGGCCTCGTGTGTTCCAAGCTTCACCCAACTGGTCTGGAGGTTGCGGAAGGCGGGTCCGAGGAACAGTCGGGCCAACGGGTAGAGACGTCGGGCGCGCACGGCGCTCTGGGCGGCGAGCTGTTCCGTGGAGGTGCCGGAAGCGCGGGAGAGTTCGCTCCCCAGGCGATTGCGATGCGGGACGAAGGCGAGTGGGACGAACTCGGTGAATCGGCCGGTCCGGGCCTGGAGGTTCCGAAGGATGGACAGGTGATGGAAGATGTCGGCCCAGGATTCGCCGTGGCCGAAGAGGATGGTGGAGGTGGATGGCAACCCGACGCTGTGGGCGGTTTCGACAATCTCGATCCAGTGTTCGGTGCGCAGCTTGTCGGGTGACAGACGGTCGCGCACCGTGTTGTGGAGGATCTCGGCCGCGGTCCCGGGGATGGATCCCAGACCGGCGTCGCGCAACTCGGAGAGCACGCGATGGTAGGGCCACCCGGTCTTGAGATGGAGGGAGTGGATCTCCATCGGGGAATAGGCGTGGAGATGAACGCCGGGGAGTGCGTCCTTCAGCGCCCTGAGGAGGTCCCGATAGTCCTCGAAGCGCAGGTCGGGGTGGATGCCTCCCTGCAGGCAGACTTCGGTCACCCATGGAGTCTGGAGCACCCGCTCGACGACGGCGTGGATGGGGCGGGTGTAGGCTTCGGCGTGGCCGGGGGGCCGGTAGAATCCGCAGAAGGTGCAGTTCGTGGTGCAGACGTTGGTGAAGTTGGCGTTGCGGTTCACCACATAGCTCACGGTGGTGCCGTTGAGCTTCCGGTTCAGTTCGTCGGCGGCCGCGCACAACTCCTGTTCCGCCGCGCCATCCGCCTCGGCCAACTGGATCGCCGACTCCAGGGAAAGCCCAAAGCCCTCGGCCGCGCGACGCAGTGCCTGCGACGCGTTGGAACCCACCGAGGGACAACCACCATCGGAGCCGAGAACCGGGCTGCGGCGACGCAGGACCTCCCATACCGGAGGACGGATCCAGTCGCGCTGGAGGAAGCGATCGTAGACGGGCCAGCGGTGGTGCAGGCTTCGACCCTGCCGGGCGGCGGCGGCGGCGTAAGCGGCGGGCGGAGCCCACGGACTCAGCGGATTGACGAGGTCGCCTTCGATGCTGACCCCGCCGAGATCGTCGATGAGCGGGAGGAGATGTTCCCAGTGCGGGTTGATGTTCGGCGGGATCTGGATCGCGACGTCGGGAGCGATCGTCCGCCAATGCGCGATGAGCGACTGGTATTCCGCGAGGGATGGGGCGGGAGCGGTGGGGAGCAGACGTGATCCGGCGTTGGGGATGTAATTCTGCAGGATGATTTCCTGCAGGTGGCCGTACCGGCTGTGGAGGGCCGCGAGGGCGTCGAGCGAACGCAGGCGTGACTCGTGGGATTCGCCGAGGCCGATCAGGATGCCCGAAGTGTAGGGAATACGCAGTTCACCGGCGGTCTCGATGGTGCGCAGGCGGCCTGCCACGGACTTCTCCGGGGCGACGCTGCGGTTGAAGGCGTCGTCGATGTTTTCGAGCATCAGGCCCATCGAGGCGTTGACGTCGGCGAGTCGCAGCAGTTGGGAGCGAGAGAGGGCTCCGATGTTTGTGTGCGGCAGCAGTCCCCGGGCGAGGGCCTGTTCGCAGGCCCATCGCGTGAAGGCGATGAAATCGGAGAATCCACGGTGATCCAGCGCACGCCGGATGTGCGGCATGGAGTCCGGCATTTCGCCCGAAAGGAACAGGACCTCGGTGGCGTGGTTCTGGATGGCGACGTCCAGGAGGCGGGTGAACTCCTCCGGCTTGATCAAGCCCTCGGTGTCCGAGCGATAGCCGCAATAGGTGCAATTCCAGGGGCAGTCGTGCGTGAGCGGAACGGTGATCGACGGCGAGAAGGTGATGGCGCGCGTCATGGCGTTGGGGCGGAAGGGTACGCGAGAAGGGAATGGCCGCAACGGCGGGAGACGACGGGGCAGGGCGGGTCAGCCGAGCAGCTCCTGGATTTCATCCCAGCCGAGGCTGTTGGTGAAGACGTCCTCGCCGGTGAGCGTGGCGGCGATCAGGTCGCGCTTGCGTTGCTGGAGGGCGAGGATCTTTTCCTCGACGGTGCCGCGGGTGATGAGCTTGTACGCGGTGACCACGCGGGACTGGCCGATCCGGTGGGCGCGGTCGGTGGCCTGATCCTCGACGGCGGGATTCCACCAGGGGTCGAAGTGGATGACGGTGTCCGCGCCGGTGAGGTTGAGGCCGACGCCGCCGGCCTTGAGCGAGATGAGGAAAACGGGGATGGCCGACTCCTTCTGGAACCGTTCGACGACGGCGGCGCGGTCGCGGGTGGTGCCGTCGAGGTAGCAGTAGCTGAGGCCGCGGCGGTCGAGTTCCTCGCGGAGAAGGCGCAGCATCGAGGTGAACTGGCTGAAGACGAGGGCGCGGTGCCCGCCGTCGATGACCTCGTCGAGGAGTTCGCCGAACATCTGGAATTTTCCAGAGGTTCCCTCGGATGGCGGGGCGGGAGACTTCGGGGCGGAATCGGCCTCGGAGCCGGTACCCTCGACGGGATCTTCCTCGGCAGCGGTCGCTGGCAGCTTCAACAGGCGGAGGTCGCAGCAGGCCTGGCGGAGGCGAAGCAGGGCGGTGAGGACGAGCATGCGGCTCTTGGCGAGGCCCTGGGCTCCCACGGCCTGTTCCACCTCCTTGCGCGTGGCGGAGAGGAGCTGTTCGTAGACGGAAGCCTGCTCCTCGGTGAGTTCGCAGTAGCTGACCTGTTCGAGGCGTGGTGGCAGGTCGGCGGCTACCTCGCGCTTGAGGCGACGGAGCAGGAAGGGGCGGACGCGCCGCGCGAGGCGGGCCATGGTGGCGGTGTCGCGTTCCCGGGCGATGGGAAGCTCGTAGCGTTCGCGGAAGTCGTCGGCGTTCCCGAGGTAACCGGGCATGAGGAAGTCGAAGATGCTCCAGAGATCGAGCACGGAGTTCTCCAGCGGCGTTCCGGTGAGGACGAGACGGTTGGAGGATCGCAGGCTCTTGACCGCCTGCGCGTTCTGGGTGGTGCGGTTCTTGATGTGCTGGGCTTCGTCCAGAACGACGGTATCGAAGCCATGCTGGCGCAGGGCGTCGAGGTCTCGGCGGACGAGGGCGTAACTGGTGATGACGAGATCGGACTGCGGAATCTGCGCAAACAGCCGGTGACGCTCGGAGCCGTGGAGGCGCAGCACCTTCAGGTCGGGGATGAACCGCGCGGCTTCCGCGGCCCAGTTGAACACCAGCGACGTTGGGCAAACCACGAGCCACGGCTTGCGCGCGGCAGCGGGGATTTCCGAACGGGCGACCGCAAGATGCGTGAGCACCTGGAGGGTCTTGCCGAGACCCATTTCATCCGCGAGGACGCCACCGAACTGCTGGTCCCGAAGGAACCGCAGCCAGGCCACGCCTTGCTTCTGGTACGGGCGCAGGACGGCATCGAGTGGGCCCAGCGGTGGACACGCCAGCTGGACTTCGCCGGAGGTCGCCCGGGCCTGCTGACGCCACGGGGCGGGGGCCTGGACGGTCAATCCAGCGTCGCGGAGACCCGCTTCCAGGAAGCCGGCCTGGGCGTTGCCCATGCGGTAACGTGTGGCGTCGGCGGCTCCGCCCGCCTGCTCCGGGGCGCAGTCGACGAGGATTTCCTGGAGTTCCTCGACGGCACCGGTGTCGATCAGGGCGAGCTTGCCGCTGCGCAACCGGCGTGAACCCCCGCGAAGGAGTTGCTGGATCTCGGCGGCCGGGATCGGCGATCCGCTTCCAGAACTGTAGGAGACCTCCAGGTTGAACCATTGTTCGCCGCTGGAAGTGATCTTCAACTGTGGCGACACGCGTTCGAACGTGGCCTGTGCCGAGCGATCCAGACGTTCCTCGAGGTTCACCGTCCACTCGCGTTCGAGGCGGGGGTGGAGGCGCGAGAAGTAGGCGAGGACGCGATCCTGCCCGACCAGTTGCCATCGCCCTTGGGAATCGGGTCCGCTGAAGCCCGCCTGGCGCAGTCGATTGAAGGCGGCGTGCTCGGCCGCGAGGTCCCGGGTTCCGTAGCGTCGCGGATTCTGCGGATCGGGGAGCCACGTCGCCTCATCGGCGCGGGTGACGCCCACGGTCATGATGCGCTGGCCGTACGCGCATTGGAGCGTCGCGCTGAGTTGCGCGAGACCGCCGGCGAGGTCGAGGTGGAAGCGGGGTGCCTGTGGCGTGAGTTCGAAATCGGTGAGCTTGAAGTTCGCCTCGACCTTTCCGGACGCCTCGAGACGCGGCCAGTCCTGCGAAAGAAACGTGGGGACCTGCGTGCGCGGGATGATCACCGGCTTCTGCAGGGCTTCGCGAAACGGCCCGGTGGCCGCCAACGGGGCGAGGGCGGGCGGGTTCCCCGGGTTCAGGATCCAGAGGGTCGCGTCGATCGGGACGATGACGGGAGCGCGGGCCTGGGGTTGGACGGCAATGGCGATGGTGCCATCGGATGCGAGCGTCGCGCGCATGGGCAGGAGCGTCGGCTCCCGATCGATCCGGAAGGCTTGGCTGCGGCCGAGGGTGACGCGGGGAAACCCACCGAGCGCGGTGAACACTTCGGCCAGAGCGCGGGGTGGCAGTTGGACCATGCCCGGGGTGTCGCCGCCCGTTGCCATCTCTGCAGCGGTGAGCAGGGCTTCGTCTTCCTCCGAGAGGCGGAAGGCTCCGCGGCGGACAAATGTGTCCAAGGGTGCACGATCCTTTCCGACGACGCCTTCGAACACGAGCATGGCTTTGCCGCGCAGGACGGTGTCCTGGAAGTTCGGCGGTAGGACGACGTGGACCGTCAGCGCTGGCCCAGCGGGATCCCGACGAAGCCGGGCGGCGTCCTTGCGAGGGGCTGACCGTTGCGGCGCGGGGGTAGGGGATGGGGCGGCATTTGCAGCCGGAGCCGGAGCTTTGGCCGCGGCGGCCGCCGGCGGCTTCAGCCAGTGAAGCCCCACCGCGACCGAGTGAGGGCAGATGGTACCGAATTCCCGCGCCTGCCGGCAGGTGCAGAGGTTGTCGATGTCGAGGTCGGACTTGATGACGAGTCCGGCGCGGTAGGAGGTCTCACCGGCCTGGACGACGCCCTTCAGGATGGGCGGGGTCCAGTTCGACGACAGGACCTTGCCTGTCGAAAGGAGGATCCGGGCGTGCTGGACGGCTTCCCAGCCGGCTGCCTTCTGGAAGAAGCCTTCGGTCAGTGAGACGCCGGAATCAGGCTGGGCCATGGGACGTGGACGTCTCGGGATGAACCCAACCTGAGGGCGAATCGAATCCGGCTGGCGCGGTTCAGGCCACGCTGGCCGCGAGTTCCTCTTCGACGTCCACGATCTCCTTCATCTGCGTCAGGAACCAACGATCGATCTTCGTGAGGTTGAAGATGTCCTCGATGGTGAAGCCTGCGCGGAAGGCGTGGCGGATGAAGAAGACGCGCTCGGCGTTCGGCACGGATAGCTTCCGCGTGATGACATCCTTGGGAAGGATGTCGCGGTCGCCGTACACCTCGGTCCCGATGCGCCACGGCTTCCCGTCGCCACCGAGACCCGCCCGACCGATTTCAAGGGAGCGCAGGCATTTCTGGAGGCTTTCCTTGAAGGTCCGTCCGATGGCCATGGCTTCCCCCACCGACTTCATCTGCGTCGTCAGCGTCGGATCCGCCTGGGGGAACTTCTCGAACGCGAACCGCGGGATCTTGGTGACGACGTAATCGATCGTCGGCTCGAAGCTGGCCGGCGTTTCGCGGGTGATGTCGTTGCGGATCTCGTCGAGCAGGTAGCCCACGGCGAGCTTCGCGGCGATCTTGGCGATCGGGAAGCCGGTGGCCTTGGATGCCAGCGCAGAACTGCGGCTCACGCGCGGGTTCATCTCGATGACGATCATACGGCCTGTTACGGGATCGACGGAGAACTGGATGTTCGAACCGCCTGTCTCGACACCGACCGCACGGATCACGGCGAACGAGGCGTCGCGCATGATCTGGTACTCCTTGTCCGTCAGGGTCTGGATCGGGGCCACCGTGATGGAGTCACCGGTGTGGACGCCCATCGGGTCGAAATTCTCGATGGAGCAGATGATCACGCAGTTGTCGGCGCGATCGCGCATGACCTCCATCTCGTATTCCTTCCACCCGAGGAGGGATTCCTCGATGAGGATCTCGGAGACGGGCGAGAGGTCGATGCCGCGCTTGGCGATCTCCTCAAATTCCTCGCGGTTGTAGGCGATGCCGCCGCCCGTGCCGCCGAGTGTGAAGGCGGGACGGATGATCAATGGAAGCCGGCCAATCCGTTCGGCGACAGCCCGGGCTTCGGCCATGTCGTGGGCGGTGCCGGAGATGGGAACATCGAGACCGATGGCCAGCATGAGCTGCTTGAACGCCTCGCGGTCCTCGCCCTTGTGGATGGCTTCGGCGCGAGCGCCGATCATCTCGACGTCGTGGCGCTCCAATGCCCCGTTCTTGTGCAGGGACATGGCCGTGTTGAGGGCGGTCTGGCCGCCCAGGGTGGGCAGGAGGACGAGCTTGCCGGTCGCCCCCATCCGGGCCATTTCCGCCTTCTCGCGGACGATGACCTTCTCGATGGCCTCGGGGGTGATGGGCTCGATGTATGTCCGTTCGGCAAACTCCGGATCCGTCATGATGGTGGCGGGGTTGGAGTTGACCAGGACCACGCGATAGCCCTCCTCGCGGAGGGCCTTGCAGGCCTGGGTGCCCGAGTAGTCAAACTCGCAGGCCTGCCCGATGATGATCGGGCCTGCCCCGATGATGAGGACCGAGTGGATGTCAGTGCGCTTCGGCATGATCAGAAAAACCGGGCGGATGCAACGGCATCGGCGGGACAATGTCAGGGGTTTTTTCAACCGGATGTTTTCTGGCTTGGACGCCGGCGGCCGAAGTCCGCCACTCTCAAGGCATGTCGTTGCTGCCATTTGGGGACCTCGCTCCACACACTTCGCGTCGATTCCTGCCGGCCAGTCTGGACCTGGGCGACTGGAAGGCGCTGGAACCGTGGGTGGCCAGGTTGGAGGTTGCCGGACGCGAAGCATCGACGATCGAAGCCTTCGAATCGTGGCTGGTGGATGCCGGCGAGGTCATGGCCGCGATCGACGAGGAACGGGCCCGCCGTTACATCGCCATGACGTGCCACACGGCCGATCCTGAGGCGGAGAAGGCGTATCTCGCCTTCGTTGAAGGAGTGGATCCGGCGCTGAAGCCCCGCGCCTTCGCCCTGTCAAAGCTGTTCCTCGAACATCCCCTGCGGCACTCGCTGCCACGCGAACGGTACGCGGTCCTCGACCGCAGCCGAGCCCTCGACGTCGAACTTTTCCGCGAGGAGAACGTGGCGCTTGAAACCGAGGAAGCGAAGCTGGCCCAACAGTACCAGAAGCTGAGCGGGAGCCTCACCGTGCAGTTCCAGGGCGAAGAGCGGACGCTCGTCCAGATGGGTCGCTTCCAGGAGGAGACCGATCGCACGACGCGCCAGGCCGCCTGGGAAGCCGTGACCGCGCGTTGGGTTTCGGAGGAGGCGGCATTCGACGCATGCTTCGACGGACTGCGGGCGCTCCGGAGTCGCATCGCCACGAACGCTGGATTCGCGGATTACCGGGCCTACGCCTTTCGGGCGCGCGGTCGCTTCGACTACACGCCCAGCGATTGCGAGCGATTTCACGATGCGATCGAGTCGGAAGTCGTCCCGGTGCTGAAGGGACTTCATCGGGAGCGGCGCGACGCCTTGAAACTTCCAGCGCTGCGCCCATGGGACACGGCGGTCGACCCGCAGAATCGTCCACCCTTGAGGCCGTTCTCGGACACCACCCAGTTGGAGGAACGGTCGCAACGGATCTTCGATCGCCTCGATCCCCAATTGGCTGGGGACTTCCGCCTGATGCGCGAAACGCGGTTGCTGGACCTGGCGAACCGCAAGGGCAAGGCACCCGGCGGCTACCAGTACACGCTGAGCGAGGCCCGGCTGCCGTTCATCTTCATGAACGCCGTGGGACAGCAGCGGGACGTCGAGACCCTCCTTCATGAGGCGGGCCACGCCTTCCACGCGCTCGCCAGCCGGAATGAACCGCTGCAAGCCTATCGCGACGCGCCGATCGAATTCTGCGAGGTGGCGTCGATGGCCATGGAACTGCTTGCCTCCGATGGCCTGGACGAATTCTACACCCCCGAGGAAGCGAAGCGCGCCCGCCGCACGCACCTCGAGGGCATCGTGGGGGTGTTCCCCTGGATCGCGACGATCGACGCGTTTCAGCATTGGATCTACACCCACCCGGAGCATACGCCCGCGGAACGTCGGCAGGCATGGCTCGGACTGATGGATCGCTTTGGGGGGGACATTGACTGGACCGGATTTGAGTCCGCCCGGGCTTGCCGCTGGCAACGGCAGCTCCATCTGTTCATCCACCCGTTCTACTACGTGGAATACGGAATCGCCCAGCTGGGAGCCCTGCAGGTGTGGGCGAACGCGAAATCGGATCCCGTCCGCGCACTGGCGGATTATCGGGCGGGTTTGGCGCTGGGTGGATCGAAACCGCTGCCGGAATTGTTCGCCAGGGCAGGGTGCCGTTTTGATTTCAGCCGCGAGACCCTGAAGCCGCTTCTGGAATTGGTGCAGCGGGAGTTGGAAGCGCTCGGCTGACCCCCCTTGTTCACCCCATGTCCACGCCGAAACCACCCCCCATCCCGCCCTCCGAGGATCCATTCCCGGACATGGAGCGGGACGTGACCCTGGGCCTTCTCGGGCTGAATCTGTTCGTCTTCCTGATCGAACCTGGGCTGAGGGAGCAGGGACGGCAGTGGTTCGAGATGCGCTACTCGTTGTCCCTGGATGGAATCCGGGCAGGGCACTGGTGGCAGTTTTTCACCTACCAGTTCCTCCACGGGAACTGGGTTCATCTGGGCGCGAATCTGGTACTGCTGCATTCCATGGGCCCGATCCTCGAAACGACACTCGGCCGCCGTCGTTTCTTTGGACTCTACCTGGCCTCCGGTGCCATCGGAGGATTGGTCCAACTGGTCGGTGCCATGCTTTCGCCAAAGATCTTCGGTCATCCAGTGGTCGGCGCGTCGGCAGGGTTGTGCGGGTTGTTGGCAGCACTCGGTGCGCTTTACGCCGAGGAGAAGGTGAAGGGCTATCTGTTCTTCCTGATCCCCTTTGAATTGAAGGCCAAGTTCGTGCTCCTCCTCGCGGGTGTCCTGTCGATCATCGGTTCGGTGTTCCCCTTCGGAAACATCGCGCACCTCGCGCATCTGGGTGGGTTGTTGGGCGGCCTTTGCTGCATCAACCTCATGGATGCGCGGCCGCTGCCACCGGCAGATCCCGAACCACCACGCAACAGCGGTGGGTCCCGGAATTGAATTCCGCAAGTCACGTCCTAGGTTGAGCCCATGATCTACGATCGCGACTACATGAGGGAGCCGGAGGCTTCGCCGATCCGGGTCTCCATGATCCTGATCTGGGTTCTCGGCGGGTGCTTTCTGGTGCAGTGCATCCTGACCCTTTACGGGAAGGTGCCGGTGGTTGCAGACCTTGGCCTGAGCTGGGCGGGCATCCGCCAGTGGCAGCTCTGGCGACTGCTGACGTTCCAGTTCCTGCACGAGGTGCCGTGGCCGTTACACGTGATTTCCAATGCCCTGGGCCTCTATTTCTTTGGACGCCCGGTGGAAGAACGGTTGGGCACGTGGAAGTTTCTCGCCGTCTATCTCGCGGGTGGCGTTGCTGGCGGTCTGGCTCAGGTGGCCTGGAACCTCGCGTTCCAGTACCCACCCCAAGTCAGCCTGATGGGCGCGTCCGCCGGTGTGTCGGCCATCACGGCCGTTTACTGCCGCTGGTTCGCCCATGAGCGGTTCACGGCCATCCTGATGGTGTTTCCAGTCCGGATGAAGTTCCTGACGTTCCTTTGGATCCTGGTCGCCGGGAGTGTCGTGGGCCTGTTCTTCAAGGGATCCGGGGTCGCCCACATGGCCCATCTCGGTGGCCTCGCCCTCGGTTGGTTCGGGGTGCCCTTCCTGACCCGAACCGACCCCTGGCAAATCTGGAAGCCACGGGAGGAAATGGAACCGGCGACCGTGATCCCGTTTCCGGGAACAACCGCTTCACGGCCCGTGGAGGTGCCCATCCGCAAGAGTCGTGCAGAGGAAGATGCCGAGTACGTCGCGCGGGAGGTGGATCCGATCCTCGACAAGATCGCCTCCAAAGGCCTCGCGAGCCTCACCGACCACGAGCGACGCATTCTGGAGCAGGCCCGGGAGCGGATGCGAAAGGGATAACAGCACCGGTTTCTCCCTCTCGACGCTGGCCATGGGCCCGCCGTAGTCTGTCGCGAATGATTTCGCGCTATACGCGCCCGCAGATGCGGGAGATTTGGACGGACGAGAATCGCCTGAAGATCTGGCTGCAGATCGAACTGCTCGCATCCGAGGCCCTCGTGAAGGAAAAGGTGGTTCCGGCCGCCGACTTTGGCCGCATGAAGGCGGGGGCCGATCGGTGCCTCGCGGATCCCAAGGCACTGGTCGAACGCGCCAAGGAACTGGAGAAGACGCTCAATCACGACGTCATCGGGTTCACGACGGCGGTCACCGAACAGATCAACGATCCCGCCAGCCGCTGGCTCCACTTTGGCCTGACTTCGAGCGATATCGTCGACACGGCCTTTGCCGTCCAGTTGGTGCAGTCCGCGGATCTTCTCGTCGAAGCGGTCCGTGTGGTCCGGAAATCGATCGCGAAACGGGCACGGGAGCATCGCTTCACGCCGTGCATCGGCCGCAGCCACGGCATTCACGCTGAACCGACGACCTTCGGTCTCAAGCTGGCCCTGATGTACGATGAGTTCGGTCGTGCGGAACAACGGTTGAGGCATGTTCGGAACGTGGTGGCCGTGGGCAAGGTTTCCGGGGCGGTGGGCACGAGTGCGCACCTGTCTCCGAGGGTTGAAAAGCACATCTGCCGGAAGTTGGGATTGCGACCGGCACCACTGGCAACGCAGGTCGTACAGCGTGACCTGCATGCGGAGTTCATGAGCGCTCTCGCCGTGGTTGCGGCCAGCATCGAACGGTGGGCGGTGGAGTTTCGGCATCTCCAGAGGACGGAGGTCCTCGAAGCCGAGGAACCGTTCACCAAGGGTCAAAAGGGCAGCAGCGCCATGCCCCACAAGCGCAATCCCATCACTTGGGAACGCCTCACCGGATTGGCGCGCGTGATCCGCGGCAACTCGATTGCCGCCCTCGAAAACGTGGCCCTCTGGCATGAGCGCGACATCAGCCACAGCTCCGTGGAACGAATCATCTTCCCCGATTCCTGCACACTGCTCGACTACATGCTGGGACTGCTGGACCGGATGATGACCGGCCTGAATGTCTACCCGGACAACATGCGCCGGAACCTCGGACTGAGCCTGGGCATGTGGAACTCACAGACGGTGTTGCTGGCCTTGATCCGCAAAGGCCTGACCCGCGAGGACGCCTACGCGCTGGTTCAACGCACCGCGATGCAGACCTGGGCAACAAAACACGCCGGCCGCGATGACGCAGACTTCGTTGAACAATTGCGTTCAGACCCGGAGATCGCCCGCCACTTTGGCCCGGGCGAACTCGAAAAGCTTTGCTCGGTCGACTTCCACTTCAAGGAAGTGCGTGCCCGCTTCAAGGCCGTGGGATTGTAAGCGCATCGGGCGTTGATCCAGACCCTCCAGTTGTCGCCACGATGAATGGCTCGGGAACATTTCATAGCCTTGAGGTTTCCGATCCTGGCCTGGAATGGGCCGGATTGCGGATGGCGACGGTGAAGAGTCGTCATCTGAAGGGCCGCGGGGACATGACGCTTCATGTTCCCAAAGCTGCCCAAGGTTGTCGTGATGTTCCCATCGTCCTGCTCCTCCATGGAATCTATGGGAGTCACTGGGGCTGGGCTCTCCGTGGAGCGGCCCACGAAACCAATGAGCGACTGTCGCGGGGCGGCACCACGCCTCCCTTTGTCCTCGCGATGCCCAGCGATGGCCTGTGGGGCGACGGGAGTCTCTATGCGAGCCACGGGGGGCGTGACTATGCACGCTGGATCGTCGAAGACGTTCCTGCAGTTGTCCGTGAAGTTGTTCCGGAAACCAGTGCAGTGTCGCAGGTGTTCATCGCTGGCCTCAGCATGGGCGGCTTTGCGGCCTTGCGACTGGGGGCCGCGTTCCCAAACGTGTTCGCTGGAATGTCTGGCCACAGCGCCGTCACGGATCTTGCGCAATTGGTTGGCCGGGTGGAGGAGGATCTGACCGCGTTGGGGATCCCCTCGACGGAAGGAAATCTGTTCCGGGCGCTCCGAGGCGCGCCCTCGCTGCCGCCATTCCGATTCGACTGTGGCCAATCCGACGGGCTGATCGAGGCCAACCGGATCCTGCACAGGGAACTCTCAGACGCAGGGGTTGACCACGATTACGAGGAGTTCCCGGGGACCCACGACTGGGATTACTGGCGTCAGCGCCTCGAAGGAACCCTCCGGTTTTTTGCCCTGCATTGCTGACGGTACAGTGGTCGCCCGTGGATCGACTCCCGCTCAGTTGCCGGGTGCAAACATCCACCGGCAGATATGCACTGCGGCGAGAGCCCCAGCGACATCGGCAGCAAGCCCCGCCCAGATCGCGTGGCGGGTGCGGCGCACGCCAATCGCCCCGAAGTAAACCGCAACCACGTAGAACGTCGTCTCGGTGCTCCCGAAAAGGGTTCCACCCGTTCGGGCGAGAAGGCTGTCTGCACCGTGAGTCCGGACGACTTCCGCATAGGCCGCCAATGTCCCGGAACCGGTCAAGGGCCTGAGAAGGGCCATCGGCAACAGATCTGTGGGAAAACCAACCCATGCCATTGGTTTTGCCAGGGCCTTCCCAAGGAGTTCGATTCCACCTGCGCCGCGGAAAAAGCCGATCGCGACGAGGATCGCGACAAGGTACGGGATGATCCGGATCGAGGTCTGGAATCCCTCCTTTGCGCCTTCAATGAACTGCTCGTAAACCGGGATTCCGCGCACCGCGGCAAACAAGGGGAAGAAGGCGAGGAGGAATGGAACCGCGAGAAGCGAGAGGGCATTCAGGCCTCTCATCCAGATCGGATCCGTCACCAACCCGGCTCCGGGCATACCTCCAGAGATCATCTGCCATCCAAACCAGCAGAAGCAGCCCACGAGCAAAAGGGAAGCGAGCCAGGCGCGATGCGAAGGGGCCAGCGGATGTTGAGGTGCGAGGATTCCATCATCCGCTATGCCGCCCGCGACAGCGGGTTCGAGGGTCTGAGATGCTGGCGATACGGCAGGCAATCGGAATGTCGGCCACTTGGCCAGCACCTTGATGGTAACCAAACCCACCAAGGAGGAGCATGCGGTGGCGAGGAGCGTGGTTCCGATGATTGCTGTTGGATTCTTAGCTCCAGCGGCGGTCAGAACGGCAATCGCCGAGATGGGCAGCAGTTGAACAGAACCCGTATTGAGCGCGAGGAAGGTGCACATCGCATCCGTCGCGGTACCTGGGCGGGGGTTCAGGGATTCAAGGTCCTTCATCGCCCGCAGCCCGAGCGGGGTTGCCGCGTTGGTCAATCCCAGCGCGTTGGCAGCCAGATTCAGGACCATGGAACCCATCGCTGGATGGTTTGCCGGAACTTCCGGGAAAAGTCGTGTCAGGATCGGTCGCAGAACCTTTGCCAGCGCCTGCACCAAACCAGAAACCTCAGCCAACCGCATCAGCCCAAGCCAGAGGGTCATCACCCCGACGAGTCCAATCGCGAGTTCAGTCGACTTGGAAGCACCGCTGAAGGCCCCATCCAAAGCCGCCTGAAGTCGGCCGGTGAAACCGCCGATCAGAACACCGAGTAGCAGTAATCCCAGCCAGATCCAGTTCAGCATGGGAAAAGGGAGGATCCGATTTACTCGATTGAGTCCAGAATTCGGAGTTCCTCAACCCTCAAGCCGACTCGGGAAACATTGCGCGCCGTTTGGCGGGCGGCCTCCTTCTGGCCCAGAGCGAATTTTGTTCCGGCGAGCAGCACCTGCAAGGGAGGGCCGAGTTGGCTCTCGTTCGTGACCTTGGATTCGAGCAAGTCGGCGGCCTCCGTGTTCTTCCCGGTACGAACGAGCCCGTAGGCGAGCATTGCCGCCGGCCATTGGGCCTCTGGCATGCTTTCATTCAGCGATCGAAGCACATTGACCGCATCTTCCAGATCCCGATTCAACAGCAGGGCGCTGTGAGAGAAATTGATCATGATCCGTTCCTCTTTCGGCGCATACTGCCAAAGGGCACGGTGAGCGGTATGTGCTGGCTCAACAGTCGTCAGCTTGGACGCATTGCGAATCATGTTGTTGGCCGCGGGCGCTGCAACCGACCTGAACGCAAGCAATGGCTCCAGCGCCTGTATGGCGACGTTGGGAAGTTGTGCGCGCTCAGCCCAAGTCGAGATCTGGAACAAACCGGAGACCATCTCCGAAAAAGACCTCTTCCCTGCGGCATCAATCGCAGTCTTGAATTTCGACTCAGCCTTCTCGTTGTCACGCTCCAACGACGCCTTCCAACCCTCGATGGATTGCAGCAGAACATCATCGATGAGATTCGTTGAACTGGAGACCGCCCGTTCGATCCCCGTCCAGTCAAGATCCAGAGCCATCGCTTCGAGATGGAGCGAAGCGAGGGTTTGATTGGTTCCGATGTTTGCAGCCAGAAAGCGTTTTGCTGCGGCGGGCGTTTCAAGGGAAATGGCCCATTTTGCACACAGAATCTTTTCCGCATCCGTGGTCGGGGCAGCCTCCGAAAGCACCGAAGCAGCCAGTGCCTCACGATCCGCCTTGTCCGCACTCGCTCGGAGCCCTGCCACAAGGAGGCGGTCTGCCAGGGGAAGGTTGGAACGTCGTTCAATAGCGCGAGCGATCTGGCGTGCCTCCGTCAGGGGGAGCCTGCCGGTTTCCTGAAGGGTCCGAGCAGCGGCGATTTGCTCACTGCCAGAGGCAAGTGCTACAGAACTCAGTAGGCGCCATCCTTCTCCAGACCAAAGGGGATTTGACGACTTCAACAAGCACAGCCCAAGGATAAACTCGAACTCCTCGTCGACCGGGTTAGCGACTTGTGCTTCCCGGGCATAGGGAACCGCTGCGTCATAGTCCTTGATCTGTATCAGGTAGCGCACAACGCGCCGCAGGAAATCCGGAGCCTTGCCCACACTTGGCTCCAACAGGTTCAACTGCTCGTACGCGAGGTCGGGTCGGGAGAACTGCAGGCATGCGTCAATGAAGGCATAGCGATCCTCGACGGACGCTCCAGGCGACGTTGTTACAGCACGCCAATAATCGATCGAGTCGGGATTTCCGACAGTTTGGTAGAATCGAGCCGCAAGCTTCTGGACTTCCAATTTCGAAGGAGCCAGTCCCAACGCGACGCGCACACCCCTGCCAGCCTCGTTGTAGCGCCCGGCTTCCATGTCCACTGTGGCGGTCTGGACCACGGAGACACTCCTCCAAGCGCGGAGCGCCCGAAGTACAGGTTGTTGTACGAAGTAGGCGATCAAGCCCAGAAACGACAGAACAAGCAGCGGCAGAAGGACATACTTTGAAAACTTCCGCGAGGAATCGTGAGCACCTGACCCATCGCGCCTGCGGCGCCGGACCCCTCGGTGCGCTTGGCCCTTTGGATCATCAGTGTGTTTAGTGCTTTCCCCAGATTCCATGCGAGGCTGTAGCTTCGCTGAGGTCCACCTTCATTGGAAGCAGGAATCGGATCATGGAAGCCTTCGACTCGGCAAATGCATCCCGAAGTCTCAGGGTTCGACAACGACTTCGCCGCCAGAAAACTGCCGGATACAGCGGATGCCAATCACAGCCTGGCTATCGCTCCGGACCTTGTGGTTCTCAGAAGGAGGAAATCCTTCAATCCAGAAAATTTCACCCATGGAATCCTCCCCAATCCAAAGCTCATGCCGCTTGGCTTTTGGAAGCTTACGATTCACGAAGAGATCCTGGAGCTTGGTCCGCCCCTTCATGCCCAGGGCGCGAAATCGATCACCCGGCTGCCAATGCCGGAGGATGAACCCTTCATCCAGACGCGTGACGTCAAAAAGCACCTCGGCTCCACGCGGTTGTAGTTCAGGGGATATCTGAGTCACCCGACGCCATGCGATCATCGCCGGTCCGGGAAGGTCGATGGAGCCTTCTTGTCCGTCTGGCCTCACCCTGATGGATTGCGACTCAAGCGCGCCGGCCGGCGGCATTGGATCGACCTCATTGTCTGGGGACGACAGCCAGCCTGATGCGCTCTTGGCCACCCGTTGTCCGCCGGCGACTGTGACCGTCTGTTGTCCCGGGCACCGCAGTGCTTCAATGATCCTGAATTCGGGCTTAACTCCGATGCCGATGAGTTGATTCCTGATCGCTATCCTCTGAATGGCAATATGTTGAGAGTCAAATTGCATGCTTGAAGGATTCAGGGCCCAGAGGGCTGCCATCGATTCCACCAATCTGCCCTCCGCCCCCACAAGTTCCATGGAGCGGCGGATCAAGCGATCCAAGGAAGGCCCGGCAACTTGACGAAGCATCGGCAGCACCTCATGGCGGATTCGATTCCTTGGGATGGTTAGATCCGTGTTCGAGGTGTCTTCCCTGAAGCCCCCCCCAACACGCTTCAGAAAGGCCCTCAATTGGCATCGGGTTGCATCCAGTACTGGACGCAATACACGGATCTGGGGGTCCGCGGGCGATCGGCTGACCCAGTCCATGCCGCGTAATCCGGCACTCCCAGCCCCACGGAAGAGTCGGAGAAGGAAATGTTCCACTTGGTCATCGGCGGTGTGGGCGATGCAGACCCGATGAATCCCAACCTTGCGGCAGATCTCTGCCAAGGCGGCGTGCCTCAACCTGCGGCAGACCATCTCCAGACTCCCTCCATCAGAATCCTGCACCCCCTCGACGTCCACGCGTTGCGCCACAAATCGGATTCCAAGCGCAGAACAACTCAGCATCACAAACTCGTGATCCAACTCCGATTCCCTCCCTCGCAGCCCATGATTGATGTGCGCAACCAAAAGCTGACTTGGATCCATCCCCTCAATCCTCACCAATGCGTGCAACAACCCCATCGAGTCGCTGCCGCCGGAAACGGCGACGACGAGTGCTTCACTTGCCGACACTCCACAACGGCGGGACAAAGCCTCAGCCACGAGAAGGGGAATTGGATCCGGTCTCGTTAGGAATTGATTCTGAACTTCGGAGGAATCCATCTGGTGTTGAATCCATTGAAGAAAATGGCCCATGCAACCATCTCCCCGCTTGGCTTCAAAAATGTCGGAGCTGTATTCTGCTAGCCAGATGAAATTCACCCGCTTGGGCCTACTCGTCCTTGCCATGGCCACCGCGCTGGGCCAGCAGGCACCCGAGGTGGACTCCCTGCAGATTGCGTCGGAAACCGAGGGCGAAGCGGAAGTCGAATTCGATCTTGATACCGGGGTTGCCTCCGCGTCGGGAGGGGTCATCGTCACCTATCGCGGCAGTGTCCTCCGCGCCGATCGGGTACGGATGACGGCGGAGCACGAGGTCGAGGCCGAAGGCAACGTACGCATCGAATCAGGGCAGGGGGGACGTGCCCAGGCTTGGCGAGGGGACAGGGTCCGCTATGACTTCGACACCAAATCCATCCTCGCGGACCAGTTCAGGACAGGTCAGCGCCCCTTCTTTGTCGCGGGCACCCAGGTCCAGGGATCCCTCACCACGAACTCGTTCACGGCCAGCGAAGGACTGTTCACCACGGATGATGCAGCGGATCCTGCCTATCGCATCCGTGCCAAGCGCATCGAGATCCGTCCCGGCGAATACATCGAGGCAAGGAACGCGGTGGTCTACCTGGGAACGGTGCCGGTCTTCTATTGGCCAAAATACCATCGCAGCCTTCGGAAACATACCCATTTCTGGACCATCACGCCTGGCTATAGATCCATCTACGGTCCGTTCTCCTTGAACCGGTACCATTGGGAGGGCACCACCAACGTCCAGTATACGGTCGATATGGATTACCGGCTCAAGCGGGGTTTCGCTGGAGGTCCAGGCATCGCATATGATCTCGGTAAATGGGGCTCCGGGAGCGCAGATATCTATCTCGCGCACGACGAGGATCCCGGCATTACCGAACCCGTCGTTCCAGTCCGGGAAGATCGACGACGGGTTCGATTCTTCCATTCCATGACCAATGGTTCTGGTCTGACCATCAAGGGCAGGGTGGAGGAGCAGAACGATTCTCTTGTCTACCGTGACTTTTTCGAAGGCGATTTCCGGCGCGACCCACAACCACGGACATTCTTCGAAGCCAACCAGTCGTGGCGCAATTGGACACTGGACCTGCTCGTACAACCACAGGTCAATTCGTTCTTCCAAACGGTGGAACGACTTCCGGATCTCAAGCTTACTGGACTTCGGCAGCAGTTGGGTGAGACCCCGGTCTACTATGAAAGCGACTCGTCGTTTGCCTATCTGAGGTTTCGCCCCGGACTCCTGGGCGGAGAGACTTATGGCGGCATCCGTGGGGACAGCTACCACCAACTGACTCTCCCAAGGACCTATTTTGGGTTCCTCAATCTGGCTCCACGTGTTGGTGGCAGGTTTACCTATTATGGAGAACCGGATGATGACGGGACCATTGAAGGCGATACGGCGCGCGGCGTGTTCAACACGGGAATCGAGATGAACTTCAAGGCCTCCCGGACCTGGATGGGTGCCCGGAGTCGTGCCTTTGATGTCGAGGGCCTGCGACACATCGTCGAGCCTGGCGTGAACTATGTCTATGTTCCCGATCCTACCGATCGTCCGCAGCAATTGCCGCAGTATGACTTCGAGTTTGTCTCACCACGTCTCATTCCCATTGAGTTCCCCGATTACAATTCGATCGACTCCATCGACAACCGGAACGTGATCCGGTGGTCCCTCCGGAATCGACTCCAGACACGCAGGGCAGGGGAAACTGTCGAAGTCGTCGAATGGGCGGTCTACACGGACTGGAGGCTGCGGCCGGAACAGGGACAAACAACGTTTCCGGAGCTCTTCTCGGACCTCGACCTGGCCCCGACCCGGTGGATGCACCTGACCTCGCAGGTCCGGTACGACATCAATCGATCCTTTTGGCGGGAGGCGAATCACCGGATCACGATTCAGCCCGGGGACCGCTGGGCCTGGAGTGTCGGGCACCGATACCTCCGGACCGACCTCGGTTCTTACGGACTCGGCAACAATCTGTTCTACAACTCGGTCAGTCTTCGGATGAACGAGAACTGGGGCTTCCGGACCACCCAGCAGTTCGAATCACGCGATGGGGTCCTCGAAGAGCATTCCTACACGGTCTACCGCGATCTCCGCAGCTGGACCGCCTCGTTCGGCGTCCGTCTGCGAGAGAACCGGCAAGGTGTGGATGATTGGGCGATCGTGTTCGGCCTGCAGTTGAAGGCATTCCCGCGCTTCAAGCTGAACGACGAAGCGGACCGGGTCGACCGACTGTTTGGTGGCTAAACGCACTCGGTTGGAGTCGTGCCCAGAGGGCGCTTGTTTGGTTTCCATGGAGGCAGGGCAACGTCTCGAAAAGCCGCCTCATCCCTGCACATGTTCACTAAATATAACCTACATTGTGACAATAAACTCCCTAGCACCAGCAGGTTGTGAATGCAGATTTGGGCTGTGACGCAACGAGCAGATCTCAGCACCGGCGTCGGAGGCAGCGTGAAAACGAACACGAAGCGAGTCGTGAAAACCGTCGGAGACAGACCGTGGCTGGCCTCGGATTGCTTCAGCTACCAACCCCAGCGCTCAGTGAACGGCCACATCACGAACCAGGATTTGCCGATGACTTTCTCGCGTGGCACGTCGCCCCAGTGGCGGCCATCGCTTGAACTCATGGTGTTGTCGCCGAAGCCCAGGAAGTGATTGGGCCGGACCCTGAATTCCGCTGAGTCGTTCGGAAAGTACGTGGTGACCGCGGAATACTCGGAGGCCTTTGCGGCTGCCCAGGCGCGGAGTTCTGCTGTTGAGACACCCTGCCGTGGCGTCGAGGCCAATTGATGGGCGAAGGCCCGCTGGTAGATCGTCCCGTTGACGTGGCCGGAGTAAACGCTGTCTGCAGGAATGGCTGTTGGATCAAAAGCGTAGATCTTCTCGAATCCAGCGTCATTGGTGCCCAACGGCCGACCGTCGATGTACACGTGGCGGTCGTCCGCGATCCGGACCTTTTCGCCGCCGAATGCGATCAGGCGCTTGATGTAATGCGTGCCTTGGGTGACGCGTCCCGGTGCCACTCCGGTGGATTGGAACACGAAGTAATCGCCGCGTTGTGGTTTGCGGAAGTTGTAGGTGAAACGTTCGACGAACAAGCGGTCGCCAGCCCGTACGCGGCAGCGGATGATGGGTTCGCCTTGCTTAAAGGCGGGTTTCACCGGAGAGCGGGTGTATTTGTCGAAGAGCATGAGGTGCTCCTCGGGAATCTCTGGTGCCCAGTGGACGGTATAGGCCCTGTTGCCGACCACGACGTCGCACTTCTTGCCAATTCCGCGGGTGCCCGCGCCCAATTCCTTGCGGACATTGGTGATTCCCTGGAGCTCGCCATCGGCCTGGGCGACCACTTCATAGTAGGTCACTCCCTTGATCCAACGTTCCCAGAGCCTGCCCAATCCGGTCGGGATCTTGACCTCCGGCTTGTCCCGGAGGTCCTCGGCCGTGATGCCGTAAAAGGTTGGCTGAGCCGACCCCGTGGGAATCTCCATCGGGGTGGCAAAGAACGTCTTGAAGGCAAACACGAGGACGGCCGTGCCCAAAAAGCTCTCGAAATTGTCCCGGTAGGCTGGGAACGCGTAAGCCTTGAGCCAACGGTGCGCTGTTTCCTCGAGGACCGTGGACGCGGTCTTCAACTGGTCCGCTGTGGTCGCCGGATCCTTGAGGGCTTTCTCGAAGGAAACCATCGACGACTCCAATTCCGAACGGTTCTTGTCCGGCAGGATATCGCGCTGGTGGTTGTAGTGCCTTCGGACGATGCCGAGCAGTTCGCCTGCCTTCCGGAGGCGGCGGAAAAGGAGCCAGCGAACGAGGTACATTGGAGCGTTTGGAGTCGTTGGGTTCCTGGAGCTGAGCGTCGGCTGGTCTCGCGTTGGCTGTGGGCCGACTTACGCCGTCTTGAGAACCTCGATGAAGGCTTCCTGTGGGATGTCCACGGAGCCAATGGCCTTCATGCGCTTCTTGCCCTCCTTCTGCTTCTCCAGGAGTTTGCGCTTTCGGCTGATATCGCCGCCGTAGCACTTGGCGGTGACGTCCTTCCGGATCGCGCTGACGGTCTCGCGGGCCACCACCTTGCCACCGATGGCGGCCTGGATGGCGACCTGGAACTGCTGCCGCGGAATGACGTCCTTGAGCTTGGCCGCGATCAGCCGTCCCCGGGATTCAGCCTTGGTCCGATGCACCAAGCTGGAGAAGGCATCCATCACCTCGCCGTTGACCAGCATGTCCAACTTGACCATGTCACTCTCGGAGTAACCGGCCGGTTCATAATCCATGGATCCATACCCGCGGGTGATGGATTTGATGCGGTCATGGAAGTCGATGAGGATCTCGTTCATCGGGATCTCGCAGGTCATCATGACGCGTCGCGCATCCAGGGTCTCGGTATTCCGGATGGATCCTCGCTTCTCGGAGATCAGCGCCATGATGTCGCCAATGTTTTCACCCGGGCAGATCACGAACGCCTTCACCACGGGTTCGAAGATCGCCTGGATATAGGTCACGTCCGGCATGAACGCCGGATTGTCGACCTCGACTTCGACGCCATCCGTCTTGCGGACGCGATACACCACGCTGGGATACGTGGCGATGATGTCCATATCGAACTCACGGCGGAGTCGTTCCTGAACGATCTCCATGTGAAGCAAGCCGAGGAATCCGCAACGGAAGCCGAAGCCGAGGGCTGCCGAGCTTTCCGTCTGGAAGGTCAGCGCCGAATCGTTGAGCTGCAGCTTGGCGATGCTCTGCTTCAGGCTCTCGAAGTCGGCGGTGTTGATCGGGTAGATGCCCGAGAAGACCATCGGATGGATTTCCTGGAAGCCGGGAAGTTCGGTCGAAGGGTTGCGAGGGTCGGTGATCGTATCGCCGACCTTCACCTCACGGGGAGTCTTGATGTTGGCCGTGATGTAGCCCGTTTCGCCCACCTGGAGGCGCTCCCGGACGTAAGGCTTTGGATTGAACGACCCGACCTCCTTGATTTCGACCGTCTTTCCGGAGTGGAGCAACTTGACGTTCATCCCGGGCTTGAGTTCGCCCTGGGTGACGCGGACGAGGATGACCACGCCCTTGTAGGTGTCGAAGTAGCTGTCGAAAATGAGGGCCTGGAAGGACGCTGCGCCGGTGGGCGTGGGTGCGGGCACCCTCTTCACGATGGCTTCGAGGATATCCTCGATGCCGATTCCCTCCTTGGCGCTGGCCAGGATGGCCTCATCGGCGGGGATGGCCAGGATCTCCTCCAACTGCTGCTTGGCCATGGCCACATTGGCATGGGGCAGGTCGATCTTGTTGATGACCGGGATGATGTAGAGTCCCTGCTTCATCGCCAGGTGCACGTTCGCGACGGTCTGCGCCTCGACGCCCTGGGCGGCATCGACGATCAGGAGGGCCCCTTCGCAGGCGCTCAGCGAACGGGAGACCTCGTAAGCGAAATCGACGTGGCCCGGGGTGTCGATGAGGTTCAACTCGTAGAGTTCCCCATTCTTGGCCCGGTAACCCATCGTCACCGGATGCGCCTTGATGGTGATCCCGCGCTCGCGCTCGAGATCCATGGCGTCCAGATGCTGGGCCTCCATTTCCCGGTCAGCCACCGTTCCCGTTTTTTGCAGGAGACGGTCCGAGAGAGTGGTCTTCCCATGGTCAATATGGGCGATAATGCTGAAATTGCGGATATGCGCGGCGTCCATCGAGCTCAGTTCCCACGAATCGTCACACCGATCTCTGCGACCGGCGTGGATCGAAAGTGGCCGGGAAGATAAGGTGCACACCCGCCATGGGAAGGGATTTCTGAATGCTTGCGGCGAAGGGGCTCCCCGGATTACGGCTTGGCCATGTCCTTTCAGTGCCGTCTTGAGCACCTCGGTTTCGCAACCCCGGATCCCCGGATGCTGGCGTCGTGGTACGTCGAAGTCCTCGGGGGCGAGTTGGTCTGGGACAACGGGTGCGTCCCCCCTGCCCTCTTCGTCCGGTTACCGGGCGGGCTGGTTCTTGAGATCTACTCCTCGGCGACGATTTCCCCGGATGTGGGCCTGAATCACCTGGCGGGCTTCCGGCACCTGGCCCTGCGCGTGGATCACATCGAGCCTGCGAAAGCGCAACTCCAGCAGAAGGGCGTCGTCTTCACCGAATCGATCAAGCCAGCGGGTGGCGGCGGGCGTGTCCTCTTCTTCCGCGATCCGTGCGGGAACCTGTTGCATCTGGTGGAACGTCCGTCAGACGCCCCGCTTCATCCGCTATGAGCTGGGCCCACCTCATTGGAATCCGGCTTTGCCTCGCGGTCATTCTGGGAATCGCGAGCGCTTCTGCCCGTGACGCAGAGGCTGTCCGGCGAGGGCGTTCCCTTTATGTGGCCCACTGTGCGGTCTGTCACCAAGCCACCGGCCGCGGCACTCCTGGGCTTTACCCGCCGCTGGCGGGATCCGACTACCTCACCCAACCCGGGGGCCGGACGAACGCCATCCTCGCCGTGGTCCAAGGCCTGTCGGGGAAGTTGGTGGTGAACGGGGCGACCTACGACAACCAGATGCCGGCAGTCGTGCTCGATGACGGGCAGGTGGCGGACGTTCTCTCGTTCGTTTTTGGTTCCTGGGGCAATCCCGGGGGTGAGTTTCAAGCGTCCGAGATTGCCCAGGTCCGAGGCAGTTCCCGGTTCCCCACGTTCAAGGCCTTGTCCGAGGCGAGTTCCTACCCACCTCTCCCGATGCCTCCATCGGGATGGGAACTGCGCGAGCATGTCCGCCTCAATGAATTCGCCGTGCGCATGGCTCCCACTCCGGATGGCAGAGGGTACTATCTCCTGGGGCAGGCGGGGACCCTCTGGCGGGTCGAATTGGGCTCACGCAAGATCCAGACGGTCTTCACCGCCGGAGATTTTACCGACCCCACCCTGGGCTCGCCCGGCACGCTCGGCATGCACTGCGATGCCTCCGGTCGGATCTGGATCACCTGCAACCAACGTCAGGACTCGCAACCGCTGGCAACGAATCACGTCAGCATCTTCCGCACCCCCAGGCCCGCCAACAACCGATCCTTGCCCGGCAAGCCCACCCTGTGGTTCCGCACGGCCTATCCCTACGGCATCGGCCCCTACAACCATGGCGTGTCCCATCTGGCCATGGGCCCTGACCGGAAGTTGTACGTCAGCAGCGGATCCAGAACAGATGGGGGTGAACCGGGAAACGAAGCCAACCTCGGCCGCATGGGCGAAACCGACATCACCGCATGCCTCTGGCGGATGGACCCTGAGTCCGATGCACCGTCGATCGAAGTGGTGGCCCGGGGCATTCGCAATGCGTGGAGCTTCACGTGGGACGATGCCGGCCGGATGTTCTCGGTCAGCAATGGCCCTGACGCGCATTCCGGCGAGGAGATGGACGTCATCGACGTTACCGCTCAACAGCACCACGGGTTTCCATACCAATTCGCCGACTGGCCGGTGGAGCGGAAGGCCTACCCCCACACGCCCCCTACCCCGTCCGGGGTTTCCTTCATGCATCCGGTGCTCAACGACGGGCCGGACGGCACCGCCGCGGGATCTGTGGGCGCGACGTTTGATCCCCATTCCTCTCCTGCGGGGATGATCTGGCTGGGCGAACGCGCACCCGAACCCTGGCGGCGTTCCTTCCTCGTGGGCCGGTTTGGGAACCTGCTGAAGTTGGAAGGCGATCGGGACGTGGGATTCGATGTGCTGGCGGTCCAACCTGCCCTCGAAGGTGGCCTCTGGCGGGCGAAGGTTCGGACGTTTCTCCGCGGCTTGGGCCGACCGATCGACCTGATGCGCCTCGAGAACCGGGTTTACGTCCTCGAGTACACGCGGCCTACGGACTTCCGGTCGGGCCGCGGTTGGTTGCCGGGACGGGTGTTGGAACTGACGCCGAAAACGTCTCGGTTCTGACGCGCGGGTCGGCTGGCGGGTCGGTTGGACCCAGCAACCGATTCCGTGCCCATCGTGCCAACATGACCAAAGCGATAACCCAGGCCCCCCAGCCCAGCGCGGCACTTCCGAACAGGATCTTTCCTGTGCGGCCCTGGATCCACGGCTCAGACAACGCCTCAGGCCAGTGTCGGACCCACCCGGCACTCAGTGGGTGGACGATCGCCGGCAAGCTTGTCTCGAGGATGTATCCCGCCAACAGGATCAGTCCGATGGCCAACTCGGGGCGACTCAAACGCGTGCTGGCGTAAGCCGTCAGCCAGAGCCCGGCCCAGACGCGGAGGCCCATGGCAATTGCCTGCCCAATGAACGACGGCGCCAGCCACCATGGGTATCGATCATCAGCCGCCGCCAGCACAGCCACGACGCTGACAACCCACCCGATTCCCAACAACCCCGCGCCGTACCCCAGGAAGATGCGGCGCCCGGGCGAGACGAGACGCCGGATCCACTCCGCATGGCCGCCCGTAACAACGGACATGATCTCGATCAACCCAGGGTCCCGCACGTTCCGCAGATGTGTGGCGGTCCACACCACCGTCGCTACGGCCAGCAGTCGACCTGCCCACGGACCTGCATCCCGGACGTGATCCACCGTGGGCCAATCCACCAGCGCCCCGAGCACGAACAACGTGGCCCCAAGCACGACAGGCACCGACCAGAACCGGAGACGCCACCTTGGCGGCACGCGATCCCACCAACCCCTGGACTCTGACGAATCCTCCCGGGGGTGAAGCCACCGCATGGCGATCAGGAGCACTGCGATGGTCATCCCGAAACTCAGGCTTCCGAGCAACAGCGCCTGCCACACGCCATTCCATCCGGACGGCGGAAACGTCGGCATCCAACCCGCCATGACCCCCTTGAAGGCCCGTTCCTGAAGGAACCGCCACATCTCAAATCGTCGTTGGAAGGCCGTTGCAAATCCGGGCGCGGACGCCACCGGGCCCTGCCACCCGTTCATCCATGTCCAGAGCCCGTTGTAGCCGACCACAAACAGGATCAGGAACGCGAAGTTCAGCGCGCATGCGGCAACACGCGTGGACCACCATCCACGGAACACCGTGGACGCCACGAGTCCGGACGACATTGCCAGACCCAAGGCTGCCATCTGGAGCAGGCCAAAGCGGAGCACATCGGCAGGCCCCACTCCACCGAGTACGATCGGAACGGCGTAGATGGGAACGGTCGCACCCAGGAAGCTCAGGGCGCGGATCCATTGGGAAACCGACTTCGCCATCAGGACCTGCCATGGTCGCAAAGGCGTCAGCCAGAGCAGGCCCAATGTCTGTTCCCTCCGTTCGCGTGCGATGCAATCAGCCGTCAGCACGGGACCCACGATCCAGGCAGCCGCGATCCCCCCACGCGCCAAAAGACCGAAGAGAGGAAGTCCCGATCCGGCATCCGCTCCCCGCAATCGCCACCAACACCACGCGCATCCGGACAGGATGACAGTCGCCCCCAGCATGCGCAGAAAGAACGTGCTCCGGCATCGAGCCTGGAGACGCATTTCTCTCAGGAGGAACGGCCACATCGCGGTCAGCTTCCAGCAACGCGGCGGTGGCTCAAACAGCAAAGTTCCCGGCGAGTCCAACTGGGCCCATCTTGACACTGCCCATGCATGCAACGGGGAGGCGAAGTCCTCGTCGCCGTTCCAAAGCCATTCCCAATGGCGATGAGGACATCGCCGCCCCGAATCCTTTCCAAGGGGGGCAGTGTCAAGATGCGCCCGTCCAGCTTGCCACCGCATGGAGACCTCGAACCAGGGCAAGGAATGGATCAAGGGTTCAGACGCCACGCTGCCCAGTCCCTCCACCCGAAACCCACCGGCGGACCGCGCGGACCGCGGCGATGCCAACCGCAATCTGCACGATGGGTGGGACAAGAAGCATGAGGCTGGATCCGGCGGACCCTTCGATGGGCCAGACCAGGATTCGCCAGTCTCCCAGTGCCCAGCGGTGCGTCAGGACGCTGAGCAACCACACGACGATCCAGCCCAACATCATTGTCGCAAACAGACAGGCGAGGAACCCGATGAAATAATTGCGGGCCCATCGTGCCACCCAAAGACCCACCCACGGCCCAATCACCACAGCCACCGACGCCGTCACAAGGCCGCCCACGGGTTTGGACGCGCCCATCACCCAGGAAGTTCCCAATGAAAAAACAGCGTGGATCGCCAACAGCGGACCAAACTCCCACCAGATCATGCGACACACCGCACCAGGCAACTCGTGGTAGCACGGACATGTCGCCAGCACCTCCAGCATCCCGCTGCGACGTTCCTCCCGCAGCAAGCTCGGCAATCGCAATGCCATCAGGCCGGGCAAGACCCATTCAGGCCAGGCCGGCGGTTCCCGTCGCACGCCAAAGCCCAGCCACCAGACGTAGGATCCAACCAGGAGGAACGGAACCAGCCACAGCGGATCCCGGCGGCGCTCCATCAACCATCGCCACGGATCCCGTGAGCGCAGTTTCAGTCGGTGTCGGCGCAGGAGTTTCATCCCCCATGGCTGCGCCTCGACCTTCACACCGACCGAATCCACATCCGGCTCCGGCTGTGCAGGACGTTCCACTTCCGCATCGGACGGAAGCGCCACCGCCCGGAGTTGCGCCTGGGCTGATTGCGAAGGTGGCGGTGTGGGTTCCGGTGCGACGACGCCCAAAGTCGTCATCACTTCATCGGCGGTTTCGCCCAGGAACTGGATCCGGTTCCACGCGTGCTCGGACTCCTGGGCGGCGAGATAGTAGAATCCCACGGACACCAGCAGGCATCCGAAGAAGGCCACGGCGGAGAGCAAGTACCAGGGGGGAGTGGGCGCCGTCGTGCTGACAACGGCCACGACCACTCCGACCGGTATCAGGATGGCGATCATCACCAGGAGCAGCAGCGCGTAACCCGAAAGCAACGCCCACCCGGCAGAACGATTCCACGCGCTCGCAGCCAATCCGGAAGCGAGGCCCGAGAGTGTGATGCCGCCCTGCAGGGCGATCATCAGGACCACATCCGCCAACTGCACCCCGCCCTGAAGGAGCGGCAACATCAGGATCGGCGTCATGACCAACCACACCGCCACGGCCTGCAGGAGGGCCGAGGAAACTTTTCCGAGGACCATCTCGCGGGAGGTCAGAGGCGTGGAACACAGCAAGCCCAAGGTTCCCTCCCGACGCTCCCGGCTCAGCAGATCGTGGGTGAGCAGCGGACCGATGATCGCAAGGATCAGGGCCGCCCCGAAGTTCACGGCAAAGAAGGCCTCTGTGCCCTGGCCGACGAACATCGCAGGATTGAGCCAGAGAAGGAGTGCGAGGCCGCCCAGCGTCAGCGACGTGGCCAGAAGCCTCAGCCGCCACGGCTGCGGGCTGCGGGCCTGCGTCCGCATCTCGCGTTGGAAGACCGGATTCATGCCTCGATCAAGGTTTCCTCAGGTAGGTGAGCGCGAGCTCTCTCGAGACGATCAATTCGCGTGCCTTCAGGGTGAACAGGATTCCTGCGAGGCCGAGCATTCCCCAGACCACAGCGCCTCCCCAGGTCCGCTCACTCACGACATGCCGCAGGATCAATCCCGGCACGGGAAGCAGCGCGGTGCCCATTGCGGAAACGAACAGGCCGAGCGGGACCGAACGCACGGTCCCTGAAACACACAAGCCCACCATGGGCGCGATCCACAATCCGAGAGCCGGCCAGAACAGGGCCTCCGGATGCGTGCCCCGATCGAAGAGGCTGATCCGCACGGCCCATCCGGCCAGCAAGAGGTGCAAACTGATGGCCAACCCGAATTCCCGCCCCGCGAGCCACACCCGATTCCACAGAAGGGCGTGATCACGCATGGGGGTTGTCAGGATCAGTTCGAGCGCGCCGGACGCCGCCTCCTCCCGATAGCCGGTGGAACCCTGCATTCCCATCAATCCAAGCAGGAGCACGCCGACGGCTTCCACAGGCCAGGATCGCTCGAGCGCGAGCGCCACCACCCAGGCAACAACCACACCGATTGCCCACATCCAGAAGCTTTCGATCCGGCCCGGTTCGCGGAGCCGGAGCCATGCCAGTGGCCGACGTCCGCGCATCACCCGGCCGTGCCCTTCCCGCCACGCGTGCTGCCAGTGCGCTTCTTCGGCCGCTTCCACCGGGTCCGGCGCAGGTGCGTTCGGGGCAGTATCGCTGCCCTCACGCCAGCGCCGCTCCAGAATCGCATCGCCGACAAACAGGGCGAACAACAGGACTCCGGCCCCTGCCCCCAGCGCGTAAATGGTGCCCACGAGGTGACGCACCCAGACAGGAGTCAACGAAAGGGGCAGGCTGAACACAGCCCAGATACCCAGGACAAGGGTCGCCAATCCCAGCCCGACACCCATCGCCCCTCGCAGCGCGGACCTCCGATCCTTGGTGGCCGCGGAAAAGACCAGGCCGGCCGAAAGACCGCAGCTGACCATCGCAAACTGGAACGTGGCGTAGAACATCGCATCGAACAACGTCACCGAACCCATGACGAATGGGACCATCCCGATCGGAAGGCCGCTCAACCAAAGCGTCATCATGCGCAGCAACGCCGCGAGTCCCTTCCCGCCCACGACTTCGAACGGCCGCAGGCACGTCAGGAACAACAGACCGAGTGTCCCACCGATCCGTTCGGACACCAGCACCGGCGCCGTCAGCGCAATGCTGAGGAGCAGGAGGACGCACGCCCACAGCACATGGAAGATCTGGAAGATCTTCCCTCCGACGTTGCCGATGGTTCCCTGGACACTCCAAACGAGCAGGGCCAACCCCACCCACGCCACCAGGCCTGCGCCCACCCGCAGGTGCCGGAACACCGGATCCCGCGCCCCCATCAGAAGCTCCCGTTGGAAGATCGGCCACATGGCGTCCTTCAGGTTCGGGCGAGCGGTCGACGTTGGTAGGCGCGTGTCCTCAGATCCCACTCGGTCATGCGCCCCCACCAGAACGCTGCGGCCCA
>JAIXZE010000302.1 GCA_027489875.1 Verrucomicrobiales bacterium
GTTCCGTGCATGGATCTCAATGGATCTTGAGAACGGAGTACTCCTCAAAAACGTCTGTCCACTTCTCTCGGTGTGCCGATCCAAGATCCAGCCGTGCAAGATTCCATCCTCCTTGTCCCGTGGTGATCTCGTAAACACAGGCTGTCGTCCCCTTGTGCCGCCGCGACAAAACCAGGACCCGGTCACCCACCTTGAGGGGGGCTCCATTGATCCTGCCGCAGAGGGGCCTGATCCAGGACCAGCAGGTGAAGATGCCAAGGTAATACCCGAGGCCGCTCGTTCCGACAGCAGCGAGCAGAAGAAGAAACATTCCCTGCCAGTCAGACGCAATGCTCACGAGGCGCGTCAGCACAAGGCAGTTCAACACACACGCGCCGATGCCCCAGCAAACCCCGGTGGGACGGGCGCAGATTCTGTTGAGAAGGCTCGGTTTCATGTTGGCGCGGTGAACGAGGAGGTCAGCGACGGGAACCAGCCACCGGCGGCGTCCGCACGCCACTCGGCATATCGGCTTGCACCCGTTCGCTGGACCGTCTGAACGACGTCATGGGAAAGCTCAATCCATTGATCGGGTCGCCCCCCAAAATCCCTGATCAACTGAAACGCCTGGAGGCATGGACTCTACCGCGATGCTCAAGGATCTCTTCACCTTCTGCCAACGTGAAAACCGGGTGCCTCGTCGTTCGTGTTTATCCTGTCATCCTGTTATCCTGTCTGCCTTGAACCCCAAAACTCCTGTCCTCCCCACGGGACGGGGAGGCGACGTCCTCGTCGCCGTTCCGAAGTCCTTCCCTTGGCGATGAGGACATCGACGCCCCGAAACCATTCCCAGAGCGGATAGTGTCAGGGAGTCATCTCCACTCCCTTGTCCAACACCATGACCTCGATGGGTCCGAGCCGAATGATCCGTTGGATGCCTCCCCCCGTGAATTTCATGTGCATGTAGGTCCGTGCGTTGGTTCCGCCGAACTTGAATCGGGTGGAAGCCAAGGTGCCGAGAAGGCCATCCGAATCCTTCGGCTGTCCCACAATGTAGGTGCAAAGGAGGAGGAGCAGTGCGCAGGCCACCAGAAGCATCAGGCGTTTCCGACGGGAGCGAGCAGGGATTGGATCAGTCATTGGATGTCCTTCATCTCGGTCTTGGGGAGCGAATCCCGGAACGCAGGTTCAAGCTCGGAAAGGTCCACGTAGATGACGTGGTCTGACCACTTCCGGCTGACGACAGACATGGATCGGACGCGGATGAACACCCGGCCATCGCGCTGCCCCAGATATTGGGCAGTCTGCATGGTCCCGGCCTGCCCGACAGCTGCATACTGGGCCTTGAACTTGGCGGGGGAGACATGGTCTGGACCGGTGCAACCGCACAGGAGCAAGGCGAGAAAGAGGGGTGCGAATGGTCCAGCCTTCTGTCGCTCCCGATCAACCAAGTCCATCAAGCCGTCGGCAAGCCGCCTGGGCTTCGGCATCCGGTTCTTGCTGAGGATGGCTTCGTGGTCCATGAGAACCACTGGCGCGTCATCCGGGTCCTGGGTGCCGCGAACATCGAAGCAAATCCGGTCATAGCTGCCGGTGGCAGGCCGACCGAACGGCAGAAACCCGGCGTTCACCAGCTCACGGGTGAGAATCTTGTCCGCCAAGAGCTCCTCAAGCCCATCCTCTGCACCTTGGATGTTGCTGTAGATGCGAAAACCTCCGACATCGAAGGCGACAAATGCATGCCGCTCGACAAACTCTCCAAACACTCGCGGATATTGGACCCGCGTGCGGAATGCATCGCCGGCACCGTCCGCAGCATCCACGAGCGCACCGAGAGACCCGGCCAGAGCCACCAGACGTTCGAGTTGTGGGATGGAAGCCATAGGTTTCTTTAAGGACAGGATGGCAGGATGCACCCGAAGATTTCCGGAGTCATCGTGGTTCGTAGCCATCCTGTCATCTTGTCATCCTGTCTGCGTAGCGTTGTGAAGTTCCTGTCTTGGATCCTGGTCTTTTGGTCTTGGTCAGGGAATGGAACCATCACCTCAAGGACGTCGGGCCCTTGGTTCCATCATCCGAGCCGAGCACAATCCCGGCCTTCCCTGAAGCGACCTCCCTGGCTCTGTTGATGCGTCTGCTGGATCGCCTGCCCCAAAGGAACAATGAAACGGACATCAGCATGAGCCCCGTAGGCATCATCCACCAAGGAAGCCCAAAACGATCCGTCACGTAACCATCGTGAAAGGGAAACTCACGCATCCGCCATGCGGCCCGTAGTCCCGGAATGGACGCAGCAACGACGACTCCAGCAACCGCCGCGACCAAGGCCGCGGCAAGGTTGAAGACACGAGGATTCATTGAGTGTGGAATGGACGACAAAGGTCAGCGACGCGGCCCACCGACATGATCACAATCCCTTATCATCCAAACCCAACCCGCAGTGAGTGCAAAATCGAATCTTATATTTTCGACCACCCCTGCCTCGAATCATCCACTTACCGCATGCCCGGCATTCTGGTCCGCCATAAAACCAACCATGACTCCGCTCAAGTGCGCGGCTACCACAATCAGGGCAAAACACTCCCAAGCCGACGTCTGGTGATCTTCGGCAAGCCGGGCAATTCGGTAAACGCCTCCGGGTAAACATGAAAAAGGCAAAGGAACAGATGCCATAGGACCAAAAACACA
>JAIXZE010000296.1 GCA_027489875.1 Verrucomicrobiales bacterium
AGCGCCGCCGACGCCGCGATCAAGCACAGGGAACCGGCCAGCGGGAAGTGGACGCCTCGGGGGATCATGTGTCCGCAAGGGAACCACCGACGCCCGAAGCTGACAATGGGCACGGGTGCAGAAAGCGGGGTGCATCGTGACCCAGCCCCCAGCCCACACGGGGTGGCAACGTCCTCGTTGCCCTCTCTCGCCGTATCCCGAAGCGATGAGGACATCGCCCCCCGTCCCAATTCTCCACCTCAGGCCGGGGTGGCGCCGTCCCCGTCGCCCTCTCCCAAAGCTCCTCCTCACGGCGATAAGGACATCGCCCCCCCTTCCGACCTCCCGACTCAATGGCCGCGGATCCAGCCTTGCGGCGTGTATCGGTCGCACCGTTTGTCGGCGAACGCGAAGAGGTGGATCCATCCGTGGTCGAACAGCTGCTTCACGGACTGGTTCTTTTCGAGGACGGCGTCGATGCGGTCGGTCCCGGCCTGGATGAAGACCGAGAGACGGCGGGGTTCGTGGACGAACTTTTCCCCATCGTGCAGCGACTGCAGCGGAAGGCCCGTCTTGAGGTCTCCGCCGTTGCCTTCAACAACGCCGATCCCGCCGAGGACATTGTGCAGCATCTTGTTTCCGCTCCCCAACAGGTCGGGGTTCACGCGTGAGCCGTAGTACTGGAGGTTGATCCAGCTCGCGACCACCACCGGCGCGCAGAGGATGAGCGTCAGGACGCGACTCTCTGGATCCGACGCCTCGTCGTAGTCGTGCAGGAAGACGCGGCCGTCGAGCGCATGGGCGGCGGTCCGATGGCGGGGTGCCGCGATGAAGGCCGCATTGTTGGCGAGCGCCCATTCCGGCCGGAGTTCCGAAATGTCAGTGGCCCTCCGGACAAAGGCCCCGATCTGTGGTCCGTCGCTGTCGGCTTCGATCGCCAGCCGTGAGGCGCGTTCACGCCGGGTCTCGCGCCCTGCCTGGGCGAGGGCTGCGCGCAGGCGCTCCACATCGGGTTGATGCGACTCGGGAATGTCCGATGCGTCGAGGATCGCGACTTCGTCCGTGGTGGTGTTGTGGACACCGGCGACGAAGCACGTGTCGGCGGGGATGTTGATTCCTCGGGACTTCAAGACTTCCCGGACGTTGGGATCGTTGAGGGCCGCGGCAGCAAGTCGTGCGTTCACGTCGCCGGCGTGGCCGCCACACGCACCGCAGTCGAGACCGGAGGCGAAGGGATTGTTCGCGCTCTGGCTGCCGTGGCCGCAGATCAGGACGAGCGGCGCGAAGTTCCGCGTCAGGCTCATGTTGCGGAGCGCCCCTTCGGCCATCGAAGCCCGGATCTCGGGCGAGGCGGAGTCCTTTAGACGCGCGGCCGGCCGGACCTGACCGCAAGCCGGAGGCGGGGGAGTCGTCGGCCGGTTCAAGGTCCCGATGAAGCCAAGCCCAACCGTCTCCACGAAGGAAAAGCAGGACGCGGCAGAGTTCTGGATCGCACGCCAGGCATCGGACTGGGCCCGCGAAGTCCGGGTCGATTCCAACGCGTCTGGCGTGAGGGCTTCGCATGAGGTGACCGGCGGGACGAGGAGCACCGGGCAACGGGACGCCAGCTCACCCGGGGCCGCCTCGTGGGCGACTGGAAATCCAAAGAACCCGGCAAACCCGATCGATTGGAGTCCGGGCCAGGATCCCTCCAGGTGCCGACGGAAGATCTCGGAACGGACGTCGATGCAGAAGACGGCCTGCACGGGCGGGCGCGCCGGAGCCGAGGCGGTGGGTGGGAGGATCAGGAGTTGGGCGAGCGTGCGTTGATAGCCGGCTTCGTACGCGCGTTGCCAGCGGGTGAGTCCTTCGACCCAGTCGGAATCGACCACGGAAGGCACGACCGAATCCCAGGCCTCGGCCAGGTGCGAATCGTCAGCGAACGCGGCATGCAAGCCGGCATCGAAGGCCAGTCGGATGGCGAGGAGATCCCGCAGGGAATCGTTCCGCCGCCCCCGCATGGAATCCTCACGGACCCGATACTGGAGGTAGCCCGCCCATCCGGAGATCGTCATCAGTTGCCGATGGAGGAAGTCGGCCGGATTGACCCGACTCGACAGCCGTTCCATGCAGGCGCGGATGCACCCGGTGGAATCGTCGGGCAGACCGGCGACGAACTCGCGGAATCCGGTCAGGCCGCAGGCCTCGGGGTTGCGGTCCAGTCGCGCGGCAGACTTCCATCCGGCATAGAGTCCTTCATCCGACCACGGAGACCTCCAGGTGGTCTGGTTCTCGTCGAACGTGACCGCGCACCACTTGGAGATCTCCTCGACGATCAATGTGCTCCAATGCCCCGTCGAGGAGTGGTCGTCGAAGAAGTCGGCGAAGGTCTGCACCGGGCGCGGGGCGGTGGGATCATCAGAGGTCAGCAGGGCGAGGAGTCGGGTCGTCGTCCAGTAGGCATCGCCGACCTGTTCGAGGTCGGCCTCGGTGATGGCTCCTTCGCTCCAGAGTCCGCGGTATTCCACCGCGGACAGCAGGGGCAGGGAACCGGTCACCGTCTGCAGCCGTGCGCAGGCCTCAGGGAATGGTTGGTCCAGCATTCCAACGAACGGATTGACCGCGACGAAATGCTTGAGCGGCCACAAGGGCGGGATCCGGCGCAGGGCCTCTTCGATGAGTTCATCGGAGGCCGTGGTATCGGGGACGGGCAGGGGTGCAGTCATGTGGAGGCGGGTTGGGGTGGCCGTTCAGTGGGACTCGGGTTTCGGCCAGAGACGGGAGAGGAGCCGGTTGGCGTAGGTGCCGACGTAGAATCCGTTCAGCGCGTGCACGTAGAACGCCCGGCCGAACGGAAGGCTCCGGAATCGCCAGAGCAGGACCTGGAACAGGAATAGGGCCGAGAACACCGCCGCGACCCAGGCCGACAGCACCCATCCCGGGTCCGCCGTCAGGTTCACAGGACTGATCCGGGTGGAAAGGGCGTGCAGGCCGAACGCCAGTGCCGTGAAACCGAGCGCTCCCGGGAGTCCGAACCGGAGCGCCGGCCCCGGCCCGGCACCGGACCAAAGTCGGGCGAGCCCATAAGCCAGCGCGCCCGCGAGTGGCAAGGCGAGCAGTCCCGGACCGGTGCCGGGATGGAGGCGCTGTGTCAGCAGGCTTTCGCCGCCGACCAGGCCGGTGGCGATGATCACCCCGTAGACGAGGCCTCCGGTTTGCAGCGGGATCGCCGTCCTCGGACGGGTGCCGATCGTCGATCCCGCGTGGAGGAACGCGTGGGCCTTGTAAAGGGAGTGCGCCACGATGTGGATCAGGGCGAGTCCGAACGCGCCCAGCCCGCACTCCAGCATCATGAAACCCATCTGCGCGATCGTGGAGAAGGCCAACGCCCGCTTCACGGTCGGTTGGGCCAGCATGACCACCGCCGCGAAGGCCGCCGTCAGTGATCCGATGACCGTCAACCCGGCCAGCGCCTCCGGCGCGTGGATGAGCAGGGGACTGAGTCGCACGATCAGGAATCCTCCCGCGTTGATGATGCCGGCATGCATGAACGCCGAGACGGGTGTCGGGGTTTCCATGGTGTCGGGCAGCCAGCTGTGGAAGGGGAATTGCGCGGACTTCAGGCAGGCACAGGCCGCCACCAGGATGCCCACGATGGGAAGCCCGTTGGTTTTCCCGCCGGCGGCCGCCGCGAACAATCGGTCCAGTTCCAATGTGCCGTGTTGCCGGTAGAGCCACAGGACCGCGGCCAGCAGGCAGGCATCCCCCAGCCGGCTCACCACGAATTTCTTCCGGGCGGAGAAGATGGCCCCGGTCCGCTCCGGGAAGTGCAGCAGCAACCGGTGCAGGAACAGGCTCGTCGCGACCCAGGCCACCCAGACAAGCAGGAGGTTCGCCGACAGCACCAGCGTCAGGACAGCCGCGAGCGTCAGGCTCATCCACGAGTGGAACTGGGCCTGCCGCGGGTCACCCGCGAGGTAACGCCGCGAGAACCGGATCACCGTCAACCCAAGGAAGGAGACCAGCAGGCTCATCGTTGCCGCGATGCCATCCATGCGGAGCGACAGCGGTTCGGGGCCAGAGGGGATCAGCCGGAAGGTCACGGGGCCGTCCCGGAACGCTCCGAATGCCAGGACCAGCGAGAGGACCAATGCCCCCCATGCCGCGAGTGTGGCGAGCCGGCCCGACCCATCCTGGGAGCGGAAACGCCCCACCAGTCCGCCCAGCAGGGGGGCAAGTGGCACGGCGATCAGCAGCAGACCCAACGTCGATTCCATGGCCCTCAGGATGGGTTCCTGGTTGTTTTAGACGACTACACACATTCAAACTCAGCGTTAGGTTTAACTTAAAACGGCATGCCATTCCTGAATTACCATCACCTCCGGTACTTCCGGCTGATCGCCCGGGAGCTCAATCTGACTCAGGCGGCCCGGAAACTGAACCTCTCGGCCCCGGCCCTCAGCCTCCAGCTGAAGCAATTGGAGGAGAGCCTGGGCCACCAGCTGTTCGAACGGCGGCGCACCGGCCTCCTGCTCACCGAGGCCGGTCGCCTCGCGCTGGATTATGCCGAGACCATCGGACGCGCGGGCGACGAATTGCTCGACGTCATGCAGCACCGGCCCCGCGGCGGACGCCAGATCCTGCGGGTCGGCGCCGTGGCCACCTTGTCGCGCAACTTCCAGCTCGAGTTCCTCGTCCCCGTCCTGCACCGCGATGACGTCGAGGTGGTCATCCGTTCCGGCGGCCTCCCGGAGTTGCTCGTGCTGCTGCACTCGCATCAGGTCGACCTGGTGCTGTCGAACCAGCCGGCGCGACGCGATTCGGAAACCCACTGGCACAGCCATCTGTTGGCCGAGCAACCGGTCAGCCTGGTGGGGGTGCCGAAATGGAAACAGCAGAAGCTGCGCTTCCCCGAGGGCATGAAGGACGTTCCCATCATCCTGCCCAGCCAGGAGAGCAACACCCGGGCGGGTTTCGACCGGATCCTGGCATCGGCGGGTGTCCGGCCCCGGATCGTCGCCGAGGTCGATGACATGGCGATGATCCGTCTCCTCGCCCGCGAGGGGGAAGCCCTCGCCCTCGTGCCGCCCGTCGTGGTGCAGTCCGAGATCAAGGAGGGCATCCTGGTGGAAACGCACCGGATCCCGCAGGTGCGCGAAACCTTCTACGCGGTGACCCCGAGTCGACGCTTCCCCAATCCCCTCGTCGCCGAACTCGTCCAGCGTCTGGCCGACAAGCCGCAAGGTCCCGCGCGGAAGAGCCCGGCACCGCAAAAGCCGAAAGACGGCGGGAAGTAGGGGTGTATGGGGTTTTTGCCGATAAGAACGAAAAGGGCCGAAAGAAGGGCGCATGGGCTTTGCGGCCGTGATGCTTTCCTACGCCGGAGGCGTTCTAGCCGATAGCCTGGGGTCGCGAAGCGTACCCCACGTTTGGATGTGTTCTACGCATCCAACTCTGGAGGGGTTGCAGACGGACCACGACTCCCTTATTCGGCCTCTGCGTTTCGTGCGGCCATATACCCTTGAGGCCGCACCGAGGCCGCCGGCTTGGTGTCGTTTGTCGGATCACGGGGTGGCCGAAGACTAGGCGCTGCATGGGACCTATGTGAGAAAAGCACCATGCGTGCAGGTGCCCGCCATGATGGCCGACTCCAGACTCCTGGGGCCGTTCTCAGATCTTCACCTCTGCCCTGATTTCCCGTGAGTCACGATCCCCTTCCTGACACCTCGAAACCCCGGGGGCCGATGCCCACGCTGCCGATCTGGCTGGCCGCCCATGGGGTGCTGGTCGGGATCGCAGCGCTAGTGCTGCTCGGGATGGATTCCAGGACCGGACCGGGCTGGGTGTTTGCCGTGGGTCCCTTCGTTGTGGGCCTGGCGCAGGCGACGGTGCTGTACCGGCGACTCCCCCTCTGGGTGACGCTGCTCTGGCCGCTTGCGACAGCCCTGGGCTTCGCGCTTTCAATGGTGCTGGTCTGGTTCATGTACATCGCACTCGGCGGTTGCTATGGCCTTTGCCAGGCAGGCCTTCTCGCGGCGGGGCGTGTGCGCGGATGGTTCCTCTGGCCGATGATCAGCGGAGCCAGTTGGTGGGTAGGTCTGGCGGCCTGGATATTGTTCGAACGTGCCCACGCGATGCTGAGCGATGCCGGTCCGCCCAGCCATGGGATCGCCGTGGCGGTGGTCCTGCTCCCGTACGCGCTCGGCACGGGCCTGGCCTTGCGCTGGATGGACCGCCGTCCCGCTCCGACCACTTGAGGGAGTGCGGCGGCATCACGCTGGAGGACGCTTCGTCGGTTGTAGCGCCGTCCCGAAATGCCGCCCTATCGGCAGCCTCTGATCTGTGTCCGTGCCGTTGGATGACGGAGAACGACTCGCGCCGAGACGCAGAGACGCAGAGAAAGTGGCCCTTTCGCTCATCGTCATCAGCCACCAAGTGGTGATCCCGGCTACGGGTGCCCAAACTCCCGATTCCCTGTCCCTCTCAACCCGAACCATGCAGTAGCGGTCTCACGCGGAGCCGCGGAGAGCGCGGAGAGAGGGGCTGGTCACGAGCCTTGCAACCCCGGCAACCGGTCACTGGCCTGCCTCCCTGCCCAAGGTCCATTCTCCGCGCCTCCACGTCTCCGCGTGAACTTATTCCGGTTCTCAACAGAGCGGCCCCCTGCGGGGTGCTGCTTTCGCTTTGGACGGATTGCCATCAGGTCCGGACGTGGAGATCCGTCGGCGCCAGATCATCGAGCGCGTCGTGACCGTCGGACGGGCACTTCTCCTCCCGTTATAGGCTCGGTGCCCAGAGGGGCACGTAACCGCGGTTCCGTCCCAACGTGGCTATCGTCATTCCGTGATTGTCCAAACCGGGGTCCGGAATCTGTGTTATCTGTGAAAACTGCGGATAACCGTTCCGCTCCTCCCTCAATCCGTGGCTTCCAATATCGGCGTCATCTGCGCCATCTGCGGATAGACCGCCCTCGCCGGATCAGAAGGAGCCAAGCTCGTTCAGCGAGGAGTAATCCCGGGACCGATCGGTGGTCGCCCGCCAACGACGCCACCAACTCCTCATTCGACGAACCTTCCACCGACTGCACGACAACCAACTCCTCAACAAATCCTGGGCGGGTTGCGCCACAGTTCGGAGCGTTACGGAACAGTGCGCAAGCCTCCGCCGCGTAGCCTCCTGATCCGCGATCGAAATGACATGGACGGGCGAGGGCAGGGACAGGTGCGCGCGGATGCGCTGAGAATGGATTCGATATCGGGCTCTCTCTCCGTGGTCTCCGCGGCTCCGCGTGAAACTGCAACTGCATGGAAACGATCTCGGCCTTGTTTCGAACCGAATGACTTCCAACGGCTGCCCTTTCAGCCTTCAAGTTCCTGCCTCAGCCGTGCAAGGCCGACATCCAGGTGGCGGCGACTGATCTTGTCTGGCTGGGAGCTTTCCACCGACTCGGTCAGGAGACGTTCCAGGGTCGCGACGCCGGAAGGCCCGAGCAGCTCGTAGTAGTCCCTTGGAAAGTGATCGAACCAGCCCAGATCCGAATGGATCCGGAGCTGAAAGCAACGGGTGGCTAGCGCGACAGGATCAGGCTTCGCCATCTGGCAGGCGCGGAGATGGAGTGCGGAGAGTTCGTCCCGGACGTGATCGGACCAGTACTCGCTATCCTGGATGCCCATGGCGGCCAGCTCTGTCCGATGCAGGGCAAACTCGCAGAGTTCAATCACGGCGGAGGAGTGCCCCCGGTCCAGCGCCCGGGAAAGCAGTCCGACGACCGAGTTCAGCCGCCTCCCGAAATCCGAAGACTCCCGCCAGGTGATGGCATGGAGGTTTCCGGTGAAGTGCTCGATGGCCTCTCGGAGCGCGACCACATCGAATCCGCCCGCTGCCGCCTGGGCCTGTTCACAGCGCAGGACCACGCGGAGGCTGTCATCCCGCATGGCGGTATCCATCAGCCATCCTGCGAGAGTCGAGGAAGGCAGTCCCGTCAGCCATCGTTGCAAGGATTCCGATCGTTCCTTATCGAAGCGGAGGAGTTCGGTGTACATGGCGGATGCAGACTTCAATTCACCCGCGCTGGCCTTGGCAAACCCTTCCTCATGCTTCCCACGAAGCCTTCATGCAATTGCCTGAGCTTCGGAGATCGGTGTACTTGATGGTCGCTGGTGGATTCGCCATGCCTGCCTGATGGTTCCGGCCATGTCCAGCTTCGACGGGTTTGGTTAAGGTGGGGCCAAATGCAAAAATGCGGGACTTACCCTAGTGCCTCCACTCTGGTCATGCCGCAGGCATTTCGACGCCCCCTTCGATCGATGCAAGAAGCGGGTGGTGCTTGCTCATCCGTTTACCTCCCGCTCCATCCAGAAATCCACCGTGTCCATCCGCCAGAACATGTCGCGGTCAAGGCGCACAGGCCTGAAGCCCCGGCGTCCCATGGAACTCATGGCCACGGTGACGAACCACATCCGGATGTCGGCAGGCTGGTAGGACTTCTTCGTCCCAGCCGGAAGGACCCGTTCCAACGCACCGTCAGGCCAGACGATGCTGGTGTTGTCCCCGGTAAAGCGAACGGCGGCATACTCGCGAACGGGCCTGGTGCCAGAACGCGACATGACGACGTCTTTGTTGTCGATGTAGACGACTTGGAATCCCTTCCGGGCCATAAGGTTCATGGCGACCGTCAGGTACCAGATTCGAATGTCTGCCGTGCCGGGATCCTTGCGCCCGATCGTCGTGGCGACCTTCTCAACCGATCCGTCAGGCCAGACGATGCAGGTCGTGTCGTTGTCGAATCGAGCCGAGGCATACTCGAACGCCTGCTCGGGTTGTGCGGATTGGGCCAGCGTGACGCCCGAAGCAAGTGCGGAGGTGGAGAGGGCTCCGATGCGAAAGCTGGTCCGTCGTGACATGGGTTTCATGGGATTTCAGAATTTCTCAAAGCCTTGGGAACGCGAACGCGAAAGCAGCGGAGAATCATTGGCACTCCGATATGAGCCGGATCAACCGGGTCTTGGCGACTTGCACCAGCGTTTCATCAATCGGCCCCGCTGAGGCAAGCATCTGGTTCAATTCTGAGTGCAATCGGTGGAACTCGTTGCCCAGAGCAGGATCACGATCCGTGAGGAAGGTTGTGTAGCGCTGGACTATTGCGGTCGATGGGACGGCCCCTTGATGCGCTGTTGTCCTCTCGAACGCGTGAGATTCGAGGAGTGTCCGGAGCATCAAGATGACTCTGGCGTACTCATGGATGTGTTCGGCGTGGAGTAGGTTCCTCCAGTGTTGCAGCATTCGGTCCGATTGAATCCACGCTGGCTTCAGAATCCGGGCTTCCCATGTGGCTCGGCATTGATCCCTGTGAGTGTGCGCCTGTCGCTTTGGAATGTGTTGTTCGCAAAGAGGGCAAAGGATCGTCTCATAGCGGGGGCCGGAACTGTAGCCTCGGGCATTTGCCCCGGTTAATGGTTCTGGGAAGCCGACCGACCGTTCAGCCCCGTGGGTCCATACCCGACGCTCGCGATTCACCCGACTCCAGTCACTTTTCATGGCGTCCTACGTCGATTGGTGGGTTTGAGTAGGGTCGGCCTCCAAGCGGAATACGCGCTCGCGATGCCATCGGAGATAGGGACGGTGGGCATGGATGGACCCGCGCACACTCGCGTGCCCGTCCAAGCCCAGAACTTCATGGGCATCGGGAGGGAGAGTCCGCGCCGGGATCACCTTTCCGTCATCGCCGACGCTGATAAATCCTTGGTTGAAGGCGGCGTCGAGGTGGGGAGCCAGGAGTAGGCCATTGTAGACGTCGAGGCGCTCGGCGTCGGTTTCGCAGGCGGCCCAGGGTTTGATGTGGCTGGCGCGGAGAAGTTCAGGGACGGCCATGCCCGTGATGGCGCAGCGGCCCTCCCAGTAGTCCAGCAAGCCTTGCCGGAAGATGTCCTGCCCAACCCGTTGGATGACCAAGCGCTCGGCTTCGGTTGTTCGTGGCAGTGTGGCGGTTCGGGCGGCGAAGATGTGGAGCAGTTCGTCGGGGAGTGTCTTGCTGAGCTGGAAGGCCCGGCGGATGAGGTGGTGGAGAGTCGGGATGTCAGGAACGACCCGGGCTCCCACAGCCCCTGCGGGAAGCGTCTCTACGAAGGGTGCGCCAATCGTTCCAAGGGCGATGACGACGTTGTGCTGGGAGAGGGCGAATGCGCCGCCCACGGTCATGGCGAGCCAGATGGATAACGGACATTGCGTGCTGGCAAAGGCGAGCCACTCCCCAAGCGATGGAAGTTCGCGGTTGAAGCCGTTGTCCAAGGCCGCCTTTTCCAGGAGGGAAGCGATCACGGATGACAGGGGGCAGGGCATGAGGGCAGCGCTGGATCGGCGTGTCTATCGACCGGTTCGCGCCATTCTATCGACCGATGGTGGGAAGCGGTCGATAGGAAATGGCTTTTTGTCAGGTCTTTACGGATTTCAGTCCTGGTTCTATCGACCATCGGACGTCGGTTGGTCGATAGAACTTGCGAGGTGATAGGTGGTCCAGCGGTTGTTCCCGACCTTCACCAGGTGGCCGATGTCGATCATGCCATCCAAGGCTCGTTTGATGGCGCGGTTCGAGATTTCCGACCCGATCCGACGGTGAATCGCGGATATGGGTGAGCCGGGATACCGCTCCAAATCTTCGAGAATCAGCGCTTTCAGCCGGTGCGGCGCGAGACGTTTGAGCGTCGTCTTTTGGTCCAGCCCAGCTTCTTTCAGCAGATCCGGTGGAACAAAGTAGCGGGTTGCTTTGGAGCGGCCGGCCGCGTGGACGAGGCCAAGGTGAATCAACCGGTCGATCCAACGCCCTGCTTCGGACGGGGCATTCAGTTCGAGCAGATCGGCCAACTCGACTGCAAGAAGGCCTTCCGTGGGTGCGAGAAGCCCCAAGGCGATCTTCTCCCGTTGGCTGAGGGCAAACTTGCGGTCTGCCTCTGCGAGAAAGTGGATGACGCCGGGGTGGAGAATGCGCCTCGGTACGACGACGTGGACCGAATCAGTTCCTTCAGAAGTGGTCGGCGATCCGCGACCACTTGCCAAAAGACGCTCATACATGAGGTCGAAGCCGCTGCCCTCGCGCTCCATCAGCTTCAGGTCTTGGAACGCGCGGGCCAGACCGTCATTCCTCCGGCGGCTGGCGTGCAGAATGTTCTTCGGTGTGACACCCAACGGCAGACGCCCCGGGTTGACCACCTCCAGCTTTTCCGGATCCAGGATCAGGTAGATGTCTCCCCGCTGCGTGTAGGGGCGATGGACCAGCGCGTTGACCAGCAGTTCGCGAACGACGCTTTCCTCGAACGCCGGGATGGTGGCGCGGAACATGCCGTCCGGAACCTCATGGCTTTCCCGGAAGTCCGGCACGCCGGTCTAGATGGCGTCCAGCAGTTCGATGGGAGAAAGGGTGTGGTCATCCCAACTCAGCTTGCCGACTTTCTTTCCCTGGGCATCGCGCCGAATGGCCTGAACCACGGGTGCCGAGCCCAGTCGGGCACGGTCCGTCGCCTTCCCAATCAGCAGGACCCCAAGGTTGGTCAGGACGCCTGCGACCGCGAGGCCGTAGTGCTCCAGCAATTCGCCGTCGGACTTCTCACGGACGGACGCCTTCACCCGGTCCGATGCCCGGACGGACGCCTTCACCCGGTCCGATGCCCGGATGGCGGCACACCAGTTCGTGGTCTTGGCGACATCGGCGTTGGCGACGGACACGCCCAGATGCGTCAGGGTCTCCCAAGGGGTCGAGGGTCGCTCGGTCGCCAGCCGGAGCACATCGTCACCGACCACCGGCTGACAGCTGTCTCCGACCCGCAGGTAGTAGCGGCCATCGCTGGTCGAGGCCACGCCGGCCGCTCGGGGGATGGTCAGCACCAGCACTTCGCCGCCGTTGTCGTAGCGCTGAATCTCCGGCAGCACCTGCACGTTGACCGTGAGTTCGCCAATGCGCCTGCGCACCCGGTCCATCATGGCGGGATCGATGCGCTGTCCGGGTGGCGGCAGCAGGTCCCCATCTTCGATCCCGACGAGAATCCGTCCGCCCGCACCATTCGCGAAGCAGACGCAATCCTTGGCCAGTTCTGAGAAGTCTGCCGAGCCGCCGGTGACGACACGGAGCGATTTTTGCTCAAGAGACTGGTTCTCGAAGTTATTGGGATTCGCGATGGATGGATTCATCTCCAAGTATGGCGATGAGCGTGATTGCACAGATGCGGCACTGCACGCCGAAAGCGTGATGACGTCTGCACCAACCGCAGGGAAGGGGTGCCGATAAGCCGACATCCAGCCGTTTAGCCACTGGTACAGAGAGGGCGCGCGATCACCCGCGATCGTCGCAGTCAGCGCAACATCCGAGGCCGAATACCCGAACCACAGATCGTTGGAGGAGCTGAAGGCTGTAGGTGCCCTTGAACTCCTCGACCGCCGTCGGCTGGATTTGTGTCAACTGCCTCATCTGCGGATAATCCTCCCTGCGCCTAACAGAAAAACCCCAGCTCTCGTAGTGAGGAATAATCGCGGGGCCGATCGGTGGTCGCGCGGCCTACGATGACGTGGTCGAGCACCTCGATCTTGATCAATCTGCCCACCTGGATGAGTTCCCGGGTAAGGCGGATGTCGGCTTCGGAGGGGGATGGGATTGTTGTTGGCGATGGTCGTGGATCCATCGCATGGAGTCAGGGCCACCGTCGGTTTCCCGCGCTCGCACGGGCATTGGCGAGCCCGTCGGGCTACATTCGATCGCGGAGCCACTGGCGCAGGGCGGGATCCGTCGCGTAGACGTGGCAGCTCTTCATGCCGCGGGTCATCAGGGTGCGGTAGGTATTTCGGATGATGCGGTCAGTGAGCGCATCGATTGCGGCCGGGTCCAACTTCCGCTGCCCCTTCCATCCCCGTATGCTCTTGTCGCCAGAGGAACGTGCGGCTGGATTCGCCACCAGACGACCGTCCTGTAAACAGAGGTCGGGGCCGATCAGGACGCCGATGTGGTCCACCTCGAGTCCTTGGCAGGTGTGGATGCAGCCCACCTGCTCGACGGAACCGGGATTCATGATCCAGAGCATGCCGTCGGAACCGAGGTTCCACTGGGCGGTGTATCGGGAACCATCAGCCGCTGGCAGGATGATATCCGGGGTTGATGCCTTACCGGGTTTCTTGCTTACCCAGTCCCAGCAGTACCCTGCGACGACTCGGGCGCGGTTGTCGACATTGCGGGCGCGGATCGCGTCGTGGAGTTGCCGTGGGCAGTCGACCACCTGAAACTCGTACCCGGATCCCTTCAGGTCGGTGTTGGCAGTCAGCCGGATACCCAGAATGTGATCGAGCCAGGCAAGGAAAGCATTGCTGCCGCTGCACCGGAACTGGCTCTCCAGTTGCATCTCGGTGACTTCAGCCCCAAGGCGCCCTGCCCACGATCGGATTTCCTCCTTGGAGCCGATGTCCTGGAGTGTCACCCGTTGATCTTCGTCGAGGAAGAACACTGAGCATCGGGCCGCCGAGATGAGTTCCTTGATCTGGTTTTCTCCCAGGTTGCCGAAGAGCCCGGACTTGAGGTTGAGGCGATGCGCTTCGTCGACGATGAGGCAGTCGTGGGAATCGCACGAGGTGTCGGTGTAAGATCCGGACCCCCGGAAAAGCCCGGAGATCTCCGACTTCCGGCGGCGTCCTGCTAGCTTCTCGCTGTAGACCGCCCGGGGTGCGCTGTTCTTGCTGACATACTGTGTGAAGCGCCCTTCGGTGGTCAGTCGCGCCAGCAGGTTCAGGGCAACCACGCTCTTTCCGGTGCCCGGTCCACCTTCGACGATCAGAACCTGCTTCCGGCGTTGCGCGGACTTGCGGGCGAGGAAAAGACCCGTCTCGAAGATGTGCTTCTGCTCGTCGATGAGTGTGAACTCGGGGTTCTGGTCGAGCATGCCAGCGACGGCATCAGCCAGTTGTCGACTTGGGATCAACCGGCTCCGTTCGATCCGGCCGCGGATGTCGCCGGTGTCACCGGTGCGGATGAATTCCCGGATGAAGCCACGGAGTTCGGAGATTTCGTGGCGGAGGAATACCGGGGCCTGAGCGAGGTATTCGGCGTAGAACGGGTCCCGGATCTCGCCCGGCTGGGTGCAGTTATGGAGAAACGCACAGGGATGCAGTTCTATCCCGCCGGTGTGCACCGCCTCGTTGAATTGCCGAAGGAGCCGGGCGTAAGAGAGCGCCTGATAGCTGGGATGGATGACCTGGCGTTCACCTTGGCCGAGTCGGGTTCGGACGATTCCATCGCATTCGGTTCTTTGGACGATTTCCCACTGCTTGAGTTCCACGATGACCGCGTGATCCGAGCCGGCGTTGCCTTGACCGGTGAGCACGACGTCGATGCGTTTGTTGGTCGAAGGGATCTGGCATTCGACACTGACACCCAGATCGGCGGGGAATTCGGGGGCGCGAAGCACGTTTCCGATGTAATTCAGAGAGTTTCTCCAGCTGGCAATCTCGGCTGGCGAGACGCCGATGCGGAGCTGGTTGCGGAACGCCTCCACCAGGAGTTGATCGACGCGGGAGGCTTCTAGATCGCCGAGGAAACGATCCCTAGGGGCGTGGTAGAGGATCATGATCCGAGCTCCGTGTACTTGCGGTTGGAACCGCGTGATTGTTCCACTGGGTACTTCGCGGCGTTCAGGCACAGTTTTGCCTCAACAATCTCGCGGACATCTAGGCCAAGGCGATCCGCCAAAAGGAGGGCGTAGGCGAACACGTCGGCCAGTTCCTCCCGGACGCGGGCTACATTCGCATCTTCAGAGGATTTCCATAGATAGAGCTCAAGAAGTTCCGAAGCCTCGACGCTCAGGGCGATAGCCAGATCTTTCGGTTGGTGGAACTGACCCCAGTCCCGTTCGTCGCGGAAGCGCCTGAGTTGGGTGGTGAGGTGATCGATGTCGGAGTCAGGAGCTTGTGACATGGGGCAGGGATACCACGGGTGAATCCGCTAAAGAGAGCTTTGGAAGCGGAGAATCGGGTGTCTAGCCCAAAGCTGGGTGATGGGGTTGAGGACTTCGGGATGATTATCGCCTGGGCATGCCTGGACGGGTGGTGTCCACAGGGAGCATCAAGCTGCTTGAAGGCAAGGCCCGTCTGTGAGGGTTGGAGCGCGGCCAACGGAGCTGTGCGGACGCGCTTGCTCAGCAAAGTCGGGCCTCACTCGTGGGTGGAGCCTTCAAGTCGCGGATCACGAATCTCAAGAAGGCTGCGATGGTCATGGCTACATGGCGCTAGATGGCAGCGGGGGAACTGAGCCATTCTTCCCAGAGCGCGATTGAGCGGGGAAGGAACCCTTGGCCCTGCCTTCGACGTGCGTCGCCGGAGCAGGTCGTCTCCAGGCAGAAGAAATCTCCCGCGGAGAACCTACCCTCTACGGAAAGGGTGTTTTGCAGCAATGAACGGGCGGTCTGCGGCGCCTTTAGCTTCTTCAATGCATGCGCCGGGTGAGGGCACCCGGCCTGCAGGGGGAGTTGCCAGTCGCCAGATCCCAGTTCCCAGAAAGGTGGGCGAACCCCGCCGGGTGAGGGCACCCGGCCTTCAGATCCTTGGCGGCGACTCAACGAACGGGTCCTCAGTACATTCGCGCAGAGGGGCGTATCTTGACACAGTCCCCGGTTGCAGCGGGGTGGCGACGTCCTCGTCGCCGTGCCGAAGCCATCCCCAAGGGCGATGAGGACATCGCCGCCCCGAATCCTTTTTCGAAAGGGGGCAGCGTCAAGATGCGCCCGTCGCGGAGGTTCTTGAACCTTGGCACTCCCTCGCCGCTCACGGTGCCGTTGCGCGGAGGAAGAGGGCGGGGCGGGTGGGGTCCAGGTCGATGCGCAGGATCGGGCGCGTGAGGGGGCCGTTTTCGCCGGGGATCGTTTCCGATTCCCAGATCGGATTCCGGATGAGGCGCAGCGCGTGCAGGTCTTCGCCGGCCATGGGCAGGAAGACTCCGCCGTCTGCGGCCGCCATGCGGATCACCGGTGTGTGGCCGTCGGGGGCAAGTCCGCGGCGCAGGACCAGGGCGCGGGGCGAGTCGCCGCCCTGCAGGCCGGTGTTGAGGGAGTCGTGTCGGAACATCGGCCAGCCCGAAGCGGCCGGACCGGTGGCCAGTTGGAACACGACGCATCGGCCCGCGGCCATGGGCACCGCGAGCAGGCCGTCGGCGTTGAGCCGGGCATTCGAGACCCGGATTTGATTCGCGGGGGCGGTGCCAAGCGTTCCGGTTTCGGCGGCCCACACGGGAGCCCCGGTGGTCGCCGAGACAGCCCAGATCAACGAACCCCAGGACACGATCACCGTTCCGTCGGCGCACGCGATCGGGCAGCGCGAGTCGGTCGGCAACTCGAGGTTCCACCGAACCCGTCCGTCCACCGGATCCAGGCTGAACAGACGCGTTTGGCCGTCGGCTTCCAGGCGTTTGGCGACGATGCCGCCGTCCCGGTCGTACACGGGATACCTCCAGTCACCCGGCAGGCTCCAGCGCGTGGTGCCGTCGGCTTCGATGCAGGCGAAGCTCGGGTTGCTGAGGCTGACCAGCACGGAGCCGTCGGGACCCGGAGCCCAGCCGGTAGCGCCGGGCTGGTGGCTCCGCCAGCGCACGGTTCCGTCGGCATCCATGCAGACCAGTTCACCGGACCGGAGGGGCACATAGATGGCTCCGTCTGCGGATGCGAACTCGAAAGGTCGGAACGAATTCGTGCCCATCAGGGGCGCGAGTGGATTCGTGGTGCCGACCGCGCGAATGCCGACGATCCCGGCCGAGGTGGCATAGATTCCGCGACCGCCGGGCAGCCCGGTCAGCCGGATGGATGGATGACGCACATTCACGGCCGTGCTGTTGGTGGGCACGAAGGCGATGCCGGCACCGCTGAACGTCGAGAACTCCCATTCACCCGACGGCAACCCGATCGGGATCGCCGAGTACACCGGCGCCGGAAAGGCCGAGTCCCAGGCAACGGTGCCGTCCGGAAGGAATCCTCGGGCGCGGCCTCTGGAACTCGCGCCCACGACGATCGTTCCGTCCAGTCCCACGGCGATCTCGCCCGAACCGTCTGTGACCCCCATCGCAAAATGGCCCAGCTGCTGCGGCCGCGGCAGCGCCCTCTGGGGTGCCGATACGGCAATGGTGTTTCCGGAAACCGTGCGCACCCAGTAGGTGGGAGTTGTGCCGGCATTCACACCCGCGTCGTCGAAGTGGCTCGTCTTGAGATCGGTGGTGCCGATCACCGTGGCGTTGGCCAGATTCCCATCCTCCGACCGCAGGACTTCGTAACCGACGGCCTGGCCGGTGGAGGTCCAGGTGAGCCGGACGCCGTTGGTGCCGCGGGCAGGCACCACCAGGTTCACGGGAAGTGTGGCGACGGACCCCGCCTGGGGTGCGCGGGAGTCGCCCGCCCCGGACCGGCGCGGTTGGGACCACGGCGCGGCCGGGTCGGCGTCGAACGGGGCGTGGAAGGCGGCGACCACGCCGACGTCGCTGGCCAGGTACAGTCGGCCGGTCGAGGCGAGGATCGGCATCCATTGCGGGTAGAAGGAGCCACCGAACCCGGTCCAGGCTTCGAGCGGCGTGCCGTCGGTGGCGAGCAGGTCGACGCGCGTGAACTCCCGGTTCGATTCAAGCCGCGAGACCAGCAGGCGGGCGTTGCGATCCACGGCCAACGAAGTGATTGCGCCGTGGAGGACTGTCGCGGGTACGAGTAACTCGGGGGCTCTGTCCGGCGCGAGCCGGACGACGTCGGCTCCGGCGGCGTACCAGACCGTGCCGGAGCCGTCCTCGACGACGGGCAGGCTGGCGCGGATTCGGGGATGATCGATCTGGCGGGCGGGGCTGAAGGAGGGAGCCGGGTAGGATCGAAGGACCGTGCCGTCGGTGGCCAGGACTTCGACGCGCGCCGAGGACACCACGAGCACGCGATTTCCGGACAGGACGCTTCCGCCGGCGAATGGCCGCGACCAACGAACCTGGCCGGAGGCGGTCAGGGCCTCGACCTCGGTATCGGACGACCAAAGGATGGTGCCATCTCCAGCGACCCGCAGGCTGTCGCTCGGCCAGAGGTGTGGCTGCGATCTGAGCAGTGTGATGCTGCCGTTGGCGCGGTGGACCGAATACAGGCGGTACGTCTGGGGATCATTGACTCCCAATCCCAGCACCCGTCCGCCCGAACCCATCGCGAGCGCGCCTTCCCAAGGGTAGGGCGAGACCAGGGAAGACACTTGCGTGCCATCGGGATCAAAGGTCATTAGGCGCAAGCCGAAGCCGCACACGAGGCGTCCGTCGGGGTCGATCATGGGGGCGGTCGCACTGGTAACCGGGTTCGTGCCCTTCCATTGCCAGGCCGTGGTTCCGTCCCGGTTCAGCAGGGTGAGGGCTGGCAGCCGTTGACCCGCGGTGATTCCGGAGACCGCGAGACGTCCGTCGCTGAGTTCGGCCATGCCGGTGATCAATCTCCGCTCGTCGGGGGGGACGGAATCCGAGGCGGGCACGGGTTCTCCGGCGGGTATCACGGTCCACGCGAGCCGCTGCGGGACGATCACGGCAGGTTCTCCGAACGGTCCGACACCCAGTCCGTTGGTGCCGCGGATCCAGTACCGGTACTCGGTGCCCGGGATGATGTTGCGATCCCGGGGGCCCGGCAGCAGGACGGCGTCGGAGACAGAGGCGTTGGTGGAGCGCCATATCTCGACTCTACGGGCTCCGGGCACGGGATCCCACGAGACCCGGATTTCACCGGAGTCGGTCGCGCTCAGGCCGGTGGCGGCTGGAGGGATGGTTCCAGCAGAGGAATCGTTGCCGGTGTTGGCGGCGTCCCCTTGCCACTTTGGCCAACCGGATCGGGCCAGCGGCGCGGAGCCTTCCACGCAGGCGAGCGTGCCGGCGGCGGTGCCGCACACGACGTCGCCGTTTGGGAGCAGGGAGATCGGGCCGCGGATGGCGCTGCCGAGCGGGAGGCTCCAGCGCACGGTGCCATCGGGTCCGATGCCCCGCAGGATTCCGTCTTCGGCACCGACCCAGACGGTACCGTCCTCGGCGATCGCGGGGACCGATGCCACGGGTGCCGTGGAAGTGGTGGCCAGGGTCCAGGCGGTGGTGCCGTCGGAGTTCAGGGCCATCACCTGGCCGTTGGCCGTGCCGAAGACCACGCGGTTGTCGGGAGTGACGACCGGTGCCGTGGAGGGTTGCAGGTTGGCGCGGTACCAGACGATGCCGGTGCCCGCGCGCAGGCCGGCGACACTGTTGGACTGGGTTACGGCCATGCCCAGGCTTGCCATTGGGGCGAGGCCGATGACCTCCAACGTCTCGAAGGGCCATTCCTGGACGGGGGTGTTCAGCCCGGTCGGGGGGAGGAACAGTTCCGAGGTTGAGTCGCCGGTGCAGGCCAGGAATCCGTCCGCGAATCGCACCAGGGGACCGGAGCGGCTGATGCCCGACATCGTCAAGGTGGCGTTGGCCGTCACCTTGCCGTCCTTGGCGAGGACCGTGAGGCTGCGGGCTCCGCCATCGGCGCTGTCGGCGACGATGGCCAGCCGGTCTTCGGGAAGCAGGGCGAGGGCGGTGGTGGCTCTCCCGACCCTCTGGGTCCAGAGGGGCTGGAGTTGGTTGTCGAAGGCGCGGACGATGCCGGAACGATCGAGGACCAGGACGGTGCCATCCTGTCGGATCACAGGAGATTGCGCGGTTCCAAAGGCCACCACGGCTTGCAGGGTGTTGGTGCCGTCGGGTGCCACGCGGAGCAGGGTGCCATTGCCGGTGGCCGCGGGGCTGTTGACGGCGATGACGGAGCCGTCGGGTGTCACGGCGGTGCCTAGCCAGATTCGATTCGGGGCTGGGCGGGACCACCGGAGGTCGCCGGGTGCGGCGCACAAATTCAGGAGGGGAATGGCGACAAGCGCCAATGGGAGCTTGGTTCTGGGGATCACAGGGTTTTTGCTTACCATGAATCGTGCCACTTTTGGGATGGATAGGATGACGGGATGGCGGCCGCGGTGATCGTGTCATTTGTGGTTTCGGGCACTCCAGCTTGAACCCTGGGATCTGGAACTCCAGCGGGCGCATCCTGAAACAGCCCCCGCATGGAACGGGGTGGCGACGTCCTCGTCGCCGTTCCGAAGCCTTTCCCAGGGCGATGAGGACATCGCCGCCCCGGATCCGTTCCAAAGGAGGCAATGTCAAGAGCACCCAGCTCCAGCTGGACGCCGGCTTGGCGCTTTGAATTGGGCTTGGGCTGGGAAAGGGTTGGGAATGTTGTGGCGTGGTTGGAGAAGTTGGGGATTCGGGCTTTGCCTGGGGACGGCGGGCCTGTGCGCGGCGGCGGTGCCGGAGTCGGCCGGGGAAATGGAAGCGTGGGTGGCGCGCGAGGCGTTGGAGGCCGTGGCGTCCTGTCGGGGTGTGTGGGAAGCACCGCCGGATGTCCTCCCAACGCGGAAGGTTCCGGACGGGCCATTGCTGGGGAACGGGGATCTGGGCGTGGCGATCGGGGCGGTCCACGAGCGGTTGCGCTACTTCGGGTTGGGTGAGGAAGGGGGAGCGCGGGTGACGCGCCGGACCAATGCGCCGACGGCGTGTCCGGAGGTTCACCGGTTCCATCTTTCAAAGAATGATTTCTGGAAGACGAAGACCATCTATCCCAACGCACACCCGGCCCCGATCGGGGGCATCGACGTCGTGATCCCGGCCTTGAACGGCGGGGTTTATCACGCGGAGCAGATTCCCGGGACGGCGGAGGTGATCCATCGGCTGCGCACGGCGCATCGGGTGGAGGATCCGCCGCCCTTCACGCGGGCAGGAACGGAGATCCAGATGCGCTCGTGGGTGGCGGCGACGGAGAACCTGCTGGTGATCGAGTTGTCGGTGCAGGGGGATCCGGCCGATGCCAATCCCTTTGCCCCGACGGCGCTGACGGGGGTGGAGGTCAAGCTGTGGCCGATGAGTGGGAACGAGGCGGAGACAGCGTCGGGCAACCTCCCGGACGGGTATTGGGCGGTGCGGCGTTTCGTGAGCTCGACGAACACGATGGCGCTGGAACGGAAGCCGTCGGCGCGGACGACCGAAGCGGCGGTCGCGATGCGGCTGCTGGGGCATCGGGAGCCGGGGTTGCCGTGGAGCCGCGGGGACGGTTGGTCCGCGGACCGGTTCGTGTTGCAGCCGGGTCGGGTGGTGTACGTGGTGGCGTCGGTGGTGACCCGGGAGGAAGCGTCGGATCCGCTGGCGGAGGCCCAGCGCCGGGTGGGGACGTGGACGCGGGAGGGACTCGTGGCGTTGAGGGAACAGCACCGTGCGTGGTGGCGCGGGTTCTGGTCGCGGTCGTTCGTGCGGATCGGGGATCCGTTGATCGAGCGGTATTACCATGGGTCGCAGTACCTGCTGGCCTCGTGTTCGAGGAATCCGCGGTTTGCCCCATCCCTGTACGGGAACTGGATCACGGCGGATGGCCCGTCGTGGCAGGCCGACTACCACCTCAACTACAACCATCAGGCCCCGTGGTGGGGGGTGTTTTCGTCGAATCATCCGGAACTGGCGGAGCCCTATGACACGCCAATCCTCGAGTACCTGCCGATTGCGCGGGCGAATGCGCAGGAGTTCCTGAAGGTGCCGGGCGTCTATTACGACGTGGGAATCGGGCCGCAGGGGTTGGAGACCTCGTTCATGCCGGACGGGCATGGGATTCCGGGCGAGGGGCGACGGATGTTCCTTGGGCAGAAGAGCAATGCGGCGTTCGCGGCGGTGAACATGCTGCAGCGCATCGAGTACACCTGGGACATGGGGTATGCGCGTCGGGTCTACCCGTTCCTGCAGGAGGTGGCGCGGTTCTGGGAGTCGTATCTCCAGCTGGACGGGGGGCGTTACGTGATCACGCGCGATGCGTCGGGCGAGGTGGGGGACGGCGGTAGCGACCGGAACAACTGCCTGTCCCTGGGGCTGGTCCGGAACCTGTTCCGGGGAATGCTGGAGGTCAGCGAGGAGCTGGGCGTTGATGGGGATCGTCGGGATCGGTGGCGGGACATCCTGGATCGGCTGAGTGCGTTCCCGACGGTCGAGGTGGACGGGATCCGACGATTGCGCGGGGCGGAATCCGGGCCGGCGGCGGCACGGGTGGGTCCGACACGGAACAACACGCGACTGGAATTCATGGGGATGGTGTGGCCGTCGACGGTGGTGGGGCTGGAATCGGATCCGGGGTTGTTGAAGGTGTTGCAGGAGGATGTCCGTGGCTGGGCGCGGTCGGAATGGATCGGACACTTCAACGGGTTCAGCATGACATTCCCGGGGGCGGTGCGGGTTGGGCATGATCCGGTGGAAGTGCTGGCGCGGATGCGGGAGCAGCTGGAGACCTGTGGGTTTCCGAACCTGATGATCTTCACCGGGGGCGGAGGCATCGAGAACTGCTCCGGGGTGCCGGCGACGATGAACGAGATGCTGTTGCAGGCGCATCAGGGTGTGCTGCGGGTGTTCCCGGTGTGGCCGCGCGATCGGGCGGCGTCCTTTGGACGGTTGCGGACACCGGGTGCCTTCCTGGTGAGTTCCGAGCTTCGGAACGGCGAGGTGGTGCGCGTGGTGGTGGAGAGTGAGCGCGGACGGAAATGTCGGATGGTGAACCCGTGGCCGGGGCGTCGGGTGACCCTGCGGCGTGCGGGGCAGGCGGACACCCTTCTGAGCGGGGGCCGGATCGAGTGGACAACGCAGGCGGGCGAAACGGCCGTGCTGGAAGGCGCACCCGCAGGGAATGGTGTCCCGACCAGGAATTGAACCTGGATCCGCGGTTTAGGAAACCGCTGCTCTATCCATTTGAGCTATCGGGACGCGGGGTTGGCGGACCAACGGGCAAATGAATGCACAGGAGGGGGGGAGTGCCAAGTTTCAAGATTCAAGGTTTCAGGTGGGTGCCCGGCGAGGGGGATGTCTTCGTTGACTGGGTCAGGGTTCTGGAACGGCGACGGGGACGTCGCCACCCCGTTCCAATGGCGTGGGGTTGGGGTAGGCTTGGGGTAGGCTGGGGGTAGGGTTGGGGCGAAAGGACCCCTGCATCAAACGGCTCGACGGAGGGTTCCCGGGTGTCCAAAGGTTGGGCTTCCCCAGATGAATCCAGAAGGGACGCAAGGGACGCGTGATTTTCGGACGACGCATTGGAGCCTGGTGGCGGATGCCGCGGACAGTCGTGCCCCGGGCGCCGAGGCGGCACTGGCGGAGATCTGCCGCGCTTATTGGGCTCCATTGTACGTCTTCGCGCGGACGCAAGGGGTGGAGGCGGAGGAGGCGCGGGATCTGACCCAGGGGTTCTTCGAGTATTTCCTGGAACAGAAGGTGTACGCGGGGGCGGATCGGAGCCGGGGGCGGTTCCGGTCGTTCCTGATGTCCTCAATGCGGAACTTCTGCACGAACCAGTGGCGGCACACGAACCGCCAGAAGCGTGGGGGCGGGGTGGAGGTGGTGCCGTTGGATGTGGAGACGGCGGAAGAGGCGTTCCGGCATGACGAGGCGGCGCAGATGCCGCAGGAGGCGTTGTTCGACCGCAAGTGGGCGAAGGCGGTGCTGGCACGGGTGCTGAAGTCGTTGGAACAGGAGTATCGCGAGCTGGATCAGGTGGCGCGGTTCGAGGCGATGAAGCCGTTGCTGGGGTTGGGGGCGGACGGGGCGATGCTGACGGAGAAGGCGGAATCGCTGGGCATGGCTCCGGGGGCGTTCCGGACGGCGCTGCACCGGTTCCGGGCGCGTTATCGCGAGCTTTTCCGCGCGGAGGTGGCGAGCCAGGTGAACGATCCGCGGGACGTGGATGATGAGATCCGGCATCTGATCGCGGCGCTGGGCCGGGAAGCGGGCTGAGCGATTCCCGGTAACATGGGGTGGGCGTTGTTGTAGGAAGTGGGAGCGATGAACCAAGCGGCGTTGTGCGTGTCCTGCCATGGCGTCCTGGAGGCGGATGACGCCAACGGGCTGTGCGCCGCGTGCCTGCAACGCAGCCTCCTGTTCGGCGACCTGGACGAGGTGGAATCGCTGGGGGGCGATCTGGGCGATTACGAGATCCTGTCGGAGATCGCGCGTGGGGGAATGGGGGTGGTGTTCAAGGCGCGTTCGCGACGTCTGAAGCGCATCGTGGCCTTGAAGCTGGTGCACGTGACGACGGCGTCGCGGGCGTCGATGCGGCAACGGTTCCTGTTCGAGGCGGAGATCGCGGCGGGACTGGATCATCCGAACATCGTTCCGGTGTACGAGTTCGGGGAATCGGATGGACGGCCGTGGTTCAGCATGAAGCTGGTGGAGGGCGGAAGCCTGGAAGCGCGCTTGGCGGAGTACGTGGTGCCTCCCGATGCCCGGGATCCGGCGCGGTGCCGTCGGGTTGCGGATTTGATGTCGACGGTGGCGCGGGCGGTGCAGTACGCGCATGACCATGGCGTGCTGCATCGGGACCTGAAGCCGTCGAACATCCTGGTCGACGAGAGCGGCGTCCCGCATGTGACGGATTTCGGGTTGGCGAAGCGACTGGACGGCGGTGGGACGATGACGTTGCCCGAGGTCGTGTTGGGAACGCCGGCGTACATGGCCCCCGAAGTGGCGCGGTCGGGGGCATCGGCGGCCGGGGTGCGATCGGATCTCTATAGTCTGGGGGCGGTGTTGCATCACCTGCTTTCCGGGCGGCCGCCGTTCGCGGCGAAGTCGACGCTGGAACTGATCCGCGAGGTGGCGGAATCGCGTCAGCCGACGGCCTCGAAGCTGGGGCGACACGTGGACCGCGACCTGGCGATCATTTGTTCCAAATGCCTCGAGAATCCCGAGCAGCGTCGGTATGCGACGGCCTCGGAGCTGGCGGACGACCTGGACCGGTACCTGCGCGGCGAACCGATCCATGCGCGGGCGATCACGTGGGTGGAGCAGGCGTGGCATTGGTGCCGGATGCGGCCGGTGACGACGACGCTGGTGGGGTTCCTGATGCTGGCGTTGGGGATCGGGGCGGCGGGGATCCTTTCGCAATGGCAGCGGGCGGAGGACAACCTGCGGAAGTCGGAGGTGAGCGGATTGCTGGCGGTGGCGGCCGAGCGGAAGTCGGGGGAGAACGCGTATTTTGCGCAGATCGCGGAGGCGATGTCGGCCCGCGAGAAGGGGGATCTCGGGCGGGCGGCGCGGTTGCTGGCGATGCAGGGGTCGGGGCAGGGGCGGTTTGAGTGGCGGCTGTTGAGCTGGTTGAACCAGGGCGATTCGACGCGGCAGCGGGTGGTTCCGGGGGGCGGGGTGCGTTGCATGACGTGGGTTCCGCAACGGCAGCGGGTGGCCATGGTGGGCGAGGATCGGGTGTTGCGTTGGCTGGACCCGTTGACGGACGTGTTGGAGGAGGGCATCTCGATTCCGGCGTTGGAGGATCGCCACGCGGACGTGGTGTTGGATCGGGGGTTCCACGGGATCGGGTTCGCGCCGGATGGGCGGCACCTGTTCTGCGCGGATGGGGACCTCTTGATGGTGCTGGAGGCGGCGACGGGAAAGGTGTTGCACACGGCGGCGGGTCGGCACATGGCGGGCTTGTGGCTGGATGACCGACGCCTGCTGCTCGGCGGGACCATCCTGTGGGGGGCAGACCGCGGCGATGCGACGGAGATCTTTGATGTCGTCAGTGGTGAGACGCGGGTGATCCCGAAGCGTCGGCACGCGCCGTTCGCGATGTCGGCGGATGGACAATGGCTGGCGTGGGTGCGGATCGGGCAAGCCGGCAGCGAAATCCAGATCCTGAAGAGCTCCGATCTGGAATCTCCCAATCCGACGATCCTGCGTACGATCTCCACGCGGGTCATGGACGCGGGGTTGCTGGCGTTCTCGGGCGATGGCCGCCACCTGATCCAGTGTCTTGGGGACACGACAGGGTTGATGGGACATCTGGAGGTGGTCTCTTTGGAAACCGGGGAGGTCATGCTCCGGCAGGCGTTCCCGGCGCAGATCCGGGGCATTGCCACGGATTCGTCGGAACCGGTGGTGGCCGTGGCGACGGATGATGCGGTGCTGCGGACGTTGCGATACGGGGAAAAGCCACCCGTCGTGCTGACGTACGATGACGGGGCGCGTCCGGGGCTCAGCCAGCCCGTGGGGAGTGAAGGTCCGCAGGAACCTCCCGAACGTCTGTTGAGCCGGACCGCGGGAGAGGGGCGGTTCCAGTTCTTTCTCGGGCATCGGGAGCGGATCCACGATGTGCTCGCGTTGAGGGCGGGCGGGCGTTGGTTGACCGCCAGCGAGGATGGCACGCTGTCGTGGTGGCCTCGGGAGGCGGCGATCCTTGGGTCGCGGGTCTCCGGCGTGCGGACGTCCAATCCCTGGGAACACCCGACGGCATCCCGCGACGGAAGGTTCGTGCTGTACCGCGGGGAAACGGACCAATGCTGGCTCTGGGATCGGAAGACCGGTGCCCGTCACGCGTTTCCCGAGGGGACGCATGCGGTGGCGGTGATGAATGATGGTCGTGCGGTGACGCGGCACGCGGGGACCGATGAGATCGATGTGTGGGGGCTTCCGGCCGCGGAGGGCAAGGCTCCCACGCGTCTTTGGAGGATCCGGGGAACGGAGGCGTACCCGAGATTCGGTCAGATGGTGCGGGGAGTGCTGAGCGCGGATGGCCGGAACATCGTTGGTTTGCTGCCCGGGCGTTTGTTCGTGGTGGATCTGGAGAATCGTCTGGCAGTGGGCACGGGGGATGAGCGGATGCTGCATGGCTCGAATGGTGTGAACTGCATGGATGTGTCGCCGGATTCCAGGTGGATCGCGGTGACAGGATTCATCGGACGGCGCGTGCGGTTGTATCGGGTCGACGACGTCAACTCAGGGCATGTGGCTTTGGGGAATCCGGCGGATTACGATACTGCGGTGGCCTTCCATCCGGATGGGCGGCGGTTGTTCGTGGGGAACGAGGATGGATGGGTTCGGGTGTTTGACGTGGGAACCCGACAGGAGTTGCCGGCGGAGGGGTGGCGGGCGCAGACGGGAGCGGTGACGGCGCTGGCGGTGTCAGGGGATGGAAACGTGGTGGCGACGTCGGGGGACCGGACCTTGCGGTTCTGGGAGGCGTTGCCGGGCCGCGAGCCGGGGTTGATGCGTCGGGAACGGATGCAGGTGAACGTGCCTAACGCGCGGAACTGGATGCGGTTTGGCGATGGGGATCGGGTGCTGCTGCACTGCGCGCCCGGGCTGCCGTTGGAGGCGTGGGAGGCGCAGTGAGGGGCGTGGGGGAGGGGGGAGTTGCCAGTTCCCAGTTTCCAGATCCCAGTTTCCCGCCGGGTGGGGCACCCGGCCTACAATGGGGGGCGACCACAGCCTCCTGATGTCGACTGCTAAGATTGTGGCGAATTACCTAAAAAAAGTTGTGGATCCGTGTAACGCGGGGGGTGGGGTGTTGTAGGACATGCTCGGAGGTTTCCCGTCCGTTCGGTTGGAGGGGCTGCCTTTTCCTGCATGATGAACAAGAGACGTCTTCTCGCCCTTTCGGTTGTCGGTGTGGCGGTCTGGATCGCGGTGGTGGTGCTGCGTCGGGGTGGCCCCGCCGCGGTGCCGCCGGCGATTGAAACCGCAACGGTGGGGGCGGTGGCCCCGGCGGGCCCGGCGAGTGCAACGCCGGTGCCCGCAGTTGTGGTGCGGGGGGCAGACCCGGAGGCCTCGATGCGGGTGGGCCTGGACGGGTTCCGCAAGTGGGCCGAGCAATGGGAGCAGGCGGATGAGGCGGCCCGGGCGACGATGATCGGGGAAGGGCGCGTGCTGGCGGAGGCGCGTCGCGAGACGATGAAGGGCCTGATCCGGCAGGACCCACAGCGGGCGATCGAAGAGGCGTTGCCGTACAAGTTCCGGAAGGCGTTGCCGCTGGAACTGGCGAGCCTGATCGAGCATCCGGTGCGCGGGGTGGGTGACTACCGCGTTCTCGGGGTCGCGTGGGAGAATAGGGAGGCGCAAGGGGCCCCGGTTCGACGGGTGACCGAGGTGAATGGTCGCTACTACGAAACACACGTGTACGGCGATCGGGAGCGGTCGGTGACTTCGGCCAATGTGCGGGTGCTGGGGGTGGGCCTGGATGAGGGGTTGGACGGTGGCGTGATGGCGCTTCGGGATTCTGCGTTTGAGAAGCTTTCGAAGGAGGAAGCGGCGGACGTCCGGAATGAATTGGCGAAGGCAGGCAAGGACGACCCGACGTGCAGCGTGTCGGGAGAGAAGGCGGTCATCGAAGAAGAGGCCGTGGTGGTGACCACGGGAGCGGATTATCACTTCCTCTGCCGTGGCGGACATATCGAGCAGTGGGCCTCGGGTGAACCGATGGTTTCAGCGATGGGTGGCGCCGGATCGAGCGGTGGATTCTCGACGGTGGTGCCGGCGACGAAGGCGCAGGGGAACAAGCGGTTGCTGGCGATCCGGCTCCGATTCCCGGAACAGGCAGCGACGTATGAGCCGGCCACGGATGCGGTGATGCAGGCGCAGTTGCAGCGCGTGGTGGATGACTTTGCCGCGTGGAGTTATGGGCGGTTGCACATGGGCTATGCCTTCACACCGACGCTGCTGACGCCGCGTACGGAGGCGGAGTACGCCGCGAGCGCGGCGCCCGAAGACCTCCTCTTCAAGGACATGCTGCTGGTGGCTGCGGCCCTGGAAGTCGGGGGGACAAAGCCGTACGTCTCGACGGACTTCGACTTCCTGTCGCTGTTCTTCAATTCATCGCGATTCGGGACGGGATACTGCGGCCTGGCGGAAGTGGGTGGGATTCGTTCGTGGATGCGTTGCGTGCAGGCGAGCGTCCTTGCCCACGAGTGGGGGCACAACTTTGGGTTGTGGCACGCGAACCAGTGGGAGCCCACCACCGACTCTCCGATCGGTCCGGGCATCCATCGCGAGTATGGCGGGCGTTACTCGACCATGCACGCGTGGTTCCCGTTTGATGGACCTGCGGCACCTCCGTTCAACACGGCAGAGCGCTGGACCCTGGGATGGCTACGGACGAATGAAGTCAAGGTCACGCGGACGAACGGCACCTACCGGATCTACAACGCGGATGTTCCTGCGCCCGTCCCGGGCCGGAGTTACAGCCTTCGCCTTCCGAAGGACCACCGCTGGTACGCGCTGGAGTTCCGGCCGAACTTCCGACCCCACGGCGGCCGGGAGTTCCACACCGATCACGGTGTTGTCGTGATGTGGCATTACAACAGCGTCCAGTTCACCTCGGGCAATTCGCTGGGTACCCAGACCCTGGACATGCACCCGATGACCTTGGGAACGGGCATGCCGGCGACGGAGGATTCGCCGCTCCTCATTGGCCGGACGTTCAGGGATGAGGTGACTGGCATGCACGTGACCGCGGTTGGGCAGGGAGGGGTCTTCCCGGATGACTATATCGAGGTTGAGGTCCGGTACGAGACCTCGGGCGGGAACTCGTCGCCACTGGCATTGGTTTCGTCGACGCCTTCGATCGCGTCGGTGAACCAATCGGTGCAACTGGCGGTGACGGCAACGGATCCCGATGGGGACATCCTTTCGTATGGCTGGGATTTCGGGGACGGCACGTATTCGACGAACGACTTGCCGAGCCAGGTCAAGGCGTGGAAGTCGGCGGGCCACTATCCGGTCCGGGTGGAGGTGAGTGATCGTCGTGGGGGACGCGTCTTCGTGCAGACGGTCGTGCAGGTGGGCACGCCGACGTTGCCGACGATCGCCGGCCGGGTGCTGACGGCGGAAGGTGCGCCGCTGGTTGGAGCATTGGTTCACGCGGGGCCCGGAAAGGTGGCCTATACGGCGGCGGACGGACGTTATCTGTTGGCTGGAATGCCGGTGGGATCCCATGCGGTGGTGGCCAGCCTGGCAGGCTGGAACATCACGGCGGTGTCGAGCGGGGCAACGGACCTGCCGCCTTCCGCGACGGGCGTCGACTTCCGGGCGGTTCCAATCGTCCTGCGAGGACTCACGGTGGAGCGGTGGCTCGACATACCGGGGACCACGGTGACGTCATTGACGAGCAACGTACGGTACCCGGGTACGCCCGATCAGACGTTTGTCCTTTCGGAGGGAACGGAGCCGGCGGGCGGTATCGGCGACAACTACGGGCAACGGATGCGGGGTTGGTTCCTGCCGCCGCTCACCGGTCCGTATACGTTTTATGTCGCCAGCGATGATTCCTCGGAGCTTTGGCTGAGCACGGACGAGACTCCGGCGAATCTGCGTCAGTTGGCGGCGGTGCCGGCGTGGACGCCCTACCGCGACTGGACCTGGTATCCCTCGCAGCGATCGGCTCCTGTGAACCTTACAGCGGGGCAGCGCTACCACCTCCAGGTGCTGCACAAGGAGGGGTCGGGAGGCGACCATGTCAGCGTGGGATTGGATATGCCCGATGGAACCAGCCAGAGGCCGATGCGGGTCGAGTTGGTGGAGCCGATGCCCGTTCCGGGGTTGCCGCCGGCGAGTGTGGCGGTGACTGTGGTGGCGACGGATTCGACGGCGTCCGAGGCGGGCGATGCGGGCGAATTCACCTTCACACGCACGGGTTCCACGACAGCACCCTTGACGGTGTTCTTCGTGGTTTCTGGAACGGCGACGGCCGGTTTGGATTATACCTCGACGGGATTGCAGGTGACCATTCCGGCGGGCAGCGCGAGCAAGACGCTTGCGATCCAGCCCTTGGCGGACTCCCTCTCCGAATCGCTGGAGACCGTCCAGGTGAACGTCATGCCCACGGCGAACTATCGCGCCGGGAACCCGTACGAGGCCGTGGTGCGGATCGAGGACGATGGCCCGGCGCAGGTCAGCGTGGTGGCCTCCGATCCATCGGCGGACGAGAGCGGGATCAATCCCGGAGCGTTCAGATTCCTTCGGGTGGGCTCGGTGGCGAGCGCGTTGACGGTGAGTTTCACGGTGAGCGGTACGGCGACGCCGGAATCGGATTTCCGGGCACTTCCCGCAACCGTGGTCATCCCGGCGGGCGAAGAGTCGGTGACCGTGCCGCTGGTGCCGGTGGGGGATGATTTGATCGAAGTGGCCGAGACGGTGATCGTGACCCTCGCGTCGGGTGGGTACACGATCGCATCTCCGAGCGGGGCGACGGTGACGATCGAACTGGACCGTGGGCTGGGTCGCGGCGTGCTTCGGGAGTGGTTTGATGGGTTGGCGGGCGGGACCCTGGAGCACCTGCTGAATGATCCACGCTATCCCTTCCAGCCGACCGGCCGGGAGGTTGTGAACACGGCTTTCCAGTCCGGCATGCACCGGACGGAGCGGTTCGGTGAACGCTGGCGTGCGATCTTCACGGCAGCGGCGGCTGGGCAGTACCGGTTCTATATCGGTGCGGATGATGAGGCGGATCTGTGGCTTTCGAAGGATCCGAGCGGTGTTGGTGCGGAGCGCGTGGCTTGGGTGACACGGGCGGTTGGGTTTGGCCGCTGGGACAGCGGTCCATTTCAGGCGAGCTCGGGGATCCAGCTGGAGAAGGGGCAGCGGGTTTACCTGGAAGCGCGCTGGGTTGAAAACACCGGCGGCGACTTCCTTTCGGTGGGCGTGCAGCATCCGAATGGTTTGATGGAACGACCGATCCCGGCGCACCGGCTGGATCCGGTCACGCCGAGCGTGACGCCGACGGAACCCTGGGCGTCGGTGGCTGTCGGTGGCGGAACGCCGGTCGGAAGCTCGGGAATCTCGGAGCTCCCCGTTCCGGTGGAACCGCTCCATCGTTGGAAACTGGATGGCACGGGTGGTGCGGCGGTGCCTGCGGGCACGCTGCTGACGGACAGCATCGGTGGCATGAGCGCGGTGCTGCGTGGTGCCGGAGCGCGCTTCACTCCGGACGGCAAGGGGCTGGACCTGCCGGGTGGAAACCCGCTGGTGGCGGCGTACATCGATCTTCCGAACGGTGTGGTGAGCGGCGCGTCCCGGGGAACCAAGAACCGCGCGGTGACTTTGGAAGGTTGGTTCACCCTGCAGACGCTTTCGTTGTCCCCGTCTGACCTCGTTGCGGCTGGCTTGTCGGCCGTGGGTGAAGTCGCGGATTCCGGAGTCGAATCTCTCCGCTTCGTCGAGGCCCTCAGCCTGCAGGCATCCGACTGGGCTCCCAACAACCAGAGGCAGAGCCTGACGCGGTTCGACTCCAAACGGATGGCGGACCGTCAGATCGCTTCGGTGGGTACGGGGTTGCCGCTGGGCGAGAGGGTCCAGATCGCGATGGTCTACGATCCAGCGACGTCACGGTGGACCTACTATCGGAATGGTCAGGCGCTGGCGTCGGTTCTGGATCCCCTGGGTCCGGGAGAGCTGAACGATGTGAACGTCTGGCTGGGCCGTTGCATGGAGGACTCACAGGTCAATGTGGATGCCATCTTCCATGAGTTCCGGATCTACGATCAGGCACTGACGCCGGCCCAGCTCCGGGGCAACCTGCTTGCCGGACCGGATCAGGTGGGTTTGTCGGGGACGGGTACCTTCTCGCTGCTGGGCAGTGGGAGGATTTCCACAAACGGTGTTTCCGATCGGTTTCACTTCGAGGCCCAATCGCTGGTGGGATCGACCGATTTCCGGGTGAAGGTTGAGTTCCTCGCGGGCGGGGATCCTTCGGGGACCGCGGGGCTCATGATCCGCGCGAACGATGGGTCGGATTCGCCGCACGCATCGATTGGTGTCTCTCCGGATGGCACGGCGCGGTTTACGGCGCGGGTCAACGCGGGAGGAGCGGCGACGACGGTGACCCGAACGGGAGGCACCGGAGCGCAGTGGCTGCGGCTGGTGCGGGGGGGCGAGTCGATCCAGGGATACGTCTCGGCCGACGGAACGGCGTGGGCCCTGGTGGGCTCGGCGAATGGATTGATGCGGAGCGACAGCGTGGGTGAGGAGGCCCCGGTGCTCGTGGGCATGACGGCGGCGGGACCGACGCCAAACGCAGGTGCGTACGCGCTGTTCAGCAATGTGACCCTGGCGCGCAGCCCGAGGCTGGCCACCTACCTGCCTCGGACGATCGGAACCCGTTCGGCGACGTTGCGCGGAACCGTGACGCCGAACGGCAGCCCGATGAAGGCGTTCTTCGAATACGGACTGACGACGGCCTACGGGATGCGGAGCCCGACCAATGGTATGGGCGACGGATTCAAGCCCGTGGAACTGAACATCCCGGTCACCGGGTTGGCACCGCACACCGTCCATCATGTCCGATTGGTGGTTGAAGGCCCGAATGGCCTGGCCGCGGGCGAGGATGTCGAGTTCACGACGCTCAATTCCACACCGGTGGCGGTGAATGATGTTCCGGCGCCGTTGACCACGTCGGGCACGACGACGATCAGCGTGTTGCTGAATGACACGGATGCGGACGGGGATGCGCTCCGGATCCAATCGGTGACCCAGGCGGCGCATGGCGTCGTGGCGATTGCCGCGGGCAACACCCGGGTGACGTACAACCCGGCGGATTCCTACGTCGGGCCCGACAGCTTTACCTACACGGTAACGGACAATGCGGGTGGCACGGCGGTCGGTACCGTGCAGGTGCAGGTGCCGGATACGCAGGCCCCGGTGGTGACGGGTAGCTTCGCCCCCCTGGCCTTGCGGACTGGGCCGGCAGGGACGGTGACGGTTCCGAACTATCTCGGGCAGGCGACGGTGACGGACAACGTCGGCGTCGTGGCTTCGTCGCAGACGCCGGTTGCGGGTACGCCTGTTGGCATCGGGCCGGTCGTGGTCCGGTTGCGCGCTGCGGACGCAGTGGGCCTCGTGACGGAGCTCGTGGTGAATGCGGTGGTCGAGGACGGCACATTGCCGGTGATCACCTCTTGCCCGTCCGCCCGGACCTTGGGCACTGGCTCGGCCGCGTTGCCCGATCTGACGGGTGAGTTGGTGGCGACCGACAACATCGGAATCACCGCGCGCACGCAGTCGCCTGCGGCCGGGACGGTGCTCGATGCGGGCAGCCACTCTGTGTTGCTGACTGTCCGGGATGCTGCCGGAAACGAGGCAACGTGCAGCCTCGTCGTCACGGTGAATCCTGTGATCCAGCCGGTGATCGCGTTCTGCCGGACGAACATCGTGTTCGATGCGGATGCGTTGTGCCGGGCGCTGATGCCGGATGTCACGACGCCGGACTACATTGTCGCAACGGGTGAAGGCGGACCTTTCGTCCTCGCGCAGAGCCTTGCGGTCGGGACCGAGCTTCAGCTGGGAACGGCCTACACGAACGTCACGACGGTGACGGGTGGCGCGGGCGGCGTCGCGCATTGCACGAACGTGATCGTCCTGCGCGATGTCTTGCCGCCGACGATCGCCGCGTGCCCGGCGGACCAGACCGTTCAGGTGGCCGCGGGCGTGCAGTCGGCGGTGCCGGACCTGGTGACGGGTTGGGTGGCGACCGATTGCAATGGACCCGTGCAGAAGACGCAGTCGCCAGCGGCCGGGACCCTGGTGGGAATCGGTGCCCATGTGATCACGCTTACGGCGGTGGATGCCGGTGGCAACAGCCGTTCGTGCACGGCCAACTTCATCGTCGAGGAACTCGCGGTGGCGGCTCCGGAGATTGCCGTCCTGGGCAATGCGACGGGCATCTCGGATGGCGATGGCTCGCCAGAACCTGCGGACCATACGGACATGGGTTCCACGCTCGTTACCGGAGGGACGGTGGCGAGAACCTTCACGATCCAGAACACGGGCAATGCCGCGTTGAACGTGGCGTCGATCGGCGTGACGGGGACGCATTCGGCGGAGTTCGCCGTGTCCGGCGTGACCTTGCCGGCGGTGGTGGCTCCGGCGGGAACCCTGACCTTCGTTGTCACGTTTGACCCCGCGGGCGGCGGTCTGCGGGCAGGGGCCGTGACGATCGCCAACGATGATCCGGATGAAGCGCCGTTCGACTTCGCTGTGCGCGGCGTGGGCATCGAGGCGGCGAGCGTTGCGGTTCTGGCGGCGACGGATGCCGTCGGACCGCTCGCGACGCTGAACGGAACGGTCAACGGACGGGATCTTTCGACGACCGTGACCTTCGAGTACGGCACCACGACGGACTACGGCACGACCGTGGCCGCGACTCCGGGGACCGTGAATGGCGCACAACCGACCGCGGTGAGCGCATCGCTGACCGGGTTGGTCCCGGGCCAGCTCTATAACTTCCGGATCGTGGCGGTGAACGCGAACGGCACGACCCGCAGCGAGAATGCGACCTTTGCGACGACGGTTCCGCCGCCCAACCAGAATCCGACGATCGCGGCAGCGGTGGGTTCGGTGACGGTGGCCGAGGGAGCCGTGGCATCGAACAGCGGAACCTTCGCGGATGCGGACAACGAGGCGGTGACGCTGACGGCGACCCTGGGAACGGTGGTTCCCGGCGCGGGCGGCACGTGGACGTGGTCGTACCCGACGACGGATGGTCCGGACAACGGGGCGACGGTGCGCATCACGGCGACGGACGCGCGAGGCGGGCAGGGAAATGTGGATTTCACGCTCGTGGTGAACAACGCGGTGCCCGTCCTTGCCGGCGGTTCGACGGTAACGGTGAACGAAGGTCAGGTGGCGGCGAACAACGGCACCTGGGCGGACGCCGGTGCTGACACGGTCACCCTGACGGCGTCAGCGGGAACCGTGGTGAAGAACGCGAACGGGACCTGGTCCTGGTCGCTGACGACGACGGATGGCCCGGACAACAGCCAGACCGTGACCATCACGGGCACGGACAGCGACGGCGCGGTGGGCACGACGACCTTCGCCCTGGTGGTGAACAATCTCCCTCCGGTCCTGACGAATGCCGGCAACCAGCTTGTGAACTCCGGTGCGGTGGCGTCGAACACGGGCACGTGGTCCGACCTGCCGACGGATACCGTCGCGCTGACGGCCTCGATCGGATCGGTGACGCAGAATGTCAACGGGACCTGGAGCTGGTCCGTCGACACGACCGGATTGCCCAGCCAGCAGGTGACCATCACGGGTACGGACAGCGATGGTCTGGCGGGGACGACGAGCTTCAACCTCACGGTGGAATCGCCGGTTGGTGCGACCTTTGTCTGGAATGCGGCGGCGAACGGTGCGAACTGGTCGACGCCGGCGAGTTGGACGATCACGTCCGGTACGGATGCGGACGGCATTCCCGATGCGAACGACGACCTGGTCTTCAATGGGACCCGCACGACAGCGTCGACGGTTGGCGGTGCCTTCACCATCCGGTCGCTGAACGTGCAGGCCGGCTACACGGGCTTGATCACGCTGGGTGGGAACACCCTGACCGTCTCGGGTGGCGTGACGGTGGCGAGTGCGACGCAGTTTCAGGCCTTCAGCGGCATCCTGCGGTTCTCGGGTTCGCAGACGGTGAGTTTGCCGGCAACATTGGCCACCGTGGTGGTGGATGCGGGTACGGTGGTGTCGTTGGCTTCGGATCTGGATGTGTCGTTCAACGGGACGTTGTCGGGTGCGGGAGTGATCCGGAATGCCGGTGGCCGCCTGGTGGTGGGGCGGAACAACAACCAGCCCTATAACTTCAACTTCAGCGGATCCATCGACGACCTCGTGTTGGATCCGGGCGACAACGGCGACGTGGCGTTCCATCAGATCCTGAACGTCAAGAACACCCTGCTGATCACCCGTGTTCGGAGTCTGGTCGCAACACAGATCCGGGTGGGTGGCACGGTGACCTCGGACGACGGAACCGTGTTCGGCAACACCTTCATTTCGATGGTGGGTGAAGGCGACCAAACCCTGACGGGCAGCGGCATGCTGCTGAACCTGAACATCGCGAAGCCGAGTGGCGACGTGCTGTTGCCGACCGACTTCTACCTCGACTTCAACGGTACGTTGGCGGGCGCGGGCCATATCCGGAACACCGGTGGCCGGCTGGTGATCGGCCGGAACGGCAACCATCCCTACAACTTCAACTACAGCGGAACGGTGGACGACGTGGTGCTCGATCCGGGCGACAACGGCGACGTGGCGTTCCATCAGATCCTGAACGTCAAGAATACCCTGCTGATCACCCGTGTTCGGAGTCTGGTCGCAACACAGATCCGGGTGGGCGGCACGGTGACGTCGAATGACGGAACGGTGTTCGGCAACACCTTCATTTCGATGGTGGGTGCTGGCGACCAGACGCTGACGGGCAGCGGCATGCTGCTGAACCTGAACATCGAGAAGCCGAGCGGCGATGTGCTGTTGCCGACCGACTTCTACCTCGACTTCAACGGCACGTTGGCGGGCGCAGGCCGTATCCGGAACACCGGTGGCCGGCTGATGATCGGTCGGAACGGCAACCAGCCCTACAACTTCAACTACAGCGGAACGGTGGACGACGTCGTCCTCGATCCGGGCGACAACGGCGATCTCGCGTTCCATCAGGCGCTGAAGGTGGGTAACACGCTGCTGATCTCCCACGTGCGGATTCTTAACGGAACGCAGATCCAGGTGGGTGGCACGGTGACGTCCGTGGACGGAACCGTGTTCGGCAACACCTTCATCTCGATGGTGGGTGCCGGCGACCAGACGCTGACGGGCGGGGGCATGCTCCTGAACCTGAACATCGCGAAGCCGAGTGGCGACGTGTTGTTGCCGAGCGACTTCCATCTCGACTTCAACGGTACGTTGGCTGGCACGGGCCGCATCCGGAACACCGGTGGCCGGTTGATGATCGGTCGGAACTTCGACCAGCCCTACAATTTCAACTACAGCGGCACGGTGGACGACCTCGTCTTGAATCCCGGCGAAAATGGCGATCTATCCATCCACCAGGCCCTGAAGGTGGGTAACTCGCTGTTGATCTCGCGTGTGCGGAACATGAACGGCACGCAGATCCAGGTCGGTGGCCCGGTGACGTCGACCGATGGCGGTGTGTTCGGCAACACGACCGTGAGCCTGGTGGGCGCGGGAGACCAGACGCTGACGGGTGGCGGCATGCTGCTGAACCTGAACATTGCCAAGCCGAGCGGCGACGTGCTGTTGCCCACGGACTTCTTCCTCGACTTCAACGGCACGCTGTCGGGTGCAGGCCGCATCCGGAACACCGGTGGCCGGTTGATCGTCGGGCGGAACTTCAGCCAGCCCTACAACTTCGCGTTCAACGGTTCGATCGACGACCTCGTCTTGGATCCGGGCGAGAACGGGGATCTGGCCTTCCATCAGCATCTGAACGTCAATCGCACGCTGGTGCTCTCCCGTGTGCGGAATCTCAACGGCGGCGTCCAGTTGCGCGTGGCGGGCGATGTGCGAAGCGACGACGGGTCGGTGACGGGCGGCACGACGGTCAGTCTGGTGGGTTCCACCGACCAGACCCTCACGGGACCCGGCAACCTGGTGAACCTCCACGTGGCCAAGAGCGGGGGTGATGTGCTCCTGCCGACGAACTTCATCCTCGACTTCAACGGGACGTTGTCCGGCAAGGGACGCTTCCGCAGCACGGGCGGCGCCCTGGTGATTGGTCGAGGGTTCAACCAGCCCTACAACTTCCTTTTCGGCGGCACGGTCGACAACCTGGTCCTGGATCCGGGCGACAGCGGCGACCTGGCCTTCCATCAGAGCCTGACGGTGGCAAACAACCTGACGATCACCCGGGTCCGCTTCATGAACGGCGGGGGATGGCTCCGGGCCGGCGGGACGGTGACCTGCACTGACCCGGGCGTGTTTGGAACGACGCCGGTCAGCCTCGTCGGTGAGGGCGACCAGACGCTCACGGGCGGCGGCAATCTGACCCACCTCAATGTTTCCAAGCCGTCCGGTGATGTGCTGTTGCCGACCAACTTCACGCTCTCCTGGAATGGGTGGCTGTCGGGCAGTGGCCGGATCCGCAGCACGGGCGGAACGCTGATCATTGGTTACGGCGACAGCCAGCCGTACAACTCGGACTTCACCGGCACTGTGGACCGGTTGGAACTCAACATGGGCGACAACGGTGACCTGTCGCTGGCGCAGGACCTCAACGTGGGGACCAGCCTGAAGGTCTCGCGGGTGCGCTTCCTCCATGCGCCCGGCTGGATCCGCGTGTCGGGTGACGTCACCAGCGAAGACGTCGGAATCTTCGGGGCCTCATACATCAGTCTCGTTGGCAGCGGCGACCAGCAACTGCTGGGTGCCGGGCGGTTGGCCAACTTTGACATCGCGAAGCCCTCGGGCGACGTCCTGATGTCGACCTTCGACCGCAACTTCACCCAGGTGATCGTTTCCGCGGGGCAGTGGAATGTTCTGGGGAACACGGTGACGTCGGCCAACGGCTTCCTGGTCCGGGGTGGAGCGGTTACCGGCACGGGTACGCTGACAGGGCCTGTCACGGTGAACGCGGGGGC
>JAIXZE010000357.1 GCA_027489875.1 Verrucomicrobiales bacterium
CGGTTCCTCCTGCGGCTCCATCACCGCCACCGGAACCTCCTCCGGCGGCAGCCCATGCTCCAGCAGGGCCCCCACGTCCCTTTGAACCTCCTCCAACTGCGAAAGCTGCAAATCCGGGTCCGCAACCGCGAACACATCGCCCGTCTTGGGCTGCTCGTAGATGGTGATGCGCCGTCCGCCTTCGCGCGTCTGGGCCTTCACCTTGAGCAACCGTTTCCGTTCCAACATCACCGCCAGGATGTAGATCGCCCCGGCATGACGCACGTCCCCCCGCGCCACCAATGCCCGCAACAGTGATTCCGCATCGGCCCGCCCGATGGCTTCCGTGGGAGCTGCTGCCGGGGGTTGGTAGGTCCCCATCCAGTGGGACACGAACCCCTTTCGGGCCGAAATCTCCGCACCATGGGCCTTCCATGCCGCCGCCGAGAAATCCAGACGCTCAAACCCGTTCCGACCCTCGATCAGCACGGTGTGATAGCGTTCTCCCTCGGTGAACGCATGGCCACTTTGATGGCACGTATGCGCCCGGGACTGGATGTTCCATTCTAGCATGACTTCCTGTTGAAGGATTAAGGACCACCCCCCTTCCCACGGCAACAGGCATTTGATTCCAGAAAAAAGGCTTGAGCCAAACAGGCTCCACCCCCATTTTGCGCCCCTCACGCAGCCCGCGTGGCGGAATTGGCAGACGCGCTAGATTCAGGTTCTAGTGAGTAACATCGTACAGGTTCAAGTCCTGTCGCGGGCACCACTCCTTCGGGTTCGTTTCCATTCCTTCGGGTTCCACTTCCCAAAGGCTTCCTTTCCCCACGGTTTTGTTGTCGTCAGGCCGTTCTGCGTCCGCAAGGCCTCATTTTCCAGCTTCGGACGAACGCAGTTCCGGGTGGGTGATCTGTCCTCCCAGGTTTGCCGAACGTGCGTACAAGCCGCTCGTCCCGATCCCAAGCGCGACCAATACCGCCAGCATCCAGACGGGCAAAACCCGCTCCCCGCGCCCGAGGTACAATGCCACCGCTGCCGCCAATCCCAGCAGGAACACGGCGGTCGTTGCCTGATCCGCCGATTGCTCGTGGAGACCCACATACTTCTGCGCGTCGCTCCAACGCTTCGGATCACCCTCCACCGCGAAGTCTCCCGTGAACTTCACCGCGATGGCCACCACGCTCAGCAAGGCCATCCACAGGACGGCCACACGTACCACCTCGCGCTTCCCGAACACCCAACCCCACGCCAACAGCAAGACCACAAAGGGCACGCCCAGGACAGGAATGTGATTCAACGCGAGATGCAGGTGAGTCCAGTTCATTGCCCCGGAAACCTGACGTTCAACGGCGGACGGTTGAACTCCAAAGTTCACCGCCCGGGCGCATCCGGAACGGGGAGGCGATGTCCTCATCGCCAATGGGAATGGCTTCGGAACGGCGACGAGGACGTCGCCACCCCATTCCCTGCGGGGGCCGTGTCAAGATGCGCCCCCACCACACGCCGCACCCACTGTTGCCTTGCGGCGCAACGCTGCGCTTTGGAAGATTCGGACCGTTCTCCCTGAGTCATTGCGCACACCCGGCATGGGTGTGTCCCAACCTCATGCTCATACCTATGCGTTCACTCAAAGCCTACCTCACCCTGCCAGCGGTGATCTCGCTCTCCCTTCAAGGGGCGGAGATCCACCGCGGACTCGTGTCCTATTACCCGCTCAACGGCACCTCGCCGGACGGCACCACCACTCCGGACCTCGTCTCCGGAAATGACATGGTCCTGAACAACATGGGGGCCGAGGCCTTCATCCCGGGCAAGATGGGCAACGCCATCACCTTCAACGGCGTCGACCAGCACGCCGTCTACACGAAGCTCACCGAGAACGGCCTCCCCATCTCCCAATCCGCCGCGTACACCGTCGCGTTCTGGGTCCAGGGAATCGGTGCCGGCCAGAACGACCTTCGCGCCTTCGCCGAAGGCTCCCTGACTTCCAACAATCCGCTGCTCACCTTCGGCACCGGCAACTCCACCAACACCACCGTCCAACCGCTGCCGCACATCTTCCTCCGCGACCTCGGCGGCACCGCACGTCTCGATTACCGATCCACCAACGCCGTCTTCAACGGTGCCTGGCGCCACGTCGCCCTCGTCGACAACAACGGCGCGTTCTCCGTGTACGTCGATGGAACGCTCGATTCCACCCGCACGTACACCAAGACCACCGCACCCGACGAAACCGTCTCCATCGGTGCCATCCAGCGCGCCGCCGTCAGCCATTGGTTCAAGGGTTCCGTCGACGAACTCGCCCTCTGGAACCGTGCGCTGACCCAGGCCGAGATCCAGTCGCTCGTCGCCGGCACGATCGAAACCCCGGTGCCGAAGTCCGCCCCTTTCTTCACCGTCCAACCTTCGATTCCGTCCGGGATCCTCGTCGGTGACACCGTCACCCTGCGCGCCGGCTTTGGCGGATCTCCGGGGATCACGCTCCAATGGCAGAAGAACGGCGCACCGATCGATCTTGCCACCGGGCCAACCCTCACCCTCTCCAACGTCCAGATCGCCGACAACGGCACCTATACCGTCGTCGCCACCAGTCCGCACGGCACCACCACCAGCGATGCTGCGGTGCTTTCCGTCGGCACCTTCCCCGCGCCGAACCTCACCAACGGCATGGTCGCCTACTGGCCCCTCGACAGCGTCCTGGGCACCAAGACACCGGATCTGGCTTCCGGCTATGACATGGACCTTATGAACCTCACCGCCGCGGACATCGTTCCCGGCAAGTGGGGCAACGCCTTCCGCTTCGACGCCACGCGTCAGACCCTGCTGCGCCGCATCAACAACCCCGGCGAAGCCCTCCCCGCGTACAAGAACCCAAGCTTCAGTGTTTCGCTCTGGGTCCGCGGCCTGCCCCAACCCGACCGCCGCGTCTTCTCCGAGGGTTCCACCGCCAACACCCAACCGCTGTTCAACATCGGTACCCACAACGGCGGCGTGGAACCTTCCGTCGACAGTTTCATCCGCACCGACACCGGTGCCACCGGCAACCATCGATACTCTGTAGCCCCGGCCTTCGAC
>JAIXZE010000070.1 GCA_027489875.1 Verrucomicrobiales bacterium
GAGATCGGACGTGGGGGGAACGGGTGCATGGGGTGGAGTTCAGGGAGTCGCGGCAGGAACGTCAACGACGAGCTGTGGCGGAGAGTTCCCACAGGCCGGAGCTGTAGGCCGCGTGCCCCCACGCGGCGCAGGAGGAGGCAGCAAAGGGGCCTGGGAAGCCCCGCGTTCACACCTTCCAGGGACGGTTCCGGTGGACGACAAGCCGACGGCTTCGGATGGCCGGGAGGCAGGTCTCAGGAGGGAGGGTTTCGCGGGGAACGCCGAGTTCCATCGGGGACGGACCCACCCAGGTGCTGTTCCGGCCTTCGGCCAGGAGCCGGCCGACATGCAGGTCGAGCGTGACCAGGGTCCACAGCGAATCCTGGTAGGGGCAGGTCTTGCGAAGGGTGGGATGTGACTTGAGGACCGCGGGTGGATAGGAGTCATGGGCGTACTTGTCGCCGACCCATTGGTAGGAGGCGCTGTTGATCTGGAGGTGATGCGTTCCGGAGAGGGTGTGGGTCCAATCCTGATGATGGTGGCCGCAGAGGACGGCAAGGACGCGGGGGGATCCATCCGGGAGGCGCGGTTGGGCGAGCAGGGCTCGGATTTCCTCACGGTTCTCGATGCCCGAGGGGTGGTCGAGGGACTGGTGGACGAAGATCACCACCGGTTCGGAGCCGGTGTTCAGGATCGATGCGAGCCAATCGCGCTGTTCGGCTCCGATGTAGCGCTTGTATCCCGGGGCGGAGCCGCCGGGGTCATTTCCGTCGAGGACGACGAACTGGACGCCTTGCTGGCGGAAGGTGTGGTAGCGGGCGGGCATTCCGAGGAACGCGACGGCCTGATCGCGGGTGAATCCGCCGTCCATGTCATGGTTCCCGAGGACGTGGTGGCGCGGGCCGTTGAACCGGTTCCAGGCATCGAGGAAGGCGCGGTTGCGCTCGTGGGGAATGCAGAAGTCGCCCAGCTGGATGATGAAGTCGGGTTGGGCATCGTTCATCGCGTCGACGAATGCCGAGATCCGTTCGACCCCGTCATGCATGATGTCCTGATGGACGTCGGTGATGACGCCGAAGCGAAGGGGACGGGGCGACCCCTGGGTGGAACACGACGCGGCGAGTGCCGCCGTGGCGAGGGGGAGTTGCTGGATGAACCGACGTCGGCTGAAACCGAGGGGCTGCTGAGGAACGGCTAGTTCCGGCCGACGCGCGAGGGAGTCCATGACGTACACCGTGCCTGTTTGGCAGGACGCGGGGAAGGCTGCGGCTGGGGAGTTCCAACTTGAAACTTCAAACCTGGAAACTCGCCCCCCTCACCACATGCCGAAGGCTCCGTCGGTTTCCCAGAGGAAGGAGGCGCGGTAGGTGCGCATGTCCTTGAAGTTCTTCCAGGCGGCGGAGCCGTCGAGCTTCCCGACGTTCCCGCCTTGGGCCCCGATGTCGGCGGGGGTCTGGGTGTAGGCCTCGGAGTTTTCGTCGAAGTAGGCATCGTCCTTGATGGACTGGCTGTAGGCGGTGTGTGGGGCGAGGATCCGTGGGAAACTGTAACAGTAGACGTTGAGGTCCGCGACAAGCACGAGGCCCGGATCCTCATCGGCCTTCTGCGGGGACACCCAGGTGTTGGTGATGGCCCCGAGGGGTGGCCACGGGGAATTCGGGTGACCGCCCAGATAGTGGTATCCGATGGCGACGCCGTAGTCGTCGTGGACCCTCCACCCGTTCTTCCGGAGCATCCACTGGTGGAGGTTGGGGCAGTCGAGGGACTTCAGTTCGCCGGAGTAGCGCAGGAGGTTGGTCTTGGTGACGTTGGACAGGATGGGGGTGTGGGTGTCGTTCTTGTTGCTGTTGTCGGTGTCGGGACGTGGGAGACGTTGTTCGTTGTCGTTGGCGTACAGGTGGGCAGCGAGGATGAACTGGCGCTCGTTGTTCAGGCATGCGGTCCGTCGGGCGCGCTCACGGGCTCCGGCGAGCGCCGGGAGGAGCATTCCCGCCAGGATGGCGATGATGGCGATGACGACCAGCAGTTCGATCAGGGTGAATCCTGCGGTGCGGAGCGGCCTGTGGTTCATCGCGTTCCTCCCTTCTCGATCGCCCGGTACACACGCGAATCCACGGGTGCGGGCAGCGTGGTGGTCCACTCGGCACCGGATCCGGTCCAGACCACGGTTTCGTCCGACCAATGGGTGCCGGTTCCGCGGAAGTCGTTGGCGGATTGGAGGGCGAGCCGGGATCCGGCGTCGGGTGGCAACAGGCTGTCGCCCTCCCCGCGGACCGCCACGGCCAGGAGCGTGTTGGCCGGGCTCAACGACATGGCAAGGCGGTACGGTGGGAACGGGACGGAAGGTGGGGCCACATCGAGGGCGATGATCTCGGAGGAGCTGCGGGCGTAGAGGCGGCCATTGGAAAGGGCCGGATGATTCCAGCAGTACTCGGACAGCGCCTGGAAGCGGCCCAGTTCGCGGTAAGCCGTCGGCGTGGGATCGACCAGGACCAGTTCGCCACCTTCGGTCAGGACGACGAGCACGCCACCGGCCTTGATGAGGGATGCGAAGCCGGGATTCCGGGTGCCGACGGTGGAGGTCGTCCAGGCGTTCGTTCGGTTGACGGGATCGTAACAGCCAAGGCTGCGCAGGCTCCGCTCCACGATGCTGTAGACGAATCCTTCGTGGAGGACCGGCGACGCCCAGTGGTTCTGGTTGGCAGTCGATTGGCGGAAGTTCGTGTCCGTGACCGTGAATGCGCTCCCAGAGCGCCGGACGCGCGCCGTCCAAGCCCCCCGGCCGTAAGCGGCCGAGGCGTAGACGACATCGGCCGCGGCGATGGGTGTGGCGGCCGTGGAGGTGATGGACGGGGTGAAGTTGTGACGCCAGAGAACCCCACCGGCGGCCGGGTCGACGCCGACGAGACCGGACATGGTGAGGAAGACAACCTGAGGCACGCCGCCCATCGTGGAGAAGACCGGGGTGGCGTGGGTCATGGTGTCGTTCTGCCCCCGCCACGCCGTGACGCCGTCCGATTTGCGGACGGCGGTGAGTCGGTTTCCGGAGACGTTCGCGTTCAGGTAGATCAGGTCGCCCACAAGGAGGGGCGAGGCCGCGTTCTGCCATTCGATGACATTGGTGCCCGGAAACTCGGCGATGAAGTCGCGTCGCCAGACCACCGCGCCGGTGTCGGCGCGCAGGCACACGAGCTTCAGGTACGAGGTCAGGACGTACACGAAGTTGCCATCCACCGACGGCGTGGAACGTGGGCCGTCGATGTTGTTGTCGTATCCGGCCAGGTCTGAATAGGTCCCGGTGTCGACCTCGCGTGCCCAGAGTTCGTTGCCGGTCGTGGTGTCGAGGGCGACGCAAAATTCTCGCGAGCTCCCGCCGCTGGGGCGTCGGACCTGCGTGAAGGCGCGGTTGCCGGAGACGACGATGGAGCTCCATCCGGGAGCGATGCTGCGACGCCAGAGCACGCGGGGTGGGGATGCGGTCCAGTTGGTCCGGATCGATTCGGGAGAGGAGCCGTCGTGGAGCGGCCCCCGGTATTGGGGCCAATCCGCGGCGATGGCGGGAAGGGTCAATGCGGCGGCCGCAAGGGAGACCGCGGTCCAAGGGTTGAGTTTCATGGCGTCGCGTTGTTGCGAAGGTGAGCAGGAACCGTGCGTTCTCATGGCCGTTCCGTCCCATGGCGGCAGCATGACATCGAATGACTTCAGCCCTCCATTCTTCGCCTCTAGTCTGGGCGGTTGACGGGAAACCATCGTGCAACCAAATTGCAACCAATCCGGAGGTGCAAGCATGCCAACATCACTGACCTTGAAGAACATTCCCGATGAGGTGTACCGGCGACTCAAGGCCTCCGCGGAGAGCCACCGGCGAAGCCTGAACAGTGAGGCGATCGTGTGCCTCGAGTCCGTCCTCGTACCGGGACGGCAGCCCGTCATCGAACGGCTTGCACGGGCGCGTGCCTTGCGCAGCGCCCTCCCGACACAGCGTTTCGAACCGAGGGACATCGAATCCTTCAAGCGCGAGGGCCGGAAGTGATCGTGGTCGACACGAATGTCATCGCCTACCTCTATTTGCCGGGGGGCCATACCGCCAAGGCCGAAGCCCTGCTCGGCGAGGACCCCGACTGGGCCGCGCCCCTTCTGTGGCGGAGCGAATTCCGCAACATCCTGGCGGGTTACCTGCGGCGCGGGATGATCACACTTCAGGCAGCCCGCGACCTGCAACGGGAGGCAGAGAGCCTGATGTCTGGAAATGAGCACGAAGTCGACTCGTCCCGGGTGCTTGAACTCGTCCATGGCAGCGACTGTTCTGCCAATGACTGCGAGTTTGTTGCCCTCGCCATGACCTTGGGAGTGCCGTTGGTGTCGATGGACGCCAAGTTGCTGAAAGCGTTCCCCGGCCATGCCGTTGCCCTTTCGCAGCCCTCGGCCTAGTCGCATTTCGGTCGCAAGTTCCCTGTGCCAACGCCGCGATTCGGTGGGTACGCGCGACAGTTCGCGGCAAATGTAAAATTTATGGATGCGACCCCATTGCGTTCACCATGAGCGGTAGGCTGCGTGCCCTCACGCGGCGGCAACTTGGGCATCGCCGGGTGAGGGCACCCGGCCTTCAAGGGGAGTTGCCGGTTGCCAGACGCCAGTTCCCGGAATAGTGACCTTGGTCGTTTGGCAGGGTAGCGTCGGAAACGTGGACGCCACGATGAACGAACATCTCTACACCATTCCCAGCGGGGTCATTGCCCTGGCACTGCTGGTGTCCATGGGCCTGACCAAGGAGATCGGGTACCGGGCTGGGTTGCGGAAGGGGCGGGTGGGGGAGAAGGAGGCGAAGGATCACATCCACGCGATCCAGAATTCCATCCTCGGCATCCTGGCATTGCTGCTGGGGTTCACATTTTCACTGGCCCTGCAGCGATTCGACGACCGCAGCGAAGCCGTGGTTGAAGAAGCCAATGCCATCGGGAACGCGTGGCTCCGGGCCGACTTCCTGCGGGATCCGGTGCGGACGAAGGCCTTGTCCCAGCTTCGGGAGTATGCCGATGTCCGGGTGAAGGCCAGCGTGCTGAGCCTGGTAGACGAGAGTGAGGCGGAGGCACTGCTGGCACGCGCACGGGCAATCCAGGATCGGTTGGTGGCGCTGGGACACGAGGCGGAGGCGTCGGCTCCGCCGGATCCCCGATGGGTGGCCTTCGTGGATGCGATGGAGGAGTTGGGGCAGACGTTCCGGAGTCGTCAGGCGGGGTTGGAGCGGCATGTGCCGGAGATGGTGCTGCTGTTGCTGTACGCGACCTTCCTGCTTTCGAGCGCGATCGTGGGCTACGCCGCGGGCGTGGTGGGGCATCGGCCGTCGGTGGTGAGTTACCTGATGGTGGCGCTGGTGGTGGTGCTGGTCTTCATCATCCTGGATCTGGACCGGCCGCGTCGCGGGTTCATCGAGGTGAGCCAGAAGAGTCTGTTGGAAGTCCGCGCGACCATGGGAGGTGCCGGGGGATCGCCTGCCCCGTGAGCGGCGGAGCGGGCGGATTGGTGAGGTCAGCAATGGAGGGGGTGAGCAACGGGGTTGCGTCCATAAGGTTTACAATGGGTTCGGGCTCGCGACAGGGCATGGCAAATGTATAATGTATAGACGCGACCCAATTGGCTTCCATCCCGAAGGCACGAGTTCGAGTTCGAGTTCGAGTTCGAACCCACAAACCCTAACCAATCACGCGCCCGAACCGGGTCCCAGCCCACCAACGCCAACGGCGTTGAGGCCCGAAGCCCAGGGTTGGTCCGAGGAACGAGGACAACCCTGGGATCACCCGTGGATGCGGGAACAACCGCAACGCGGTTGTGGCGGTGTCCATCGTGGGAATCCTGGGCGGGATTGAAGGACGGGATCGGAGGATGCCACAACCGCGTTGCGGTTGTGAGCGAGCGGAACCGCAACCCGGGGTAGCCTCGCAAGCTCGGCAACCCCGGGCTGAGGGCCAGAATCCCGTTGGGATTCGATGGACACGCCTGACCAGACGGAGGTGGCTGCCGTCGCCGCACGCGTTGGTATCGGGATCGGTATCGCCATCGGAATCGAAAACGAAGTGGAGCATGCCGTTCGATCCCGAACTCGAATTCGACCCTGCCCCAATGGGAATCGTTTCGGGGCGGCGATGTCCTCATCGCCATGGGACAGGCTTCGTAACGGCGACGAGGACGTCGCCACCCCGTTCCAAGCGGGGGGCAGGGGTAAGGTGCGCCCAACCCGATCCCGATCCGCCCAATCCCGACCCTGCCCCCAACGGCAATCGTTCCGGGGCGGCGATGTCCTCATCGCCATGGGACAGGCTTCGGAACGGCGACGAGGACGTCGCCACCCCGTTCCATAGCGGGGTTCTCGTCGTGAAACCCCGTAATCACGGGAGCGTGAAGTTGAACGTGGATACACCCTGAAACGCTCCGCCGGGCGCAAGGGAGACCTTGCCGTCGGTGCCGATGGAGCGGGAGGACATGCCGAAGGACTTCGTCTCGTAACCGCCGCCGAACTTCTCGACCTCGATGCTCAGGGTGCCGCTGACGTTCGCGGCGAAGGTCGGGGTGGTCGAGTTCACGTTTCCCGAAACGGTCCACACGAATCCGGCGTAGGGATGTCCGGGTTGACCGTTCACCTGTTTGCCGAAGGGGCGCATTCCGGTGTCGCCGGTGGTGGATCCGGTGAACGAGACCTTGCCGGCGGTCTCGAGTTTGACGGTGCCTCCGATGGTGAAGGGGTTGTAGTCGACGTTGCCGGAGATCGTGACGACCCCGGAGTTGAACGAGGCGGGCGCGCTGAAGGCGAACGGGCGTCCGCCGAGCGTGAACGATCCGCCGGCGCGGGTGGTGAGTTCATACCCGCCGGTGGACTGGACGTATCCGGCGACATCGAGGGTGACTGGCGTGGTGACCAGGCTGCCGTCGAGGTTCAGCGAGGCGTTGCCCGAGGGAAGCTTCGCGAGGAAGGCGGTGGCTCCGCCGAGGGAGAATCCCTGTAGCGTCAGGGGAAGGCCGCTGGCGGCCAGCACGATGCCGCCCGCGGGATCCAGGGTCCCGGAGAGATCGATGGCGGTGAGGTTGGCGACCTGGATGCGGGTGGCAGCCGCGATGGCGGAGCCGCCGCCGGCGACGAAATGGTCGGCAACCTGTCCCGGCGTGAGGGCGCGGGCGTAGAGGGCGACCTCGTCGATCCATCCGTTGAAATGTCGGCCGGTGGCCTCGGCGTTCTCGCCGATCATCACGGGCCAATCGTTCGCGGAGAGGGTTTCGCGGTAGAGGGTGTACGCCTCGAGGACGCCGTCGATGTAGAGGGCCTTGAAGGACCCATCCCAGGTGGCGACGACATGGTGCCAGGCGTTGTCGTCGAGGTTTCGGGTGGAAGGCAGCGAATGGGCTCCGGCATCGCTGGTGGTGTCGAAGGAAATGCGGCGGGTGTCGCCGAAGCGCGACAGACGCCAGGCCGAATCACCCTTGGTCACGATTGCCTGCCACGAACGCGTCCATGCGGGGACGCGGATCCAGGCCTCGATGGAAAGCGTGCTGGTGTAATCGAAGGACGACTCACTGGCGATGGTGACGAGGTCGTTGACGCCATCGAAGCGGGCGGCGGTGTTGGCGTCGCCGGCCAGCGCGCCGGACTGGCCCAGCGTCACCCCGCCTGTGTAGGTCCCGGGGATGCGCGTGTTCAAGAATGCGATCTTCTTGGAATCGTTCGCTGTGGTGGCTCCGGCGGCTTCACCGAGACGCCAGTACGCGGCGGGTTGGTCGCCGAGATCGGCGGGGATGCTCGGCAGGCCGGCGACCCCCTCGGCGTATCCCCCGGGCTGGCGTCGCAGACGGAGATCCCAATTGGAGCCCGCGTAACCGAACACGCTTGTCGACGGCGTCGATGGGTTGGCCCACGTGAGCTGGCCGGAGGTTCCGATGGATCCGGAGAATGGGATGCTCCCGAGGATCGGCACGTTGAGCGTGCCGGAGCCGCTGAGGTTTCCGGAGCTCGTGTTGCCGGCGAGATTGAAGGCGAGGGAGGACAATCCGATGCCTCCGATGTTGCCCGACGGGATCGATCCGGCGACGGCGAGCGCTCCGGCGTTGTCGATGGTGCCGTTCATGCGCGCGGCGGGGATTCCCGGGACACCGAGCGTGGCTTCGGTGAACAGGGTTGTGACACCGGCCGGCGAGCGGGTGAGCCAGAAACGGGCGTCGTTGACGTTGAACCCGCCGAATTGGGCGGTGGCTCCGGCTCCGGAGAAGGCGGCCGCGCCGGAGGCTGCGAGGGAACCGTCCAGTACCAGTCCGGAGAATCCCGGGCGGTTGATCCGAAGCTGCGCCTGGAGGGCGAGCCCGCCGCCTGCGGCGAAGTGCTCCACGATCTCGGCGGGGTTCAGCGCGCGGGGGTAGATCGCGACCTCGTCGAGCCAACCGTTCCAGAAACGCCCGGTGGACTGGGCATTCTCGCCGATCCGGACCGCGAAAGCGGGGTTGATGTTGATGTTGCCGGTGGCGGGCGTCCACGCGTCGAGTTCGCCGTCGATCCACAGGGCCTTGGCGCGTCCGTCGTAGGTGGCCACGACATGATGCCACAGTCCGTCGTTCACCGAACGGTTGCCGGCGAGGTAGGGCGGGTTGAGCCCGTCGGTGTCGAAGCCGAGTGTGTTCAGGTTGCCATTGCGTTGGAGTCGCCAGGTGGAGTCGCCCTTCGATGCGATGGTGTTCCAGGTGCGGTCGAAGGCGTTCACGCGGACCCAGGCTTCGACGGTGATGGCGGTGCTGATGGCATCGAAGGGGGTGGAGTTCGCCACGTTGACGTACGCGGACGATCCGTTGAACCGCGGCGCGGTGGTGCCCGTGAATGGTCCGATCCCGCCAAGCGTCACGCCGCCGACGTAGGTTCCCGCGCTTCCCGACGTGCCCGTCGACGCGGCGATGGTTCCGGTGGCTTCATCGAGGCGCCAGTATCCGAGGGGAGCATCGGCGAGAACGGTGTTGGCGTAAGCGGGGTTGCCGCGACGGAGCGAGCCCGAGAAGGACGCCAGCGGATGTCCGCCGAGGCCGGACGCGGTCGAAGTGGCGTTGAGGAGGACGATGCCCTGGCTGTCGATCCCGCCGGAAAGGGTGAGGCCGGAATTCAGGGCGGGGGAACTCCAGGTGGCGGTGAAGTCTTCGAGGGCGAGAACGCCGCTGGTGCGCCGGAGGACATAGCGGACGCTGTTGGCGGCGAACCGGCCAATGGGCGAATTGATGGGGCCGTTGGTCAGACGGAAGTTTCCGGAGCGGTCGATCGAAAACGCAGGCAGGCCGTTGGTGAGGATGTCGTCGACGACGAGCCGGACGCCGGAGAGCGCCAGGCCGGACGAGCCGAGCGTGGCGGTGATGTTGCCGCCGCCGAGGGACTCGACGCGGACGCGGGAATTGCCGAGGGCGGGAAGCGACAGGGCGGCGTTGCCGGTCGCGGAAGCGGTGCCGTTGCGGAGCAGCGTCACGGAGCCGGCGGTCTGGAAGTTCGGACCGCCCGTCTGGGCGAGCACACCGCCGCCGAGTTGGCCGGCGAGCGTGAGGCCGTCCTGGGTGAGCGTGAAGGTGGAACCGCTGGCGACGCGGGCGACGGAGAGGTTTGGAATGCCGTTCAGGTTGAGATCGTTCCCAAGGGTTCCGGTCACGTTGAACGTGCCATCGCTCCGGAGCGTGAAGGTGGCGGCGGGCGTCGACGGCAGTTGGATCGACTGCGCCCACACGGTGCCGGGAAAGAACGTGAGGCTGGTGGCGGGCTTGATTCTGCCAGAGATCGTCAGGCTCGAAAGACCGACGCCTGAAACGGCGATGGGCGAGAGCAGGTTGTTGTCGGCGACCTCCAACAGGACCTGCGGTCCCACGGCATAGCGGATCGTGTTGCTGACGGTCACCGTGGCGTTCCATGGACCCGTGGACGAGAAGCCGAAATCGTTGGTGGGCGTCGCGCCGTGGATGCGGTGATGCGCGCTTCCGATCAC
>JAIXZE010000220.1 GCA_027489875.1 Verrucomicrobiales bacterium
ACGGTGATCAGCATGAGTTCGTCACCGTCGAGGACGGTGAGGGCTCCCACCACGGCCCCGGTCTTCTCGCCGGTCTTCATGGTGATGATGCCCTTTCCGCCGCGGGACTGGACGCGGTATTCCTCGAACTCGGTGCGCTTGCCTATGCCGTTCTCGCCGGCGACCAGCAGCGTTGCGCCCGGATCCACGATCGCGAGTGCGACGACGGCATCCGCCTTCTCCAGTTCGATGCCCTTCACGCCGGTGGCGGAACGGCCCATCGACCGCACGCCCTCCTCATGGAACCGGATGCTCATGCCCTCGCGGGTGATGATGACCACCTCGTTGTTTCCGGTGGTGAGCTTCACGTCCACCAAGGTGTCGGTGGGCTCGATGTTGATGGCGATGATGCCGCCCTTGCGGACGTTCTGGAAATCGGACAGGGCCGTGCGCTTCACCGTGCCCTGTTTCGTGACGAAGAAGAGCTCGTTGGTCTGCTGCCAGGTCTGCTCCTCCTTGTTCGCGCCGTACTTGGCCCCGACGCGGACGAGCGTCTGGATCTTCTCGTCGGCACGCAGTTCCAGCAGGTTGGCGATGGAACGTCCCTTGGCTGCGCGCCCCATGTCCGGGATCTCGTGCACGCGCTCCACGTACACGCGTCCCATGTTCGTGAAGAACATCAGGTAATCGTGCGTGGACGCGGTGAAGAGCCGTTCGATGAAGTCGGCGTCCTCGGGCGTTGCCGACTCGCGGGTGGACATGCCGATCACGCCCTTGCCGCCGCGCTTCTGGGAACGGTAGGAAGCGACGTTGGTACGCTTGATCAGGCCGTTGTGCGTCAGCGTGACGATGACCCCTTCGTTCGCGATCAGGTCCTCGATGGCGATGTCACCTTCGTCCGGAACGATCTGGGTCAGTCGCGGCGTGGCGTGCTTGTCGCGGATCTGCTTGAGCTCGGCCTTGATGATCGCCAGCACGCGGGCTTCGCGGGCCAGGATGTCCATCAGGTCCTTGATGCGCTCCATCAACTCCTTGTACTCCGCCTCGACCTTGTCGATTTCCAGGCCGGTGAGTTGGTACAGGCGGAGTTCGAGGATGGCGTCGACCTGACGTTCCGTGAGCGAGTAACGACCGTCGACCAGGCGACCTTCGGAACGGAGGAAGATGCCCCACTTTTCGACCTGCGCCTTGGTCCACGCGAACGCCAGCAACTTCACCCGCGCCTCATCCCGGTTCTTGGAATTCCGGATGATGCGGATGAACTCATCAAGGTTGCGCAGCGCGCAGATATAACCCTCGAGGATCTCAGCCCGTTCCTCCGCCTTCTTCAGCTGGTAACGGGTGCGCCGCAGGATCACCTCGCGGCGATGCTCGACGTAGCAGTTGATCAGGTCCTTGAGATTGAGCGTCTTTGGCCGACCCCGATCGATCGCGAGCGCGTTGACCGAGAAGCTCGTCTCGAGCTGGGTGTGCTTGTACAGGTTGTTGATCACCACCTTGGGGATCCCATCCCGCTTCAGCTCCACCACCACCCGGGTGTTTTCGTCGGACTCATCACGGATGGCCGTGATCTCGGTGAATCCCGGGGTCCGCTCGTTGACCAGGTCGGCGATCTTCTCGACGAGCGTCGCGCGGTTCACGTTGTAGGGGATCTCGGTGATCACCAACTGCTCGCGGTTACCCTTGAGCTGTTCCACCCCCACCTTGCCGCGGATCTTCACCGATCCACGCCCGGTCGCGAAGTACTGCTTGATGCCCTCCATCCCGCAGACCATGCAACCCGTCGGGAAATCCGGTCCTTTCATGAACCGCATCAACTGCGGGATCGTGATGTCGGGATTGTCGATCTGGGCGCAGACGGCATCGATCGTCTCGCCGAGGTTGTGCGGTGCCATGTTGGTCGCCATGCCGACCGCGATGCCCGTGCCGCCGTTGACCAGCAGGTTCGGGAACGCCGCCGGGAACACCACCGGCTCCGACATCGACTCGTCGTAGTTCGGCGCGAAGTCGACCGTGTCCTGATCCATGTCCTGCATCAGGACCGCGCCCAGGTGCGTCAGGCGCGCCTCGGTATAACGCATGGCCGCCGGGGGATCGCCTTCGACGGAACCGAAATTTCCCTGCCCATCCACCAACCGCTCGCGCATGGCCCACGGCTGTGCCATGTGCACCAACGTGGAATACACGGCCTGGTCGCCGTGCGGGTGATACTTACCGATCGTCTCGCCGACGATACGTGCGCACTTGAGGTGCTTGCGGTTCGGCATCACGCCCAACTCGTGCATCGCGAACAGCGTGCGCCGTTGGGAGGGCTTCAACCCGTCGCGGACATCCGGCAGCGCCCGTGAGATGATCACGGACATCGAGTAGTCGAGGAACGAGTTCTTGATCTCGTCCGCGACGTTGATCTTGCCGATCTTTTCGTTGGCGGCGTAGGCCGGGGTCGAGGGACCGCCCGGCGGGATGATTTCGTCAGCCATGGATTCGGAAAAAAGTAGGGAAAGGAATGTGGAACAGGAGGCGGCCCAGTCCGATCAGACGTCGAGATTGCGGACGTTGAGGGCGTTGTCCTCGATGAATTGCCGTCGGGGTTCGACCTCCTCGCCCATGAGGCGGGAGAACATGGCCTCGGCCTCGACGGCATCGGTCAGGTCGATGCGCAGGAGCTTCCGGTTGGCCGGGTTCATGGTGGTCTCGAA
>JAIXZE010000303.1 GCA_027489875.1 Verrucomicrobiales bacterium
CACCGTGGTCGGATAGCCTGCAGATTTCAGACGGGCGAGTCCGCTGTTGCGTGCCGAGGCGGAGATCCATTGCGAGAGCGCGATGCCGGCGATGGGGATGGCCAGCAGGTAACGTTTGCGCCAACGACGGGCGGACGGGACGGGGGTGGGCTCCGGAGGCATGATGTGATTGGTATCTGACGATGGCGTGGAAGGGACGTCACGTTCGATTTCGTGAGATACCGGCTTTAACGCCTCCGGCGCAACGCGTGCGCAAGGCCAGGATTGTCAGGCGACGTGCCTTGACGCGGCAGGATCGTGGATTGCGCCGCAGGCATCCCCTCGACATGGAACTTCCGTCGAATTGCATCTGCGCGTCGCATATGCGACGTGCGGATGCAAATGGCCCGCCGGGTGGGGGCACCCGGCCTTCAACGGGGGAGTTGCCAGTTGCCAGAACCCAGTTTCCAGAACCTGACCCTCTGCGCGAGAACAGCGGGAAACTGGAAACTGGGAACTGGAAACTCCCCTTCAGTTCGGTTTCCAGTCGTTCAGTCGGCGGTCGAGGGTGCCGGCGGGTTGTTCGTCGAGGAGTTCGAGGGCTTCGCCGATGAGATAGAGGGATCCGGTGATCAGGACGAAGGGATCGTGGGCGGTGCCCTTGAGGGCTTCGGCGAGGGATTGGGTGACGCGGATGGGGCGGGTGACCCCGGCGTTGCGGCAGGCTTCCTTGAGGTCGCCGGGGGAGACGGATCGAGGACTGGAGACCGGGGTGGTCAGGATGCGGGCCGCGAGAGGGGCCAGCATCCGGGCCATTTCGGGCCATTGCTTGTCACCGAGCATTCCGAGGATCAGGACCGGCGGACGGTTCGGGAAATGACGTTCGAGGGCGGCGCGAAGGGAGACGATGCCGTCGCGGTTGTGGGCCCCGTCGAGGAGGAGGGTGCGGTCGCCGCGTTGGAGGACCTGGAGGCGGCCGGGCCAACGGACGCGGGCGAAGCCTTCGGCCATCTGTTCGTCCGTGACCGGGAGGAGGAAACGGAGGGTTCGGACGGTGGCGGCAGCGAGGGCGGCGTTGGTGCGCTGGTGTTCGCCGAGGAGGGAAAGGGGAAACTGGAACCGGGCGAGGGCATTCGCGCCCACGTGGACAAACGGACACCCCAATTCGCGGGCCTTGAACTCGATGATGGCGAGAGCGTCGGGATCGGAGGCGGACGACAAGGCGGGGACACCGGGTTTCAGGATGCCTGCCTTCTCGGCGGCGATGTCGGCGACCGTTGGGCCGAGCACGGCCATGTGGTCGAGTCCGATCTGGGTGATGACGGAGGCGAGCGGCGTGACGATGTTAGTGGCGTCGAGTCGTCCCCCGAGACCGGTTTCCCAGACGACGAGGTCGACGGCGCATTCCTCGAACCAGAGGAGCGCGAGGATCGTGGTGAACTCAAAGAAGGTAGGTTGCAGTGCCTGGGAACTGGACTCGACGGCGGTGCGGAGTCGCGTGGTGAGGCGTGCGAGGGCGTCGTCCGGGATGGGAATGCCGTTGACCTGGATGCGTTCGCCGAAACGGACGAGGTGGGGGGAGGTGTAGAGGCCGACCTTGCGTCCGGCGATGCGATGGATGGCATCGAGCATGGCGCAGACGGAGCCCTTGCCGTTGGTGCCGGCGACGTGGATGAACGCGAGTCGGTCGTGAGGATTGCCGACGCGCGCGGCGAGTTCGCGCGTGGAGGCGAGTCCGGGCTTGAACCCGAACTGCTGGAGGGAATGAAGGTAGGACAACGACTCGTCGTACGTCACGAGGGCGAGGATGGCCGGGTGGGACGGAGGAGATTCAAGACCCAAGATGGTGTTCGGCGCGCGGGAGGGTGCCTCTGGACACCACCCCCTTTGGGAATGACTTCGGGGCGGCGATGTCTTCATCGCCCTGAGAAAGGCTTTGGAACGGCGACGAGGACGTTGCCTCCCCGTTCCGTGCGGGGCGGTGTCAAGCTGCGCCCGCGCGCAGGTGGGTGCCGGTATGGCTGGTCGGGTGGGTTGCCACGGTTTCCGGTGTTCCCACCACGACGAGCTGTCCTCCCTGATCGCCGGCGTCGGGTCCGAGGTCGATCACCCAGTCCGCCTGGCGGATGACGTCGAGGTTGTGTTCGACGACGACGACCGAGTGGCCTTGGTCGACCATGCGCTGGAAGACGAGCAGGAGGATGCGGATGTCCTCGAAGTGGAGGCCGGTGGTGGGTTCGTCGAAGAGGAACAGCGTGGGCTTGCCGGCAGCGGGACGCTTGGCGTCGGTGGACGACCAGGCGGCAAGGTGGGCGACGAGCTTGAGGCGTTGGCTTTCGCCGCCGCTGAGGGTGTTGATGGGTTGTCCGCAGCGGAGGTAACCGAGGCCGACGTCGACGAGCAGTTGGAGTTTCTCGGCGGCCCGTCGGGCGGCGCGGGATTTCGGGAAGGCGCGCAGGAAGGTGACGGCATTCTCCACGGGCGCGTCGAGGACGTCCCCGATGGACCATTCCGTCTTTTTGGGTCCGGCGAGCTTCACCTCCAGGATGTGCGGTCGGTAGCGTCGGCCATTGCATACCGGGCAGCGGATGAAGACATCGGAGAGGAACTGCATCTCGATCTTCTCGAAGCCCGCGCCGCGACAGCGTTCGCACTGGCCGGTGGCCGAGTTGAAGCTGAAGGCGCTGGCGTTCAACCCGCGTTCGCGGGCGATTTTCGAGGCGGCGAACACGTCGCGGATGTCCTCGAACGCCCCGATGTACACGGCGGGATTCGAGCGGGGCGTGCGGCCGAGGGAGGATTGGTCGACGAGGACCACGGACCCGAGCGAGTCGAATCCGGAGAGGACCGCGGTGGAGGGTTCTGAACCCGAGGCCTCGGCGTCGTCCGAAGAATCCGCGGCGTCTGCGGAATCAGCGGATTCCGGTGCATCGGCTCCGTTGCCGGCGAGCCTGGATTCGAGCAGGGGCAACAGGATCTCGCGGATGAGGGTGGTCTTTCCGGAGCCGCTGACGCCGGTGATGGCGACAAGGCGCTGGAGGGGGATTTCCACGCTCAGGTCGTTCAGGTTGTGGCGGGTGACGTGGTCGAGGCGGAGTGCCGGGGTTGAGGGCAGCGAAACCGGGCGGCGCGGCGGGATGGGGACGGACTTGCGGCCGGTCAGATAGTCCGCAGTGAGCGAACCTTTGGCGGTGGCGAGGGCGTCCGGGGATCCTTCGAAGACAATGGTGCCGCCGGTTTCGCCGTGTCCCGGGCCGATGTCGACGATGTGGTCGGCGGCGCGCATCACGGCGGATTCGTGTTCGACCACGACGACCGTGTTCCCGCAGTCGCGGAGGCGATGGAGGATCCGGACAAGGCGGTCGGTGTCGCGGGGATGCAGGCCGACGGAGGGTTCGTCGAGGACGTAGAGGGTGTTGACGAGGCGGGAGCCGAGGCAGGAGGTGAGGTTGACCCGCTCGGTTTCACCGCCAGAGAGGGTGCGCGTGGGGCGGTCGAGGGTGAGGTAACCCAGGCCGACATCGACGAGGAATCCGAGGCGGGCGCGGACTTCGGAAAGGACGATGCCGAGGGGTTCGTGCTGCTGAGGGTTGTGGTGGGTTTGAAGGGCGTCGATCAGGCGCAATCCCTGATCGAGGGACAGCGCGTAGAACTCGGACAAGGTCAGGTTGGGGACGGCCAGGGTGTCCGCGGCCCTGGAAGGAACCGGCAGCCGGTGGAGGAGGGACTCCGGATTGAAGCGATGTCCGCGGCAATCGGGGCAGGTCCGATAGCTGCGATAGCGGGAAAGCAGGACGCGGACGTGCATCTTGTAGGACTTGCTTTCGAGCCACCGGAAGTATCCCTGCACGCCATACCAGAGCTTCGGCCACGACTTGTCGGGGTCGGCCGAGTCGTAACCGGCTTCGCCTTCCATGACCCAGCGCTGGTGTTCTTCGGAAAGTTCGCGGTACGGGGTGTTGACCGGGATACGGCTCCGTTTGGCGGCCTTGAGGAGGTCGGCCTGGCATTCGGCGGAAACGCCGGTTTGCCAGGGTCGCACGACGCCTCCGGCGAGGGTCTTGGAGAGGTCCGGGAGCGCGAGGCGCGTGTCGATGCCGATGACACGGCCGAATCCCTTGCAGGTGGGACAGGCTCCCACGGGGTTGTTGAAGCTGAAGAGCGCCGGGGTGGGTTCGCGGTATTCGATGTCGCAGGCGGCGCAATGGAAACCGGCGCTGAAGGCCCGGTGGAGCGAGCCGTCGAGGTGCCGGATGGAAAGCCGGCCGCGGCCGAAGTGGTACGCCTGTTCGCAGGCCTCGACGAAACGGGCGCGGTTTTCCGGGAGCGTGCGCAGACGGTCGACGATGACGGTGAGGGACGAGTGTGCCGGAGTTTCGGGGTGGTCGGTGGCTTCGGTCCGGGTGAGATCGTCGATCCGGAGGATGGAACCGTTGAGCAGGACCCGTAGGAATCCCTGTTTGCGGAGGAGATCGACCTGTTCCTTGAGGGAGAGTTTGGCCGACAGGGGCAGGTCGAACGTGATGAGGACTTCGGCCGGCGCGGCGGGTACCTGATACGGGGTGACGCTGTCGCGGAGGGTGGGTGTTTCGACCGGATTGCGGGCACGGTCCGAAGTTGTGGGAACGGGTGGGACGCTGGCGGGGGGAGCGGAGGATTCGGTGCGGGCGACCTCGGCCCAGACGATCTGGGGCGGTTCGGTGCGCACCGGATGGCCGCACTGGCGGCAATGGAGTCGGGAGGCGTGGGACCACAGGACCTTCATGTGGTCGCAGATCTCGGTCATCGTTCCGACGGTGGAGCGGGTGGTCCGGACGGCATTGCGCTGTTCGATGGCGATGGCCGGCGGAATGTTCTCGATGCGGTCGACCGCCGGCTTGTCCATGCGGTCGAAGAACTGGCGGGCGTACGGGGAGAAGGTCTCGATGTACCGGCGCTGGCCTTCGGCGTAGAGGGTGTCGAACGCGAGGGAGCTCTTTCCGGAGCCGCTCAGGCCCGTGATGACCACGAGCCGGCGGGTGGGGATTTCGAGGTCGAAGTTCTTGAGGTTGTTCTGGCGGACGCCAAAGAGGCGGATGCACTCGGCGGCGGGTGCGCGGCCCGCCTTGCCGGTTCTGGACTTCGACATGGGCGGGGAGTGTAGGGGCGAACTGCCGGACGGCAAAGGGCGGGGGAGAGTTTGAAGTTTGAAGATTCAAGTTTTGAAGCCGGGTGAAGGCCGGGTGCCCTCACCTGGCGCCAACTGGGAACTGGAAACTCTACAAAAAGGGGCGGCGATGTCCTCATCGCCCTGGGGATGGCTTTGGAACGGCGATGAGGACGTCGCCACCCCGTTCGATGCGGGGGCAGTGTCAACATGCGCCCCGGTTGGAGAGGCGTGGATCACCACCATTGCCACAGGGTCCTTGCTGGGTAGGGTGGGCTGCATGCGTTGGATGCAAGCACAGTGGTGGTTGTTGACGGGAGTGACGGTGGCGCTGGGGTTGGCCCAGGGTGTTCTGGCGGAAGGGTTGCCGTCCCGTTTGAAGGTGGGAATGCCTGCCTTTGACGGCGGGAAGGTAAGGCTGGGATGGGACATTCCCGGAACTGGGTGGGCATTCCGGGTCGAGGAATCAGCCGCCGTGGGCGGGACTTGGGTGTTGTCGTCGGGTGGCGAGGTCGGCACGGCCCGCACATGGACGGATGCCAGCGAGGCAGCGGATGCGGGGCGGGTGTTCCGTGTGGTGGCGGTACCGCCCCCGGTGGTGCGTGGGAATCTGGTGTCGGCAACGAAGACGACGACCTACACCACGGCGAACCTGACGTTCCTGTTCGCGTTTGCCGGGATCCCGTTGATTCCGCAGCACAACGTGGACGTTTACAAGGTGGTGTACGACACGGTGGATCCCTGGGGTTTGCCCACGCGGGCGTCCGCAGCGGTTGCGCTGCCGGCAACGGCGGGGCGGAGTTGGCCCCTCCTCGCCTATCAGCATGGGACGATCACCACGGAGGCGGAGGCACCCTCCGCGGGATCCAGTACGGAAGGCTTGCTGGGAGTGGTCCTGGCGACGAGCGGGTACGCGTCCGTGCTGGCCGACTACCTGGGCTTTGGCGAATCGCCCGGTCGGCATCCGTACCATCATGCGGCATCGACGGCGACGTCGGTCGTGGACGCGATGCGGGCTTGTCGTTCGTTGTGCGCCACGAACGGAAAGGCATTGAATGGGCAGGTTTTCCTCGCGGGGTATTCGCAAGGGGGGCACGCCACGCTGGCCGTGTTGCGGGAGTTGGAGGCCCGTCATGCAACCGAGTTCCCCGTGACGGCCTGTGCGGCCATGGCGGGGGCTTACGATCTTTCGGGAGTGACGCTCACGGATGCGTTGTCCGACCGGCGTCCTCCCAACGCGTATTACTTTGCCTACCTGTTGCAGACCTTGGTGGATCTCTACGATCTGGCCCCCTCGTTGGGGAGCCTGCTGGTGCCGCCTTACGACACCACGATTCCAGCATTGTTGGCGTCCGAATCACCGGGCGGGGAGATCAATGAAGCGATGCCTCGGATTCCGAACCGGATCCTGAAGCCGGAGTATCTCGCGGCGGTGCGTGGGGATCCGGAGCATCCGCTGCGCCGTGCGTTGCGGGACAATGACCTGACGGGCTTCGTGCCGAAAGCGGCGTTGCGGTTGTACCATTGCAGTGGGGATGAGGATGTGTTGCCGGCCAACTCGGTGGTGGCACGGGACCGTTTCACGGCCGCGGGAGTCTCGGGAGTTCTCCTGGTGGATCCGTCGGCGGGGGCCGGTCACGGAGACTGCGTGGAACCGGCGTTGCTGGCCGCGAAAGCGTGGTTTGATTCGCTGAAACAGTGAGGGGGCGGGTGGGGCAGTGAAAAACGGGGCTATGCAAAGAGCCCGGTTTCCACCAGTTTCCGCGGCATGCCGAAGACCGCCCAGGCCTCCGAGGCGGGCGGGAACAAGCCGCTGCCCTTCGAGGAGGCCGTTCAGAAACTGGAAACAATTGTGGACTCCATGGAGTCCGAGGAACTGCCTCTGGAGACGCTGTTGCAGCGTTTCGAGGAGGGAACCCGATTGCTGCGACTCTGTCAGGAACGCCTGGCGGAGGCGGAGTTGAAGGTCCAGCGCTTGGAAAAGGATTTGTCGGGCGATATGGTCGCCCGACCGTTTGACCCCGGAATGGCCGGGACGGATACCGAAACTGCATGAGCCGATATCTCGACATGGTGGATTCGCCTTCTCACGTGAAGAAACTCACGATGGATCAATTGACCGACCTTTCGGTCGAGATCCGGCATGAGCTGATTGATGGGTTGGCGAAGAACGGTGGGCATCTGGGGCCCAACCTGGGGGTCGTGGAACTGACCATTGCCCTGCATCGCTGCTTCACGACACCACAGGACAAGTTCGTGTGGGACGTGAGCCATCAGGTTTACGTCCACAAGATCCTGACGGGTCGCAAGGACCGGTTCCGGACGATCCGGACGACGGGCGGTCTCAACGGCTTCGCGCTGCGTACGGAGAGCGAGCATGACTGCTACGGCGCGGGCCATGCGGGCACGGCCTTGTCCGCGGCGCTGGGCATGTGCGCCGCCCGTGACCAGAAGGGCGGGGACGAGCATGTGGTGTGCGTGTTCGGGGATGCGGCGCTGACGAATGGCGTCTCCTTCGAAGGCCTCAACAACATCGCCTGCACGACGAAGCGGTTCATCGGCATCCTCAACGACAACGAGTGGAGCATTGCCAAGAACGTCGGCGCGATCGCCACGTATCTGGGCAAGCTCACGACCAGCCCCCGGTACAACCGGTTGGCCAAGGATTTCACGTCGTGGCTCCGGAAACTGCCGAAGGGCGAATTGGTCTCCATGCTGGGCGCGAAGGCCGAGGAAGCCATCAAGGGCATCGCCAGCAGCCTGGCTCTGGAGCCAGCGGCCGGTGCCGATTCCGACGGTCGTGGCGGGCATGGTTCGGCGCTCCTGTTCGAGGAGTTTGGCATCCGGTATCTCGGGCCGATCGACGGGCACAACCTGCCGCTGCTGATCAGCACGCTGGAATTTGCCAAGACCTGCACCGAACCCGTCGTGATCCATGTCCTGACGCAAAAGGGACGCGGGTTCGAGGCGGCGCTGAAGTATCCGGAAAAGTTCCACGGCCTGGGGCCATACGACGTGCAATCGGGGCAGCCTGCGACGGCGAAGCCCGGTTCGGCACCGATGTGGCAGGAGGTCTTTGGCAAGACGATGGTGAAGCTTTGCCAGCAGAACCAGCATGTGGTGGGCATCACCGCGGCGATGCCGAGCGGGACGAGCCTGAAGCTCCTCGAACAGGCGCTGCCCAAGCAGTATTACGACGTCGGCATTGCCGAGGAACACGCCGTGATTTTCGCGGCGGGCATGGCCACGATGGGGTTCCGCCCCGTTGTTGCAATCTACAGCACGTTCCTGCAACGGGCCTACGATTGCATCCATCACGACGTCTGCCTTCAGGACCTGCCGGTGATCTTCTGCATGGACCGGGCAGGTTTGTCGGCGAATGACGGCCCCACGCATCACGGCCTCTTTGACATCGCCTACCTGCGCTGCCTTCCGAACGTGATCGGCATGGCGCCGAAGGACGAGGATGAGCTGCAGGACATGATGTTCACGGCGACGCTCCAGAAGCATCCCTGCTGCATCCGGTATCCCCGCGGCAACGCCGAGGGAGTACCGATCAAGGAGGTTCCCGGTGTGGTGGAGATCGGCAAGGCGGAGGTCATCCGGCCCTATCGGAACAATGGTGGGCGCAAGGTCGCGTTGTTCGGTCTGGGCAACATGCTCCGTGTGGCGAAGGAAGCCGCGGTGGAGTTGGAGAAGGACGGGTGCGACGTTGCGATCATCAATCCCCGATTCTTCAAGCCGCTGGACGCCGCAACCCACCAGTTCTTCGCGGAGGCTGCCGAGGTGGTTGGTACCTTGGAGGACCATGTGGCGATGGGCGGTTACGGCAGTGCCGTCCTCGAGTTGTTGTCCGACCATGGGGTCGCTGTGGCGGTGGTACGCCTCGCCTGGCCTGATGTCTTCGTCGAGCACGCCTCCACGGTGGAGTACTTGCGGGAGCGCCACGGCCTGACCGCGGCGAATCTGGTGCGGCAGATCCGTGAGAAGTTGGCCGGAGCCGCCCAAGCCGGGCAGTTGACCGGTGGGCTTCGTACCGCCTGAGATCGACGGGTTGCTTCTTCACCGGGGTGTCGGCTACGGCCGACACCCCGTTTTCGTCCCAAGACTGACGGTGCGACGTGGGGTGGGACATGACACAGGGAATATGCGCCATGATGGCGCAGTTGTGGCGTTTCCCGTGAAGGGAATCCAGCCGTGGAAGTTGGCGTGTCCGGAATTCCGGGAGCGGTCCGTGAATTTCGAAGCGCAGGTCGCAGTCCTGTGCAACCTGTGTGGAAAACACGTGTTTGAATTGTAGTCCGTGGGGCGTGAACAGGGCCGTGGTTGCCTTGTCAGAAGTTCACGCGGATGCCCGGTAACCTCGGAGTGTTGGACGATGTAGCAAGGCCCGTAGGTTCTGGCATCAAGCCTGCAAGGGAATATCCATCGATGCCGACCTGCGGCGAGAAAGGAAACAGATGAAGACAATTACCAAGGTGCGGAAGTCGGGTAAGGAGGCTGGTCGGGTGGCGCTGGGATTCCGGCGCGGAACAGCGCGGAAGCCGGCGACTGGCGTCCGCACGATGGGGGCGTCCAAGCCGCGGGTGGCCGGGGGAAAGACAAGTACGGTCATGGCCCCGGAGGAAGTGGTGATCCCGATTTCCACGGTGGCCGGAGCCCGGGTTGTGCCGGTGGAATCGGTGCCCGAGGCGGTGGTTGCCGAGGTGGTACCGGTGGAGGTTCAGAGGAGTCCGAAGGCGGTGACCGCGGTGGTTGATGCGCGGCCCGAGCGGGGCCCGTGGGATGAGAACACATCGCTGCGGCTTTACCTGCGGGAAGCGGTGGAGACGGCGTTGCTGACGCCCGATGAAGAGGTGGTGCTGGCGCGGCGGATCCAGGCCGGTGACGAGGAAGCCCGGGAGCACATGATCAAGGCGAACCTGCGGCTGGTGGTGAAGATTGCGCGTGAGTACGAGGATTACGGCCTGCCCCTGCTGGATCTGATCAACGAAGGAAACATCGGCCTGATGCGGGCGGTGGAGAGGTTTGATCCAACGAAGGGTGCGAAGCTGAGCACCTACGCCGCCTGGTGGATCAAGCAATCGATCAAGCGGGCGTTGTCCAATCAGTCCAAGTCGATCCGGTTGCCCATCCATGTCGTCCAGGAGTTGGCGCGGATGAAGAAGGCGGAGAACCGCCTGGAATCGGAACTGGGGCGGCAGCCAACGGAACTGGAACTGGCGGCGGTGCTGGAAGTGGATGTCGAGGATATCCGGCGCTGGCGCGAAGCGGCAGCGGTGGGGGCGACCTCGCTGGATGCGCCTCTGGGATCGGATCCGGAATCCGGGCGTGTGGCGGATGTGATTGCGGACGACAACGCCAAGATGCCGTGGTCGGCGGTCTCGGACGAAACCAACGCCGAGTTGATCCGGGAATTGGTGGCGACCTTGAACGTCCGGGAGCAACGGATCCTGCGCGAGCGGTTTGCCCTGGATGGGGGCGAGCCCAGGACGCTGGAGGAGATCGGTGCGGAGTTCGGTTTGACGCGTGAGCGGATCCGGCAGTTGGAGGCGGCTGCGTTGAAGAAGCTCCGGGATCGATTGAAGGCGCGCGAGGCCTTGCAGTTCGCTGCGTGATGATTCTCCTCCGGTCTGGTCGGAGGTGGTGAAATTGTTCTTAGGTGGTGAGAGGCGTCCCGGCAACGGGGCGCCTTTTTGCTGTGGTGGGGGCAGTGGCTTCCGGGGGGCGCGTTCAAACCGGGTAGATCACTGCATCCTGCATCGGAAATGCGTTTGGAAGATGATGCACGGTCTCGACGACATCGTTGCGGAGGATGACCTCGACGATGTCGAACCGGATCCGGACGGACGGGTTGCCGGAGTCGCGGAGGTAGCGGAGGGCGGTTCGGCAGATCCGTTGGCGTTTCCTGCGGTTGACGGCGGCGGCGGGGCGGAGCCATTGGCCTTTGGACCGGGTCTTCACCTCGACAAACACCACACACTCCTGATTGCGGGCGACCAGGTCCACCTCGCCGGTTTCGCAGCGGTAGTTCGTGGCGAGGATCTGGAATCCGGCCGCCTTGAGGTGGTTTGCCGCGGTGCGCTCGCCGAGGGATCCACGCTGGAGGTGGGCGGGGCGTTGTAATGGGCGAAGCAATGCCCGGATCCAGACCTGAACTGCATGCCAGCACCGACGGATCATCGGGTGAACAGGTCCGGTTCGGGCTGTTTCAGCGGGGCAAAACTACGTCGGTGGATGGGGCATGGGCCGAGGCGCGCGATGGCGGCGAGATGTTCCGCAGTGGGGTAACCCTTGTGCTGGGCAAATCCATAGCCCGGGTAGGATTGTTCGGCTTCGAGCATCCGACGGTCGCGGGTGACCTTGGCGAGGACGGACGCGGCTGCGATGGAGTAGCTGAGGGAGTCTCCCTTGACGATGGCGGTCTGCCGCCAACGCAGGGAAGGCACCGGGTTGCCGTCGATGAGGGCATGGGCGGGTTTCGGGGTGATACGTTCGAGCGCCTCGTTCATCCCTTGGTGCGTGGCGGCGAGGATGTTGATGCGGTCGATGACGTCGGCATCGACCGGGACGATGGCGAAGCGGAGGTCGGGGTGTCCGGTGATCAGGTCGAAATAACGGGCGCGCGCATCGGCGGTGAGCTTCTTGGAATCGTTGAGCTTGAGGAAATCCGGTGGGACGCCCGCTTCCCCCCACTCGGGCGGGAGGATGACCGCGGCAACGAGGACGGGACCTGCGAGCGGGCCGCGGCCGGCCTCATCGACACCGGCCACGGGGTGGATTCCGCCGTTCCAGAGTTGGCGTTCGTGGTGGAGACGGTCTGTCGTGGCTGGTGATCCTCCCATGCAGAGGGCTGAGTATCGAAGGCAGGACAAGGGAGCGCAACCGCGGCGAGGAGCAGTGCGCGGCGACCGGGGCCCTGTTGAAGCTTATGTCCTTTGGAAATGGTTTCGGGGCAGCGATGTCCTCATCGCCCTGCGAAAGGCTTTGGAACGGCGACGAGGACGTCGCCACCCCGATCGTGAGTGGGGTGGTGATGTCCTCATCGCGATGGAGAATGCTTTGGAACGGCGACGAGGACGTCGCCACCTCGATCGTAAGCGGGGGTCAGCGGCCTTCCTCGCGGAGGATGGCCAGGGGCGGGTGGTTGCTGAGACCGCGGCTGGCGGCGAGTCCGACCAAGACTGTCAGGATCGGGATGCCGGCGACGGCGGCGGCCAGTTCGAGGAGTGGGGGGCGGAAGGGGATGGCGAAGAGGAAATGGGACAGGGCCCAGGCGGCAGCGAGGGCGAGGGCGGAACCGGCGAGCGCAGCGAGGAGACCCAGTCCGGCGTATTCGGCGATGAGGATGGTGCGGACGGTGTTGCGGGACGCACCGAGGGTGCGGAGCAGGATGGATTCCTGGAGACGTTGCCAGCGGCCGGTGACGACGGCTCCGGCGAGGACGACCAACCCGGTGCCGACGGTGAAGAGGGCCATGAAGCGGATGGCGAGAGCGAGTTTGGAGACGACACCTTCGAGGGTCTGGAGGACGAGGGTCAGGTCGATGATGGAGACGTTGGGGAAGTCGCGGACCATGTCCCGCTGCATGCGCGCGGATTCCGTGGCGTTGGCGGTCCGCGTGGCGAGGACGTGCATGGAGGGGGCGGCTTCGAGGGCACCGGCGGGGAAGACGACGAAGAAGTTGGGGCGGACCTGACGCCAGTCGACTTCGCGGATGGAGTTCACGCGGCATTCGACGGTCACCCCCTGCACGTCGAAGGAGATGGGGTCGCCGACATCCACGCCGAGGTCCTTGGCGATTCCGGATTCGACGGAGACGGGGACCGGGGAGGTGTCGGGCGTGATGGTGGGAACGAATGTGCCGCGAAGGAGTTTCTCGGAGCCGACGAGGTTGGTGCGGAAGGTGGAGCGGTACTCGCGCTGCAGGACCCACCCGGGAACCCGGGCGGTGTTGTTGGTGGCGAGTTCGGCGATGGGGGTTCCGCGGATGGTGCGGAGCCGCATGGTGACGATGGGTGCTTCCTCGAGGACCGGCAGGGAGAGGCGGCCGAGGGCCGCGATCACGTCGGTGCGTTGGTCGGGTTGGATGTCGAAGAGGATCGTATTGGGACGGGTGGACGCGTTGGGTGTCTGGAGGGATTGGGTGAGGGAGGAACGGGTGAGCTGAAGGGAAAGCAGGAGGAACGTTCCGAGACCGAGGGAGACGAGGAGGGTGCCGGTCCGGTTGTTGGGCCGGTGCAGGCTGTTGAGGCCCTGACGCCATGCGAACGGAAGGCCGGTCGGTTGAAACCTGCGGGCGCTCCAGACGAGGAGGCGTGCGGCACCTGCCAGCACGGCGAAGGCGGTGCCCAGGCCGGCCGCAAATCCAAGCCCTTGGCGCCAGTCGCGGGTTTGCAGCAGGGAGAACCCCAGAACCGCGGCCGCGATGAGGGTAATGACGGCGATGCGGAGTGGATCGAACCGTGCCGTGGGAGCATCGAAGGCGGAGCGGATGGCGGCGAGGGGCGAGACACGTCGCACGGCGAGGAGGGGAAGCAGGGCGAACGCAATGGCGACCCCGATCCCGGCGACGGCAGCCTGGAGGGCGGCGCTCAGGGAAAAATGGACGTGGATGGGAAACGGCATGACCCCGGCGAGGGCGGCTGGCACCAGACGATGGATGAGGGCTCCGGCGACGGTTCCCACGACGACGCCGAGGACACCCATGGACAGGGCCTGCGCGAGGTAGACGGCGAAGGTCCCCGCCATCGGGGCTCCCAGACAGCGGAGGACGGCGACCTGGGGCAGGCGTTGCCGGACGTGGACGTTGATCGCGCTGGCCACGCCGACGGCCCCGAGAAGCAGGGCAATGAAAGCGACGAGGCTGAGGTACCCACCGAGGTTCTCGGCAGCGCGACCAAGGTCTTCCTTCCGTTTGTCGGCGGTGTCCACGTCCAGTTTCAGGGCACGGAACCGTTCGCGCAGTGGATCGATGCGTTCGTTGAGGGGGGCGTCGCCGGGCAGTTGGATGAGGGCGCGGTAGCGGACGAGCGAGCCGCGGCCAAGGAGTTGGGTTTCGGCGAGGCGGTCGCCCGCGAGGTACACGCGGGGGGCGAGGTTGGCGAAGGCGACAGAATCCCCGGGAACCCGACGCAGCAACCCGGCGATGCGGGTCTGCCATTCACCGAGTTTGACGGGGTCCCCGACGTTGACCTCGAACTGGCGTGCGACGCTTTCCTCAACAAGAAGACCTTCGCCGCGGCGGAAGGCGTCCGCTGCGGATTCGGGTTCGGTTTCGAGTCGGCCGTAATAGGGGAAGGGACCGGTGAGGGCGCGCACATTGACGAGTCGGGTTCCCCCGTTTGAGGGGAAGCTGAGCATCGAGGCGAAGCTGATCTCGGTACTGCGGTTGCCGCCGATCTCGTCGAGAAGCTTTTGCTCGGGTTCGCCAAAGGGTTTTCGGGAACTGAGGACGAGGTCGGCTCCGAGCAGGGAACGAGCCTGTTCCTCGATGCCGAGCCGGACGGAGGCTCCGAGGGAGCCGATGGCGACGAGCGCGGCGATGCCGAGGGAAATGCTGAGGGAGTAGAGGACGAAGCGGGCGCGGGAGGCGCGGGAATCCCGCCAGGCGAGCCTCCACACCCAGGGTTGGAAGAGGGCAATGAAGACGTTCATGTGTCGCTGCGTTGGCCGTTGCGGAGTCGGACGATCTGCCCGCAGCGCCTGGCGAGATCGGGGTCGTGGGTCACGAGGACGAGGGCGGTGCCGGCGGTGCGGTTCAGGTCGAAGAGCATGTCGATGACCCGATGTGCGGTATCGCCGTCGAGGTTGCCGGTGGGTTCGTCGGCGAAGAGGAGTTTGGGCTGCGAGACGAAGGCGCGGGCGATGGCGACCCGCTGTTGTTCGCCGCCGGAGAGTTGGATGGGGTAGTGATCGGTGCGGTCCTTGAGGCCAACTTGTTCGAGCAGGCGCAAGGCATGGGCTGGATCCGGGCGGGTGCCGCGGAGTTCGAGCGGAACGAGGACGTTTTCGAGGGCGGTGAGGGTTGGGAGCAATTGGAAGTTCTGAAACACGAACCCGACGTGTTCGTTGCGGACACGTGCGCGGGCGTCCTCGTCGAGGGAACCCAGGTCGTTGCCGGCGAGGAGGACGGAACCGGAGGTGGCGGTGTCGAGGCCGGCAGCGAGACCGAGGAGGGTGGTCTTGCCTGAGCCGGAGGGGCCGACGATGGCGCAGGTCTCGCCGGGGAGGACGGTGAGGGAGACGTCGCGGAGGACGGTGAGGTTGTGGGAGCCGCTTTGGTAGGTCTTGGTCAGTTGGCGGAGATCGAGCAGCGCTTGCACCCGCGGTGTCTTCCATGCACTGGGCGCGACGTCAAATGCGGGTTTAAGGGAAGTTCCCAGTTGCCAGTCGCCAGATCCCAGAAAGTGGTCCGGGAGGCTGAAGGCCGGGTGCCCTCACCCGGCGGGATATGTGGAACACCGCGTGAGGGCACGCGGCCTTCAACGGGGCACTGGCAACTGAGGACTGTTCGTCAGACCCCGGCTTGGGATTCGACCCAGCGGACGGCTTCGCGGACGAGGGCGGGGGCGTCCTTGGTGCCGAGCTTCTCCTTGAGGCGGGCTCGGTGGGCTTCGACGGTCTTGATGGAGAGGTTCAGGCGACCGGCGATCTCGCGGGTGCCGAGGCCTTGTCCGATGAGTTGGAAGATCTCGAACTCACGGTCGCTCAGGGTGCGGATTGGACCCTCGGCGGTTTCCGTGTTGGCGCGCGAGTGGCTCAGGGCTTCAAGGATTCGGGAAGAGACGGCCGGGCTGACGTAGATCTGGCCCTTGAGGATCGTGCGGATGGCTTCCATCACGGCCCGGCCGCCGGCGGACTTCATGAGGTATCCTCGGGCTCCGGCGCGGATGGCGCGTTCGGCGTAGAGGGATTCGTCGTGCATGGACAGGACGAGCGCCGGGATGCCGGGGTGGCTGGCCACGAGGTCCTTGAGGAATTCGAGTCCGCTGCGGCCGGGAAGGGAGAGGTCGAGCAGGACGAGGTCGGGGCGCAACCGGTTGACCGCGTCAATGGCTTCGGCGGCGTTCTCGGCCTCCGCGCAGACGGTGAGGTCTCCCTCGATGCCGATCATCGCGGCGAGGCCTTGTCGGGTGATGGGATGGTCATCCACGAGCAGCACGCGCTTTTGGGGCGCGGCGGGCGCGGGAGCGGGACGGCTTTTTGTCTTCATGGCGTGGAGATTCGGTGGCGGCGGCCTTGGGACGATGGATGCGGACGGAGCAGGCGACGGTGGTGCCGCCGGTGGATTCGCGCTGGATGACCAGGGTGCCTCCGATGATTCCGGCGCGGTACTGCATGATGCGAAGGCCCATGCCGCGCTTCTTCGGCAGGCTTTTGGGAAGTCCCCGGCCGTTGTCATGGATCGCGAGATGGACCCGTTCACCCGCACCGGCGAGACCGATTTCGATGGCCGTGGCCTTGCCATGGCGGATGGCGTTCGAGATGGCTTCCTGCGCGATGCGGTACAGGTGCGTGGCCATTTCGTCGTCGTGCACCTGGATGGGGTGGGGACAACGGAATTCGACCTTGATGTTGAAGTGGCGGGCGGTGCGGACCGCGAGTTCCTCGAGGCCGGAATGGAGGCCGTCGGGATCCGGACGCATGGGCGACATGCCGTGGGACAGGTCCCGGGTGTATTCGACGGCGGACCGGATGAGTCGGGCGATCTCGACAGCGGCCGTTGACTCGGGGCGATTGGCTTCCTGCAATCGGCTGGTGAGGGTCTGCGAGAGGAACTCGATGCCGGCGAGTTGCTGGCAGAGGTCGTCGTGCAGGTCGCGACCGATGCGCTGGGCGGCGAGTTCGCCGATGCGGAGGACCTCGGACTGGAGTCGGCGGCGCTCGGTGATGTCGCGGATGATGCCGGTGAAGAGCTTCCGGCCGCTGACGGTGAATTCGCCGACGGAGAGGTCGATGGGGAACAAGCTGCCGTCCTTGCGCTGGCCGAAGACCTCGCGGCCGATGCCGATGATGCGCCGCTGGCCCGTGGTATTGTAGTTTGCCAGGTAACCATCGTGCTGCGCCCGGTAGGGCTCGGGCATCAGGACGTTGATGTTGCGGCCGATGAGTTCCTGCGCGGTCCAGCCGAACATCGTTTCGGCGGCTGGATTGACGGAGTCGATGCAGCCCCGGTCGTTGATGGTGATGATGCCCTCGACGGCGGTGGAGAAGACGGCCCGGAGGCGGGCTTCGCTTTCGCGGAGGGCGGCGATGGCCTCGCCGGAATCGGTGGTGGAACTCATGAAGGGCTGGGAACCGTAATCAAATCGGCCCCCTGGGCCCGATTTGGCGGGCTGGGGGCCGGGAAAGGCAAGCGATGAGGTGATCTCAGCCGACGGCGAGCTTGCCGCGATAGGCCGTGGGGGATTTTCCAACGACGCGACGGAAGACGCGGTTGAAGTGGGTGAGGGATTGGAAGCCGACCTCGTAGGCGATCTCGGAGACGCGGAGGTTGGGGTTGAGCAGGAGTTCCTTGGCGCGCTCGACGCGGAGGCGGGCGACGTAGTCGGTGAAGTTGAGCCCGGTGTGCTTGCGGAACGACTTGCAGAAGTAGAACCGGCTCATGTTGACGGCGCGGGCGACGTCGCCGAGGGAGAGGTCCTCGCTGAGGTGCTCGCCGATATAGGCCTTGGCACGCGTGATGGCCGGCGGCTCGGTATTGGCCTGACGGATGGCAATCTGGTTCGAGGCCGCGGACAGTTGGTCGGCGAAGGTGTTGAGCAGTTGGACGGCTCCGTCGTATTGCTTGCGGTTGACGTGTTGGGATTCCAGCCACGCCTTCTCGTAGGCTTCGCGATCGCCCGGGACCTTGAGTTCGTCGAGCTTGGCACGGACCTTGGCGAAGCCGTTCTTGGTCGGTTGGCGGAGGGCGACCTGACCGGTCTGGAGGTATCCGATGGTCTGGTCACCGAGCTTCACGGGGACGGCGCTGTCGCAGAGGCCGGCGAAGCAGGTCGTGGTGGCCGGACCGGAGCAGGCCTGATTGGAGAGTTCCTGTTGGACCTGGAGGCAGGCAGCGCAACTGCGGCTCTGGGACGCCATGAGGGCGCAGAACGCGTTCTGGTGGGTGCTGTCCTTCTGGGCAACTTGCCAGGCGTCGGGCGTCCGAAGGGTCAGTGGAAGCCCGGTGGCATCACCGAATGCGCGTTCGTACTCCTGGTAGATCTTGGAGTGGGCGAGTGTTTCGAGGAGGCTATCCTTGGAGTTCATTCTTCACCTTTCTTGCCGTTGACGAGGACAACATAAGGTCACCCTCGGTTGTTCGGGAACGTGGGCGAACCCTGATCCTTCGGGTGCTGGTGCCCTGAGTGGCCTAGGGGATTCCCTGAGGCGGTCGTTGCTGCGGGGCGGCGACGTCCTCGTCGCCAATCCAGAACTTCTCAAAGGGCGATGAGGACATCGCTGCTCCGATAACGCTGCCCCTGTTTGAGAATTGGAACGGGGTGGCGATGTCCTCATCGCCCCGGGAAAGGGCCAGAAAGGGCAACGAGGACGTTGCCGCCCCGTTTGCGATGGGGCCCCCATGAGCGCCCCCGAAATCCTCATGTTTTTCGCGGCTGGAATTCCCGGGCACGGGAGCCAGCATGGGGCCGTGAAACGCAAGCTACGGATGGGGGTGGTCGGGTCGGGATTCATCGCGGATGTGATGGCGCAAGCCATGCGCGAGTCGGAGTCGGTGGAACTCGTGGCCGTGGCCAGCCGACGTCTGGAAGGTGCGGAAGCCTTCGCGGCAAAGCACGGTGGCCTGCGGGTGTTTGGCGGGTGGGAAGCGATGGTCGCGTGGGATGGGGTTGATGCGGTCTACGTGGCGACGCCGACGATCGTCCGGGAAGCGGTGGCGGTGGGCGCAGCCACGGCAGGAAAGCATGTGCTGGGCGAGAAACCGTTCCTGAACCTCGAATCACTGCGCCGGATCACGGGAGCCTGTGCTGCGTCGGGGGTCGCGTTCATGGATGCCACGCATTTCAGCCATCATCCGCGGACGCTCCAGTTGCGGCGCGAACTCGCGGAGCGGATCGGCCCCCTCGAATCGGTGTCCACCGCCTTCTTCTTCCCGTCGGCAGACCGGAACAACATCCGGTTGCAACCATCGAAGGAACCGACGGGGGCGATCGGCGACATGGCGTGGTACTGCATGCGGGCGCTGGCGGAGTTCGCGGCGGGGGATGCGGCGTTGGTCGGCGCGCATGGGTTTGCGAGGAAGGATGCGGTGACGGGTGGGTTCCTGCGCGGGGCCGGGGTGGTTCAGTTGTCGGACGGTTGCACCTCGACGTGGGATGCGGGGTACACGGTGGGCGCGTGCCTGATGGACCTGCAGTTGATGGGACAGCGTGGCGTGATCTCGATGGACGACTTCGTGTTGGATTGGGTGGGTGGATTCCTGATCCCGGAGAAGGAATACGGCGTGGGGTTCACGCAGAAGGCTGGATTGGCGGGACCTTCGGCGTTCGTACGGGTGCTGACGCCGGCGGTGCGGCGCCAATCGGTGCAGATGATGGAGGATTTTGCGGTGCTGGCGTTGGATCCGGCGGGGCCGGCAGTGGCTGCGAGTGTGGCGTTGAGCGAGCGGACGCAGGCGTTGGTGGATGCGGTGTTCGCAGGACTGGAGGTGGTGGGATGAGTGCGGTGGGTGCGGCAGGTGGGGATTCGACGGCGACGTTGATCGCGGCCCTGGTGGCGCGGCATAGGTTCAAGCCGCTGCCCGTGGAAGGAACGTTGTTCGTGGAGACCTACCGATCACCGGTGGAGGTCGCGCCGGGGCGTTCGGCGGGAACGGTGATGTTGGGATTGTACTGTGAGGAGCCCCGGAGTGAGTCGGGCTTCCACCGGTTGAGCACGGACGAGATCTGGCATTTCCATGCGGGGGATCCGCTGCGGTTGATCCTGTTGTTTCCGGATGGAACGAGCCGGGACGTGATCCTTGGGCCGGATCCGTTGCGGGGGCACGAGGTGCAGTGGGTGGTGCCGGCAGGCGTGTGGCAGGCGGGGCACCTGGTCGCGGGCGGACGTTTTGCCATGTATGGATGCACGCTGGCACCGGGGTTTGATCCCGGAATCTTCGAAGGCGGGACAGTGGACGGCTTGCTGGCCACGCATCCGGATCGGGAAGCAGATATTCGTCGGTATTCCTGCCGTGAGACCCGGATGGGGTAGAAGAAACTTCCGATGCAGCCGGTTGCCACTGGCTGGTGTGAGCGCGTAACCTTTGGTTGATGAGCGACGTGGAGAGTTCCCTCGAACGGAAGCCTGGCGTACTGCCGGGCTACCGCTCCCGTGTGGGGGTCCACGATGAGCTCTATGACGGAACTGGAGCGCTCCGGTCTGCGTGGCGCGGTCTGGTGCCGCAGTTGTCTGCGCTGGCTCCGGTCGATCTGTTGCGGCGCAGGGATGCGGCGCGTCGACTGCTTCGGGAGCACGGTGTCACATACAACGTGTACGGCTCCGAGGAAGGGCTGGAGCGTGGCTGGAGCCTCGATCTGATTCCGTTTTGCGTGGCCCCGGAGGAATGGGCGGGTCTGGAGCGTGCGCTGGTCCAGCGGACGCGGCTTCTGGACCGGTTGCTCGGTGATCTCTACGGAGAACAGCGGAGCATCAGGGAAGGATGGATTCCGGCGGCGCTGGTGCATGGGAGTGGGTCCTTCCTGCGGGCGTGTCACGAATTGCATCCGCCGGGTGGACGGCATCTTTACCTTCACGCGGTGGACCTGGCGCGGCGGCCGGACGGGCGCTGGTGCGTTCTGGCGGATCGCACGCAGGCCCCGTCGGGTGCCGGGTATGCGCTGGAGAATCGGATCATCCTGTCGCGGGTTTTGCCCGATGAGTTCCGGGAATGCGGCGTGGCGCGGTTGGCGGGATTCTTCGCGGGGTTGAGGGATGGACTCCGGGGTGCGGCGACTCGGCCGGCGGGGACACCCAATGTGGTGTTGCTGACGCCGGGGCCCTACAACGAAACCTATTTCGAGCACGCCTACCTGGCGCGATACCTCGGCTTCCCGTTGGTGGAAGGTGGCGACCTGACGGTGCGGGACCGCCGGGTTTATCTGAAGACGCTGGAAGGATTGCGGCCGGTGGACGTGATCCTGCGCCGGGTGGACGACACCTTCTGTGATCCACTGGAGTTGCGGGCGGAATCGTTCCTCGGGGTATCGGGTCTGGTGGATGCGGCCCGAGCGGGGAATGTGGTGATCGCCAATGCGCTGGGGTCCGGGTTGGTGGAGTCGCCGGCCTTCCTGCCATTCCTGCCGGAGCTTTCGCGGCGATGGCTGGGGCAGGAACTGATGCTGCCGTCGGCTCCGGCGTGGTGGGCGGGGCAGGAGGCGGGGCGGCGTGCGGCGTTGGCCTCGACGGGCCGTGTGGTGTGGAAGCGGACCTTCGGGGGAGCGGCAGATCCGGTGTTCAGCGAGGAATTGGAGGGCGAGGCACGACGGCGGTTTCTGGCGCGGTTGGAGGCGGCACCGGCGGAGTACGTGGCACAGGAACGCGTGGATCTGTCGACCACGCCCGTGTGGAATGGGGAAAGGTGGGAGCCGCGGCCGCTGGTGCTGCGGACCTACGTGGCGGCGAATGGACCGGATTCGTGGGTGGTGATGCCCGGTGGACTGACACGGTTTTCGCCAACGCCGGGTTCACCGGTGGTTTCGGCGCAGCGCGGCGGTGGATCCAAGGACACGTGGGTGCTTTCCTCGGGACCGGTGGACCCGGTGACGTTGCTGAAGCCGGGTGGTCAGGTGGTGCGGTTGGACCGGGCACCGGCGGACGTGCCGAGTCGGGTCGCGGACAACCTTTACTGGCTGGGACGCTATACAGAGCGACTCGAGCATCAGGTGCGTTTGTTGCGGGCGACGTTTCATCGGTTGGGTGGTGAAACGACGCACGATGGGCACGCGGAGTTGACGGGGTTGGTGCAGGTGCTGGTTTCGCTGGGACATCTTCCGGACCGGTTTGGCCGGACGGTGGCGGAAGAGCAGGAGGAATTGGCAGAGGCGTTGCTGGGGTTGCTGCATCAGGCCAATCGTCCCGGGAGTGTCCGGGACATGCTCCTGCGGTTGCGCTACATCACGACGGCGGTCCGCGACCGTCTGTCGAATGACACGTGGCGGATCTTCCAGCGATTGCAGGGGGATGGTCATCTCACCGGCGGGGATGCCACGTTGGCGGAGGTTCCGGCGATGCTGAACACGCTGGTGGTGGACCTCGCGGCGTTCTCGGGAATGGAGATGGAGAACATGACGCGTGGGCACGCCTGGCGCTTCCTGGACATCGGGCGGCGGGTGGAACGGTCGGTCAACCTGCTGGAATTGGTGCGTGCGGTGTTGCACGCGGGCCCTTCGAGCCCGTCGGTGCTGGCACCGCTTCTTGAAGTGGCCGATTCGGTGATGACGTATCGCCGGCGATACTTCGAGCAGATGCATCTGGGGACGGTTCTGGACCTGCTGTTGGCGGATGAGTCCAATCCGCGGGCGCTGGCCTTCCAGCTCGAGACGCTGCATGAGCACATCGAGAATCTGCCGAAGGATCGATGGGCACGCGGGGAACCGCAGGAGGAACGGTCGTTGGAGGCGGTCTCGGACCTTCTGCACGGCGCGGATCTGGGAGTGGCGGCTGCGCGCGCGGAGTCGGGGGACATCGACGAAGTGGACCAGGTGTTGCGTCGGTTGTCGGAGGGGCTGTGTCTGGTTTCGGACCACCTGACGCATCGCTTTTTCAGTCACGCAGTCGTCCGGGCCAGCTGAGGAATCCATGAAGTACCGGATCACGCACGTCACGACGTACACGTACGCGGCCGAGGTTTCCGTCTCGCATCACCTGTTGCACCTGCGGCCGCGGGACCTGCCGCGGCAGCGGGTCGACTGTTTTGACCTGGTGGTACAGCCGGAACCTTCCGTCCAGACGCGTCGGGTGGACTATTTCGGGAACCATGCGGATGTGATCACGGTCGAGGCGGCACATCGGCAATTGGAGGTTGTCGCGGGAAGCCGGGTGGAGGTGTTTCCAGCGTTGTCCAGGGCAGGGGTTGGGTCGCCGCCGTGGGAGACCGTCGCGAACGTCTGCCTTGGAGAATTCTGGAGCGACGGAGCCGAGGCGGGGGAGTTCCGGTTTGATTCCCCGAATGTTCGTCGGAGCGACGTGGCGCTGGCGTATGCGAAGCCGTCGTTTCCTGCGGGGCGTCCCTGGCTGGAGGCGGTGTCGGACCTGAGCAGTCGGATCCATCGGGAGTTCCAGTTCGATCCCAAGGCGACGAGCGTTGCAACGCCGGTGGAAGACGTGCTGAAGGGACGGAAGGGTGTCTGCCAGGATTTCGCCCATCTGATGCTGGCGTGCTTGCGAAGCCTTGGGCTGCCCGGGCGTTATGTCTCGGGCTACCTGGAGACGTTGCCGCCTCCCGGGCGGGCACGGTTGGTGGGTGCGGATGCTTCGCACGCCTGGGTCTCGGCCTGGTGCCCGGGGTTGGGCTGGCTGGATTTCGATCCGACGAACGACATCGAACCGGGCGAGCGCCACGTGACGCTGGGTTGGGGGCGTGACTTCTCGGATGTGAGCCCGATCCGCGGCGTGCTGGTGGGCAGCGGAGAGCACACGCTGCGGGTGTCGGTGGATGTGGAACCGCAGGGGACGGAGGTGCCTCGGGGGTCGGGTGGGCAGAGTCAGAGCCAGAGCCAAGGATAGATCAGTCCGATCAGTCCGATCGGACGGATCGGACGGATCGGACGGATCCGACGGATCCGAGTTACTGGAGGGTCTTGATGAAGGCGTCGGCCTCGGCGATGGAGGCGTTCATCTGTTGGAGGAGGCTGTCGATCTGGGAGGTGATCTGGGTGGCCTCGCCCTTGAGGGAAGCGATGGCGGCGGCGTTGAGGTTGTGCTTGAGGAAGAGCACGTGCTCGGTGAGGGACTTCAGGACGGGGTCCATCCGGGACTCAGCGCTCCGGAGGGCGGAGGCGAGCTGGCTGTAGCGGGACCGGGTCTCGGAAAGCTGGCGGCGGCTTTCGGAGGCGAAGGTGGGGTTGGAAAACTGACCGATTTCCTTTTCCCACTCCACGAACAGGTCGTTGGCGACCTTGTCCATGTCGTTGATGCGTTTGCGGACATCGCCCGCCTGGGCGGTGCAGGAGTCGAGGTCGGACTTCAGCTTGCCGTACTTGGATTCGAGTGCGGAGCCCTGGGCTCCGTACATCTCCTTCATCCGGGTGAGGGCGTCCTTGAACTCGACCTGGGCCTCCTTCTGTTCGTCGCGGGCGTTGACGACGGCGCGCTTGAGGAGGTCGCGCTTCTCGACGCCGAACTTCTCCATGGTGGCGTAGTAGACGGACTGGCAACCCGTGGAGGGAGCGAGGGTGGCGACGGCGAGCAGTGCGGCAAGGCCGTGGGCGAAGGAGGATTTCATGCAGGGGAAGGGGCTGGAGATGCTGGGTGGAGTCAGAGGATCTGGCCGGCCTTCTGGCCACGGAGGAGTCGGCGATAGGTGGCCATGGCGAGAAGGGGCCACGCGTTCCGGTACATGTCGTATTTGAGGTAGAACACCTTCGGGAATCCGGTGCCGGTGATCTCGTCCTCGGTCCAGGAGCCGTCCTCGTTCTGGTTCTGGATGAGGTAGGCGATGCCGCGTTCGATGGCGGGGTCCTTGGGATTGCCCATCGCGCAAAGGCCCATGATGGCCCACGCGGTCTGGGAGGCGGTGGAGGGTCCAGTGCCCTTGTAGATGGGATCGTCGTAGGTGTTGCAGCGCTCGCCCCATCCACCGTCCTCGAGTTGGACGGAACGGAGCCAGTCGGCTCCCTTGCGGATCCAGGGTTCGGACATGTCGATGCCGAGGGCCTGGAGGCCGCGAAGGACCTGCCAGGTGCCGTAGATGTAATTCACACCCCAGCGGCCATACCACGAACCGTCCTTTTCCTGTTGGGCCTTGAGGTAATCGAGGGCGCGGCGGACCTGCGGATGGGAAACGGGGACGCCTTCGTAACCGAGCAGTTCGAGGATGCGCGCGGTGATGTCGGCGCATTCCGGGTCGAGCATGGCGTTGTGGTCGGCGAAGGGGACCTTTTCGAGGATGCTCTTGGTGCAGTCCTTGTCGAAGGCGGCCCAGCCACCGTCCCGGCATTGGAAGGCCATCATCCAATCCATGCCGCGCTTGAAGGAGGCGCGGGTGCGCTCGGGTTTGTCCGTGGGGGTCTGGCGGAGGGCGAGGAGCACCATGGCGGTGTCATCGACGTCCGGGTTCCACTTGTTGTTGTATTCGAAAACCCAGCCGGAGGGTTCGACATCGACGGGGTTCTTGTGGATCCAGTCGCCGCGGAATCGGATCTCGCGGTCCATGATCCAGTGGGTGGCCTTGACCATCTTCGGATGGTCTGCGGGAACGCCGGATTCGCGGAGGCAGATGGAGACGATGGCGGAGTCCCAGACCGGGGAGAAGCAGGGTTCGATGCGGACGGACTCCGGGGTCTCGTGCATCAGGCGTTTGAGTTCCTTGTGGGCGCGGACGACCTGGGGGTGATCGTCGGCGTAGCCCAGGGCCTTGAGGGCGATCAGGGCATTGAGCATGGCGGGGAAGATGGCGGCGAGGCCATCGCTGCCCTCGAAGCGCTCGAGCATCCAGGCCTCGGCGCGTTTGAGGGCACTGGCGCGGAACGGGTGGAGGCCGCGGCGGCTGACCCATTCGGCGAGTTTGTGGAGACGGTCGAGCCACAGGAACATGTTCCGGAGGCTGAAGTCGAAGTATCGGGGGCGCAGGGTCTCATCGAGCTCCCACTTGCCATGCGGGTAGAGTTCGTCGAGGGAGACGGGGAGGACCTTGGTGGGGCGGAAGTGGTTGATGATGGCGAGGGGGACGAGCATGGCGCGGGACCAGTTGCTCATTTCCCAGAAGTTCACATGGAACCACTTTCCGATCAGGAGGACTTCGCTGGGGATGGTGGGGACGTGGTTCCAGCCGACCAGGCCGATCAGGGCGAGGTAGAGCTTGGAGAAGGTGTTCATCCGCGGGACGCCGCCGAGGGTGGTGGCGACCTCGCGGGCGCGGAGCATGCGGGGATCGGTGATGGGGACTCCGGCGAGCTTGAGGGCGAGGTAGGCCTTGATGGTGGCGTTCACCTCCGAAGGGCCGTGCGGATAGATGTTCCATCCGCCTTCGGGCAATTGCTTCTCGAAGATGTGATGGACGGCTTTCTTTTCCCAGGCGGGGTCGACCTTTCCCCACCAGTGGTAGAAGACGACCATGTCGGAGACGAGGGTGACGTCGACGAGGAGTTCGCCAACCCAGTATCCTTCGGGGTGCTGCTCGGAGAGGAGATAGCTCTGGGAACGGGTGATCGCCTCGTCCAGGCCGGATACGCCTGTCCGAGGAGATCCCGGGATTCCCTTGTTTTCGATCGAGGGCCCTGTGGCCGGTCGCAACGACATGGCGGGCAGGATGGTGGTGGAGCGTCGTCTGTAAAGGGTTTTGGCGGGTTCATGGGAGTTGCCAGTTGCCAGACTCCAGTTTCCAGAACCACCCGTGACTGACCGTGCGAACGGCCCGATTCGTTGCCTCTTTGGCTGCCGAGGCTGCGGGGTTGCACGGATGGGTTGAAGTGGGAGAGGGTGAACCAAGCCATGAGAGTCCAGACCAGACATCCGTGGGTGGGCGGTTTCACGCTGATCGAGTTGCTGGTGGTGGTGGCCATCATCGCGATCCTCGCGGGGATGCTTTTGCCGGCACTGGCGAAGGCGAAGGCGTCCGCGCATCGGGCCAATTGCCTGAGCAACCTGCACAATATCGGTATCGGGATGCAGTTGTACGCCGATGACTCCGGGGGATTCATCCCACGTGGCAATTACACGCCATGGTTTCTGGCCTACATGCCGTACATCCCGGATGGCGGCACGCGGACGAACTTCCGATCGGTCCGCAGCTTTTTCTGTCCGGCGTATCCAAACAAGAACCCGCGGCGCAAACAGATCATCACCTACGTGATCAACGCGTGGCGGTTTGCGAGTACGACGGATGCCACGGGCTCGGAACAGACGACGCCGTCGAAGCTGGACCGGTTCCTGAATCCGGCGGAATCGGTGCACCTGGCAGACAATGAGGACGGGGCGTGGCGGCCGGTGATCACGGGGTTGCAGGATGCGGTGACCAACCTGAACGACGTATGGAACCCGGCTCATCTCCCGTTCGCGGCGAATGGGCGGACCCTGAACGGGGAACGCCGGGTGGCGGCGCGGCGGCACGGGGTGGGTTGTTGCCTGCTGATGATGGATGGCCACTCGGAGTGGATGCGTGCGGATCGGATCCGGACGGATCTATGGCGTGAAACGAAACGGTGACGCCGGGGGTACAAGGGCATGGACGCGATGGAACCAGGCGGTGTTGGGACGGTGTTGGCCGGCCGGTCGGATGAGGGGATGCGGGAATGGAGGCCTGGTCTGGGGCCGGCGTTGCGGGAGGCATGGGGGGCCTACCGTGTGGCGAACCGGATGATCTGGAGCGGCGGATTGTGGCGGTACTGGCTGGGACCGGCGGTGTTGGGATTGCTTTACCTGCCCTTGCTGGTGTTGGGAATTGCCTGGATCTCGGACTGGTTGGCGGGACACATGAAGTGGGGCGGCACGGAAGGGAGTTGGGGATGGTGGGTGTGGCGGGTGGTGTGGTGGGGCGTGCTGGGCGTCGTGGGATGGCTGACGTATCGAAGCGTCGTGCTGGTGCTCCACGCGCCGTTCCTGGATGCGATCTCGGAACGGGTGGAGAAGGAATTGCGGGGCCACGATGCGGTTCCGGAGATGGGGTGGTTCCCGATGGCGATGCGCTCGTTGCGGATGGCCGCGTTGACCGGGTTGATGTCGATGGTGGTGGCGGGGCTGAATCTGGGGATGATGGTGATTCCGGTGGTGGGATGGGTGATTTCGGTGGGGGTGTTGTTGCCGGTGCAGTTGTGGTTGGGCGGGGTCCAGGCGGTGGATCCCTGTCTGGGCCGGAACGGTCATGGGGTGCGCGCCAGTCTGGGGGTGCTGCGACGGCGGTGGTTGGTGACGTTGCTGGTGGGGGGAGGGGGCGCGTTGATCCTGCTGATTCCGGTGTTGGGTTGGTTCATCGGGCCGACGTACCTCGTGGTCGCGGGCGTGGTCACCGGCACGGGGATGGTGGGAGGTAACCGGGAATAGGGGTTGAAGGGTGGGGGCACGACATGGTGACCTGTGGGCACCATGCCTGTCACGGACACCGAAGGAACGAAGCGCAAGCGATTGCTGTCGCTGGATGCGCTGCGTGGGTTCGACATGTTCTGGATCATGGGGGCGGACGCGCTGGGAGGTGTGGCGGCGGCGATGGCGAAGGATCGGGCCGAGTGGGTGGTGCATCTGGCGGACCAGTTGGAGCATGTGGCCTGGCAGGGATTCCGATTCTACGACCTCATCTTTCCGCTGTTCGTGTTCATCGCCGGGGTGTCGCTCGTCTTTTCGCTGGGACGGATCGTGGAGGAGGAAGGGAAGGATGAGGCGTTCATCCGGTTGGTCCAGCGGGCCTTCCTCTTGTACCTGCTGGGGGTTCTTTACTACGGCGGTTGGTCGAAGGGGTGGGACGAGGTCCGGTGGTTGGGGGTGTTGCAGCGGATTGCGATCAGTTACCTGGGAGCGGGATTCCTCTTCATCTTCTTCAGTGCGCGGACGTGTGCGATCGCGTTGGGCGGGTTGCTGGTCGGATACTGGGGGTTGATGAACTTCGTTCCGGTGCCCGGGGTGGGTGCCGGCAACATGGAGGAAGGCAAGAACCTGGCGAACTGGATCGATCTGAAGTTTCTGCCGGGGTACAAGCATGATAAGACGCATGATCCCGAGGGCTTGCTGAGCAGCCTGACGGCGGTGGCGAGCTGTCTGCTGGGGACATTTGCGGGGCGATGGATGCAGCGTGGGGACAAGACGCCGATGGCCAAGGTGGGTGGATTGGCGGTGGCTGGGGTTGCCTTGCTGGTGTTGGGATGGGGTTGGTCGTTCCAGTTTCCGATCATCAAGAAGATCTGGACCTCCTCATATGTGCTGGTGGCGGGCGGCTGGAGCTGCCTGTTGCTGGGATTGTTCTACTGGCTGGTGGACGTGCGGGGGTGGACGCGCTGGTGCCAGCCGTTCGTGTGGGTGGGGCTCAATCCGATCGCCGTGTACCTGGTGGCGAAGGTTGTGGACATGGACATCCTGGCGCGACGGGTTGCGGGTGGGCCTGTGGCGGAGGGTTTGAATCGTTGGGTGCCGCACCTGGGTGACATGGTGGTGGCGCTGGTGGGAATCGGATGGTGCTTCCTGCTGGCTTGGTTCCTGCACCGTCGAAAGCTGTATCTGCGACTCTGAACATGGCTGCCAACGACCGACTGACGAACCGGACCTACGATGCCTTGACGGCGGCTCCCGACGGGAGCCGGCGGCTGATGTCGTTGGATGTGCTGCGGGGCTTCGACATGTTCTGGATCGTCGGAGGCGGCGCGATGGTGTCCGCGTTGGGAGCCGCGAAGGAGGGGACGATCCTCGGGGTGGTGCGGGAGCAATTGTCCCACGTGGAGTGGGCCGGCTTCCGCTTCTACGACATGATCTTCCCGCTGTTCGTGTTCATCGCCGGGGTTTCGACGGTGTTTTCCCTGGCGAAGGCGAAGGCGAGCGGCGGGGCGGTGGCCGCGATGAAGCGGGTCCTGTGGCGGGGGTTGTTGTTGTTCGCGCTGGGCGTCTTTTACAGCGGCGGGATCAAGGATGGTTGGGAAGGCGTGCGGTGGCTCGGGGTGTTGCAGCGGATCGCACTGAGCTACACCGGGGCGAGCCTGCTGTATCTGGCATTGCCCGTGCGTGTTTTGGCGGGTGTGTGGGTCGCGGTGTTGCTGGGGTACTGGGGGGTGGTGATGAAGCTGCCCATCCGGGACATCCGGCTGGAGCGGTCCGCCATGCGGCAGTTGATGGAGGCGAAGGGGCAGACGAATGCCGCCGTGCTGTATGAGGCGGCCACCAAAACCGTGACCGGTCGGGCGGAACAGGGGTACAACTACGTCAACCACTTCGACTACCGGTTCCTGCCGGGGCGCCTCTATGACGGATACTCGGATCCCGAGGGAATCCTGAGCACGTTGCCGGCGGTGATGACCTGCGTGCTGGGGATCTTCGCGGGTCTCTATCTCCGGCGTGAGGACATCCCACCGGGGGGAAAGAGCTTTTATCTGATGATGGCCGGGGGCGTGTGCGTGCTGTTGGGTTTCCTGTGGGGAACGCAATTCCCGGTGATCAAGAAACTCTGGACCTCGTCGTTCGTGCTCATGGCCGGCGGTTGGAGCCTGATGTTTCTCGGCCTCTTCCATCAGGTGGTGGATGTCTGGCGCATCCGATGGTGGTGCCCGCCGTTCCAATGGATCGGGATGAACGCACTGACGATCTACATCGCCGCGAACCTGCTTGGAACGAACGGTGGATGGCAGGGAATCGCGGCGCGGTTCGTGGGTGGTCCGGTGGCCGGGGCCTTTGGAGACTACGGCAAGGCCGTGATCGCGGTGGCGGGCCTCGGAGTGATGCTCGCGTTTGCGCGGTTCCTCTATGCGCGCGGGATCTTCCTGAGGCTCTGAAGGGCTGCCCCGCGCTTACTCGCCGCGATAGATGCAGCGGGAAGTGCAGGTCTCGGCGATGGAGATTTCGGTGAGGAGGGGAAGGACCGGCTTGAGGCGTTCCCAGATCCAGCGCGCGAGCTTCTCGGAGGTGGGGTTTTCCAGGCCGGGAAGATCGTTCAGGCAGTTGTGGTCCAGTTGGTCGTACAATGGGCGGAAGGCGGCCTTGATGTCCGCGTAGTCCATGACCCAGTCCATGACGGGATCGAGAGGACCTTCGACAGCGACTTCGATGACAAAGGAGTGGCCGTGCAGACGGCCGCACTTGTGGCCGGGAGGGACCTTGGTGAGGCGATGGGCGGCTTCGATCTGGAAGGATTTGCGGAGTTCCATGTCGGGAGAGGGCGGTTCAGGGGGATTCGAGGTCCGTCCACTGGATCAGGTCACCCAGGGTGGGGCGTCCGTCGTGGCGCCAGGCGAGGGGCGGTTCCTGCATGCGTCCGACGGGGCAGACACGCGCGACGCCCCAACGCGCGAGATCGCGAGCCAGGTCGGTGAGGCGGTGGTCGAGGGCGGCCACGGCGACGGTGGAGACCTGGTGGCGGATGGGTTCGGCGTAGCGCAGGACTTCGGCGAGTTGGTGCACCGGCTTCACGTAGATGAACCGGTTGAGGCAGGAGAACTCGAAGCGGGGATCGTTGTCGTAAACGACGGTCCATGCGGTGGACCCCGGGCTTTCCCAGATGCGGACGCCGCCGGGCATGTCGCGGAAGGCGGTGTCGACCTTCAGTTTCTCGACGGTGTCCAGGCTGCTGCCCGCGCGCATCTGGTAGATGCTGCGACGCGAGGCGATGGCGGCGGCTTCGGCGACCGGAATGTCACCGCGGGGATCCTCGATTTCGCGTCGGGCGAGTTCCTCGGCGAGCATTTCGGCGATGGACTCGGGGGAGTGGACGCCGTCGTCCTGCACGTAGACGACGTGGGGCGAGAGGCAGCCGAGTTGGTTCCATGCGGTGACATCGCTGGCCAGGTCGCGGATCACGCGTTTCACCGAGTAGGTGGTGAGCATGTCCGAGGTGACGTAGGCGAAGCTGACGCGGTGGCCGTAGCCAACGAACCGGATGTGGAGGGGGACGCGTCGACGGACATCCTCCAGCATGGCGTCGGATCCGGTGGCCGTCAGGCATTGCACCTCGCTGAAGAAAGCTTCTTCAAGGTCGGATGCACCTCGCGGCCACTCGGCAAGTTCGAGGCAGGATCCGATGCGGGGTTCGGTCAGGGCGAGGGAATGGGCGAAGAGGCGGGGCAGGAGGGAAGCCCCGGTGGCGCACTTGATGAACTGCGCGGAACGCAGGAGGAGGCCGAGGGTGATGGATTGAAGTGCCGGGATCGGAAGGTTTCCTGCGGTGATGTGGCCCAGGAGTTCGGGACGACGCGCGATGGCAGTGCGACCCGTGCGGAGTTCGATGGGGCCGCCGGTGAATTCATCGAGGCGGCGCGTGTCTCCGAGATCCTGTGCGACGAGGCCTTCGAGGTTTTCCGGGGTCAGTTGGCGGAAGAAGTGGTCCAGGCCCCGTGCGAGCGTCGTGCTGGAGACGCCGATTTGTGCGGGGGCTTCGGCCAGGGCTCGAAGACGGAGTCCATTTTGCGGATCGAGCCACTGCTCGGCGGTGTAACCGATGATCTCGGCAATCTGCCGGGTGCGGAGCTGGGTGAGCCAGGCTTCCCGGTTTCGCCGGACGGTCTGGCAGGCCTCACGGACGGTCTTCGGAGTGAGGACCAGTTCCGGACCGAGGTCGGCGAGAAACAGATTGGGCAGCGGATTCATGCGTGCGTGGTCGGAGGATGGGGGATCAGGCCGTCATGCGCGAGCATCCACGTGGCTCGGCATGGGCCACGCGCCCCAGAAGTTCAAACCGTCCATTGCGGCGGATGGCCTCGTCGGAGGTACGGATGGCGGCGACGGACCACAGGTTGGCGAGGTCGAGGATCTCGACGATGCCGCGGTCACCGTCTGCGACTTCAAGCCCGGTTTCCGGGGAAACGACCCGCGCACGGGTCCACGGCGGAAACTGGAAGATGGGAGGACAGGGGGATCCGTCGGCCAAGGGGGTTGCGACGCGATCGTAGCCTTGCGAGCTGAGTTCGCTCATGCCGTATTCGGTCACGATGGCAGCGGGTGGAAGCCCGAGGCGGCGGGTGACCTCGGCGTGAAGCGCGGCACGCGGAAGTTCACGGGAGCGGCCCTTGTAACCGCCGGTTTCCATGAGTCGGGAACCGCGCGCCAAACGGTATCGGATGTTTCCCGCTTCGAAGGCGTCGAGGAGGTGGACGACGTTGAAGGCGGTGCCCATGAGGACGAGCGGTCGGTTGGCGCACATCGATCGACGGAGGGCAAAGAGAAGCCTGTCCATATCGAGTTCCCAGGTGCCATCGGCGGTGACGCGTCCGGCGAAGAGGGAATCCTTGGCACCATGAACCTGGAGGACGGCACCCAGCATGTGGACGAGGGAAGAGTGGGGGGCGGATTCCGGCGGCGGGGTCAGTGCCAGGAAGGCGGGTTTGTCGAGCGGGCCGAGGAGCTGGGCTTCGAACAGGTCGTCGAGGTCCGCCAACAGATGTTGCTCGAAGCCGGCGAGGGCGGACGCGCGGTAGAGTTGGAGCGATTCGGGATGGTGGAAGTGCCGGCTGGGCCGTTGGACGGTTGTGCCGCTCGAACGGAATTCGGTCGTGCGTTCGCCCACCGGAAGGCAGGTCAGTTCGAAATCCTTGAAGGCTTCCGTCGGGACGGCCGGGATGTTCCTCCAATCGGGCGCATCTGCCGGGGTGATGTGTCGGGCGCGGCAGAGCGATTGGTAGGCGGGATTGGCGTGGAACTGCGCCGTGAAGACGTCCCGGGCAAGCACGGCGAAATGCGATTCCGTGTCGACCTGCGCTTCGTTGGAGGCGTGGGACGAGGATCGCCGGATGAATCCGGCGATGCGCGCTGCGAGTGCGGTGAAATCCTGTGACATGCGGTTTTGCGTGGTTCCCGAGGGGGACGGCTGGTTTTCCGCAACAGCCGGGGCGGAGGATGTAAGGCAGCAGGACGTTTGCGGCAAGGACGGAGACGGGGGCGGCGATGGCCTTATCCCTGTGGGAAAGGCTCTGAGGCGCGACAAGGACGCCGCCCACCCGTGTCCGGGCGCATCTTGACACTGCCCCCGTTTGAGAATTGGAACGGGGCGGCGATGTCCTCATCGCCTTGGGAATGGCTTCGGAACGGCGACGAGGACGTCGCCACCCCGTTCCATGCGGGGGCAGTGTCAAGATGCGCCCCCCGTGTCCAGCACGCCCAGTTTTGAGTTCCCAGCCGGGTCGGTCGCGGGCTTAAGCTCCGGTCATGCGATTCCCTCCGATCCTTGGTTTGGCGGCCTTGGCCGGCCTGCTGACGTGGGGACCGTGTTCGGACGCCTCCGGGGCAGGGCTGGCAGGGGATGCATGGTCCAATCCCACCAATCCGGTGGCCGAACGGTTCGCCGGGAAACGGCTGGATCTGTGGTCGCTGCGGGCGCCGGTCGAGGTCCGTGTGCCGCCGGGGCGGGCGATGAATCCGGTGGACCGCTTCCTGGATGCGGCCATGACCGGGCGCGGCATCGAGGTCCTGCCGGAGGCTGACCCGCGCACCCTGATCCGTCGGGTGTCCCTCGATCTGACCGGCCTTCTCCCGACGCCGGAAGAGGTCCGCGATTTTGAGCGCGACGGTCGTCCTGGAGCGTATGAGCGGTTGGTCGATCGGTTGCTGGGATCTCCCCGGTATGGCGAGCATCAGGCGCGCTGGTGGCTGGACGTGGTGCGGTACAGCGACAGCAACGGATTTGACTGGGACGAGTTCCGGCCGCGGGCATGGCGGTTCCGGGATTACGTCGTGCGGGCGTTCAACACGGACAAACCCTTCGCCCGGTTCGTGGAGGAGCAATTGGCGGGCGATGAACAGTTGGCGGGACCACCGCGTGATCCCGCGGAGCAGGACGCGCTGATCGCCACGGGATTCCTCCGCCTGGGGCCACATGACAATGCGGCGAAGCTGTTCAACGAGCAGGACCGGAGCCGGGCGGAACTGATGGCGGATCTGGTCGAGACCACGGGGAGTGCGTTCCTTGGGCTGACGCTCTCGTGCTGCCGGTGCCACGACCACAAGTTCGATCCGCTCCTCCAGGCGGATCACTTCCGGATGCGCGCCTTCTTCGAGGGGGTGACGTTTGCCGACGAACTTCCCCTTGATCTCGCCCCGGACCAGGAATCCATCCGCCGGCACAATGCCGGGCTGGATGCACAGATTGCAGCGATCGAGAAGGAACGCGACGCGATCCTGCGTGGGGTCCGGCAGCGGTTGCGCGCCGAGCGGGAATCGGGTCTGACGGCAGACGAAAGAAAGCTCCTCGCCACGCCGGAAGCCGAGCGGACCGCGGACATGAAGGACCGCCTGGACGCGTTGCGAAAGAAAGTGGAGCCCTCCGACAAGGAGGTGAAGGCAGCGCTGGTGGGCGAGGCGAAGGAAGGCCACGCGCGACTCGAAAAGGAAATCGCCGGGGTCCGGCGTCAGCGACGTGAGTTCACGCTCGGGCTGTTGATGACCGATGCGCCCGGGGATCCACCCGTGACGCGCGTGCTGTTCCAGGGCAATCACCAGACGCCGAAGGAAGCAGTGGGGCCCGGTTTTCCATCGGTCCTCGATCCACGCACGGCCGCCATCGAGCGTCCGCCCAACCCTTCCACCACCGGGCGACGCTCGACGCTGGCGCGGTGGGTGACATCGCCTTCGAACCCGTGGACATGGCGGGTCGTGGTGAACCGCGCGTGGCAACAGCACTTTGGTCGGGGGTTGGTGGCGACGGCGAACGACTTCGGCTTTTCGGGAACGCCTCCGACCCATCCCGAGCTTCTCGACTGGCTGGCGGTGGAGTTCCAACGCGGCGGCGGATCGATGAAGGCGTTGCATCGTCTCGTCGTGACCAGCGCTGCCTACCGGCGGGCTTCCGGTCCTCCCGCGGCGGCGGATTCGGAGAATGTTTGGCTTTCGCGCCGGCATCCGCGTCGGCTGGCGGCTGAGCCGTTGCGCGATGCGTTGCTTCGGGTTTCGGGAACGCTTCGGGAGGCAGCGGGTGGCCCTCCGGTCTGGCCTGACTTGCCCCCGGAGATCCTGCAGGCGAATCCGGCGTTCCTCGACGACAACGAAACGCGGACGAAAGGGTGGTATCCGTCCGCGCCGGAACAGCAGACGGTGCGCAGTCTCTATCTCGTGCAGAAGCGGACGGTCCGGGTGCCGTTCATGGAGACGTTCGACCTGCCGGAGAACTCGGTGTCGTGCGCCCGCCGGGTGGAGTCAACGGTGGCACCGCAGGCGTTGTCGCTGCTGAATTCCCCGATGGCCATCGCGACTGCGCGGGCCTTGGCCGGTCGGGTGGAACGGGAATCCGCAACGGATCCTGTGGGTCGTGTGTTCGCGTTGGTCCTGCAGCGTTCACCGGCGGCCGAGGAACGTCGCATCGCGCAGGGGTTGCTGGATCAGCGCGGGTTGGTCGAGTTGTGCCGGGCGATGATCAACCTGAACGAGTTCGTCTACGTGGATTGAGG
>JAIXZE010000408.1 GCA_027489875.1 Verrucomicrobiales bacterium
CGCGAAGAAGGACTCAACGTCGTCGGTCCCAACCTCCGCGCCTCCGCGTTCTCCGCGTGAGGCACGGCTCAATGCGGCGACGAGGACGTCGCCACCCCGTTCCGTGCGTTGGCCATGTCGAGACGCGGCCCTCGCCCAACCCTTCCGAGGGGAGGGTTGACCCCTCTCTCTATTGAGACTATTTATTGTCTCAAATGGCGAATGCATTGAAACGGTCGCAACCGCGTCCCGCATCCGATGCCGTGGGAAAGATCCCCACCGGAAAGGCCGGGAAGACCATCGGACGCCCCCCCAGAGCGAGTATTGGGACAGGCGTCGTCGCCCATTGGGTCCACGATCCGGAAGGCGTGGAGACCCCGAACACACTCTCCCCCGCCCGGGTCATCCAGGCGCTGCGGGCGGGGCTACCCCTCCACGAACTGGACCAACTCCGCAAGGGACTCGACCTGCCCATGGACAAGCTTGCGCCCATGCTGGGCATCTCGAAGGCAACCCTCCACCGCCGCAAGGCCGCCGGAAGACTCGATGTCGCGGAGTCGGATCGCGTCCTGCGGTTTGCCCGGCTCCTCGGCAAGGCTGCGTCCGTGCTGGAGTCCATCGAACAGGGGCGTCGCTGGCTCACCTCCCCGCAGGTCGGGTTGGGAGGCGCGGTGCCGCTGGAGTATGCCGAGACGGAAGCCGGCGCGCGTGAAGTCGAGAATCTCCTCGGTCGCATCGAGTACGGTGTCTACTCCTGATGAAGGTGGCTTGGCGCATCGTGAAGGAGAGGCATGCGGCGACCGCCTTCGATGGCGAAGGAGCGCGCCTTTTTGGCGGGCGATGGAACTCCCAGGGAACGCGTGTGGTCTATACGAGCGGCAGCCAGGCCCTCGCCGTATTGGAATCGCTCGTCCATCTCAACCCACCGGTGACGTTCCGGTATGTCGCCATCCCCATCGAGTTTGACGAGGGACTCGTGACAGTGCCACCGGCCCTGCCGGCAGACTGGACAGAGGCTCCGCCGCCTCCATCCACGCAGGAGATCGGCGATTTCTGGGTCCGCGAGGCCCGGTCGGCGATGCTGGAAATCCCCAGCGTCATCATCCCGACCGAACCCAACTATCTCCTCAACCCCGCACACTCGGACTTCCGCCGAATTCGAATCGGCGGCCCAATCCCGTTCGCGTTTGACCCGCGGTTGATCCAGGCCAGAGGCAAACTGTAGGCCGGGTGCCCTCACCCGGTGGAGAGTTGGAGCTTTTGACGTTCAAGTTTGAAGGAGGGGAGCGCCGCGTGGGGGCACACAGCCCATCGCCGTTAAGCCTCTATCCAGATTCACTCGGTTGCCATTCCCGTGCGGAGAAACGATGAAGGATGGAATCGGTCATCTTCTCCAATTGCATCGTGTCCACGGAGCAGTTTCTCAACTCCACTGCCAAGGTCCTGAGAATGATGCCGACAACCTTGCAGATCTCCTCATGGTCCTCGACCAGGGGCTGTGGAAGCGGCACGACGATTCGAAACTCAAGTTCGCCGGACCTCTTCCGAAGGACAGGGCCCAAAACCTTGGGAAGTGCGATCGCGGGATCGCCATCCAAATAGACGACCACTTCACCATCCGCTCCCTGAGGCAGACCGAATCCTTCCTTGATGGTCAGGAGGGCCCCAACCTCCTTCCTGAGCCATTTCAAGGCCGTGTGGTGGATCACGAACTTGATGCCAACCCGGCAGAACACAGGAACAAACTGAATCTTCATCTCGGCACCTTCACGTCCGGGTACACATCCGTCAGGAACTGATCGACGAGGTCTTTATACTTCTCCTCAGATGTCAACATGGGCATCTGATCAAAGGTGCGGGTTGGATCGCCGAAGTAGATGCTATTTCCGTTGAGCATCTCGTTCAGGACAGCAGGGGACAAATTGAGCGGGTTGCGAAAGTCTTCAAGACCACCTATGCGGCCTTTGACAGAGATTCCCAACTCATCCCTATACCAAGCGAGAAACATGCGCGAAGCTTTGCGATCTCCTGGGCCGTATTGAACGCGGATCCAGTGATAGAACGCGGACTGGTGTAGAAGCAAATCCAACCACTCTTCTCGTGCGCCTACCGGTGGCTTTCTTACCCACCTGGCAAGTAGCACGGTGTTCATCGCGAGGTACTCCGAGCTATCGCTCTTCTCATTGAGATATTTGTCCTGTTCACTCGGCAGTCCAACCTTCCGGGTCTGACAGCCAACGAGACAAACAAGCACCAAAGGCCACAGCAACCATCTGGGTCCTCCAATCGTTCGTATCCAGCCTTTCATTCATCACCTCCAGCCGACCCTTGTCCCATTTCGCCACGCCAACCCACCTCACAGAAGTCTAGAGCAATGGGGTCGCGTCTATAAATTTTACAATTATCTCTGCATCACACCGGCACGCTTTCGCCGGTGGCGAGGAAGTGCAGCCAGCGGCCCGTGACGGGCAACCCGTGGATGCGGGACAAGGACAGCGCGTACACCGCCAGTTGGGGTCGGTAGGCTTCGGCCTTCGCCCGCGTGCCGGCACCACCCGGGACACGGTCCGTCTTGAAGTCGAGCAGGACGATCCCCTCCGGACCCACCAACGCCAGATCCACCACCCCCTGCCCCACCACAAACTCCTCGGGGGCGAGGTCCTCGGACACCCGGAAGCCCAGCATCCGGAGATCGGCGGCCGTCAGCCGGACCGTGAAGGGAATCTCACGTTTCAGATCCCCGGCGCGTGCACGGACCAACTGCCCCAGCTCTCCGTTCCAGAAGCGCACGATCGCCGGCACATCCAGCAATCCCACTTCGGCTTCGGACATGTCCCGGGCGGCCACCAGACGCGCCATCTCGGATCGCACCGCCGCCTCGTCGGCTGTCTGGGCCGGATCCACCAATTCCATGAATCGGTGCAAGGCGAGGCCGCGATCCACCGCGGTTCCGTCCCGGGGATCCGCCGCGCCGTGCTTCATGCCAAAGGCGCGCCTGCCGACATCCAACCCGTCCTGATCCTCCGCCATGCGACGGCGCAGGCCGGTGGCCGTGACCTTGGCGGGTTCCACGGTGGCCCCGAGGTGTGCGTAGGACAGATCCGCGACCGGTTCAGCGGAGTCCGGGGTTTCGGTCGTGAGGACCGTGCCCTCGGTGATGACGGAGTCCGCTGGCAGCTCACGCCACAACGTCCACTCGAAGCCGTCGCCGAGGCCCGTATCGCCGCTGCCCCAGGAACTCCCGGCTGAAGCCACGAGAACAGGCCCAAGCCACGACAACGGCGTCGATGCCGACTCCAGCTCCGACACGGCCATCGGGCCCGTCGTACCGGCCAGACGATCGGCGGCCGCGGGCCACGTCTCTTCGACGGCCTTCGAACTCGCCGAACCAAACAACAACAACCGGTCGGCCGCCCGCGTCAGGGCGACATACAGCAACCGCAACTCCTCCCCGAGCGCCTCGCGACGCTGGCGTCGTTGAGCCAGCCAGAAAGCCACGCTCGGATAGCGCCGTCCCTCGACATCGACCACCACCGGACACAATCCCATTCCCTCATCGCGGATGATCCGGGCCGCGGTGAGGTCGGTCATCTGGAAGCGCGATCCAAGGCCGGCCACGGCAACCACCGGAAACTCGAGGCCCTTGCTCCGGTGAACGGTCATCAACTGAACCGCGGACGCCGCCGGTCCGACGGCCGGCTCGGTGCGATCGGCCGCCTCCTCCGCATCCAGCCAAACCAGGAACCGGTACAACCCGCCGCGCGCACCCCGGTCGAACTTCCGGGCCATCTCCAGAAAGCGGCGGACATTGGCCAACGTTTCCCCGCGATCCGCGCGGGTGACTGCCCAGGTCTCGTATCCGGTGTCGTCGAGGGCTGCCTCCAGCGCCGCGGCCGCGCCGGACCGCACCGCCAGACGGCGCCACTCCGCGTAGCGCGTCAGGAAGACATCGATGTGTTCCCAAGCCACACGTGCGGGCGCCGCCAGCACCGGATCCCCGAACACGCCCGCTTCCGCGGCATCGACAACCTCGGGTGCGTTGCCGCGCAACCCCGCCGCGATGCCGAGTTCATGAAAGTGCTGGATCAACGTCCACCAATGATCCTCCCGACGGTTCAACAACCGCACCGCGGCCAAGGCGTCCGGATCCCACAATCCGACCAACGGCGAGCGCAATACGCCCCCCAGCGGAACGTCCTGCAACGGATTGTCGAGGATGCGCAGGAGGTTCCACAGATCCATCACGGCCGGCACGGCGAAGAACCCCGACTGCCGCGCCTGCAACGGTACCCCCAGCCCACGAAACGCCGCAGCGTAATCCTCCACGCGCCCCCGTTCCGCACGCAGCAGGACCGCCATGTCCGACCACTCCACCGGACGCATCGCGGCGCGCCGACGATCCCACACCAGATGCCCCGAGTCCTTCAGCGCGCGCAGTCGCAGCGCCACGAGTCGCGCTTCCTCCGCGACGGCACTCACTTCGCCGTCCGGGCCTTCTTCGGTGCCTTCCGATGCGCCGGCCTTTGGCTTCACGCGCACGTGCCATTCCACGCGCGGTCCGAGGTCGGAACTCCGGGCCAGGGCCGCGCGGCCCGCGGGATACCCGAACACGAGCGCCGCCTCGGGACCGTAATCCACGCCGCCCAACTCACGCCGCATCACGCGACCGCACACCCGGTTCGTGAACTCCAGCAACGACTCCGCCGAGCGAAAGTTGCCCGTCAACGGAATCACCTGCCCACCGCCGTCCGGCCTCGACCAAAGCTCCGCGGTCGATTGAAACAGCCGTGGATCGGCGAGGCGGAACCGGTAGATGCTCTGTTTCACGTCGCCGACCAGGAACCGGTTGGCCCGATCGCCGCTGCGACTGACGGCCCGCAGGATCGCCTCCTGGGCGGCGTTGAGATCCTGGCATTCGTCCACGACCACCAGGTCGAACCGTTCCCGGCAATGCTCGGCGACCGCGCCGGGCCGCCGGACCAGCAGGTCGAGCGCGTACTGTTCGAGATCCGAAAAGTCGACCCCACCGCGCGCGCGCTTCTCCAGTTGGAAGGACTCCCCGAACTGACGGACCACGCCCAGCAGCGAGCGCATCCACGGCTGGCAACGATTCCAGTCTTCGAGCATCGGATCGGAACCCCCGTCGGGCGTTTCCATCAACCGCAGGAACTCGACCTCATCAAAGAAGTCCACGAGCGGCGCGCGCATCACGGTTTTCTTCCCCTTGGGATATTCCGCTGCGTTCTCGCGCAACCGGTCGAACCACGCCCGCCGCTCACCACCCGCTGGAGGCAATCCCATGACAAGGGCGACGAGACGTGACGCGGCCGAGGTGTTCTCCGAAGCCAGGCCGGTCAATCGCTCCTTCCAACCTTCCACCCATTCCGGCAGGAACGTTTCCAGCCATCCCCGCCACGCCACGGGCGACGGGGTCGACCACATGGCCTCCTGCGCCAAAAGCCATCCCTCCGGATCCGCCAGGGTGCGGACGTACCCCGACACGCCCCGAACCGTTTCCCAAAGCGCTCCCGGCTCCCCATCGAACCACCCGTCGATCATCCCCCGGAACGCCTCGCCTTCCGCGCCGGGGGCAGACAGCCACCCCTCGAGGCGTCGCGCCCAGACCTGCGCGGCCATGCGGCCGGCATCGACCGCATCCAGCACCGCCACCTGCGGTTCCAGTCCCAGTTCGGTCCCGTGTTCCCGGAGCAACTGGAGACAGAAGCTGTGAAGGGTCCCGATCACCGCCAACTCCAGGCGCGCGACCTGTTCAACCAATCCGCCGTCCGCCGACGCCGCCAACGTCTCCAGACGTTCCCTCAACCGCGACCGCATCTCCGCCGCCGCCGCCTCGGTGAACGTCACCATCAACAGACGATCCGCGCGCACTGGATCCACCGGACGCGTCAACCGATCCGCCACCCGCGCGACGAGCGTCGACGTCTTGCCGGTGCCCGCCCCGGCCATGACGAGAACGTTGCCGTCCGCGGTGACGGCAGCCGATTGCTGCGGGGTCAGGGTCGCCATGCGTGAAATCCGGGCTGCGGGTTCAGGACGCCGATTCGCCGGGAGCGTTGCCGGCTGCGGCGACCCGTTTGATCCACTCCCACGTGTACAGCCCGGTGTTGTGCCCGTCGCCCCAGACGATCTGGATGGCATACCCGCCCACGGGCAGGACCCTCGCGACTGCGAACGCCCCGGCTCCGTAGGGCCGCTCCGGCGCGCGATACGTCTTTCCGAAGATGTCCTTCTCGCCCAGGCAAGCGGCACAGGGACAGAACCGCCGGAGCGTCTCCAAGGGCACGAAGTCCTCGCCGCCATCCGACCACTTGACCGCCAACTCCCGACCCACGACCTGCATGTCCACCGGTTGCATGGGTCCACCGTGCCCCAGACCCACGCCCATGCCTAGCCTCTGGCGGCAGAGTTTGAAGTGTGAGGATTCAAGTTTGAAGCCCCCCGATCGTAGCAACCGACGTCAGGAGGTTGTGGACAAAGCCCGAAGCCCGGATCGCGTCGTCTTCCACCCGTTGCCGTTGGGCCAGTGCCCGGCTGTCCTCCCCTGGAAAACCCGAAATCTGAAATTTGAAATCCCGGTTTCCTCCGTCAACGTCCTCCAGTCCGCATGCACATCCCCTCCTGGCTGCCGGCCCTGCTCCTCGCGACCCTTACGGGTCTCGCGGCTCCGCCGTCCCAGCGGAACATTCCGCCCGTTCCCGAGATCCCGCGCGAACTCCGGGCGCTCTGGATCGCCACGAAGGGAAACATCGACTGGCCCTCCAAGCCCGGTCTCCCGGTCGCCACCCAGCAGCAGGAACTCCGCAACCTCCTCGACATCGCGCGCCAGACCGGCCTCAACGCCGTCATCCTCCAGGTCCGGCCCCAAGGGGACGCCTTCTACGATTCCCCCCTGGAACCCTGGTCCGAGTACCTCACCGGGCGTGAAGGCACCGCACCCCAACCGGCCTGGGATCCCCTCACCTTCGCCGTTCGTGAAGCCCACGCCCGCGGACTCGAACTCCACGCCTGGATCAATCCCTTCCGCGCCAAGTCCGAGACCTCGCGTTCCCCCATCGCCCCCTCGAACTTCGCCGCCCGACGCCCTGACCTTGCCCGCAACTACGGGAACCTCGTCTGGCTCGACCCAGGCGAACCCGCCGTCCGCGACCACGGTCTCCGCGTCATCGCCGACCTCGTGAAGCGCTATGACATCGATGCGCTGCACATGGACGATTACTTCTACCCCTACCCCATCAAGGACCCCGTCGGCCGCGACGTCCCCTTCCCGGACGAACGCAGCTTCGCCCAGTACGGCCGCGGCCTGACGCTTTCGGACTGGCGTCGCGCCAACGTCGATGAGTTCGTCCATCGATCCGGCGACGTCGTCCATCGGACCAAACCGTGGGTGCAATTTGGCATCAGTCCCTTCGGCATCTGGCGCCCCAATTACCCCCAGGGCATCCGCGGCCTCGACGCCTTTGAGACCCTGGCCGCCGACGCACGCCGCTGGCTGGTCGAAGGCTGGGTCGATTATCTCGCTCCCCAGCTTTATTGGAACATCGAGCAACGCGAGCAGAGCTTCCCCGCCCTCATGTCGTGGTGGGCCGCCCAGAACCACCTCCATCGACACCTCTACGCCGGCATCGCGTCCGCCCGTATCGGCACGGACCGCACCGCCCAGGAGATCGCCTCGCAAGTACGACTCGTGCAAAGCCCGGGCGGAGCCAATGGTCTCATGCTCTGGAACGCCGGAAGCCTGCGGGCCAACAAGGGCGGGGTCACCGACCTGCTGCGAAGCACCGTCCTCCGCTCACCCGCCGTCCCTCCCGCAACCCCATGGCGATGGACCAACGCCCCGGCACTGGCGGATTTCGAGGTCAAGGTCGAAGGCCGGACCGAAGTCCGCGCCTCGTGGGACATCCGTTCCACCGAACCGATCCGCATGTTCGCCGTCCAGGTCCGACGCGGCGTGGTGTGGTCGTTTGATGTCCTGCCGCCGGACCGCCGCGAAATGCGATTTCGGGTCTCGCCCTCACTTCCACCGCCGGAAGAAGTCCGCGTCACCCCCATCGGCCGGGCCGGCATCGCCGGAAAGCCCGGATTCTGGAAACGGATCTGAACATGGTCTCCGTGCGGTCCAACATCCCGGCCCGGATCCTGGTGATCTCGATGGCCGGCATCGGCGACACCCTCCAGGCCACCCCCGTCTTCGAGGAACTCCGCCTGCAGTTCCCGGGTGCCCGCCTCCATGCTGCCGTGGTCTGGGCCGGAAGCGCACAACTCCTCCACGGCAACCCGCACGTCGACCAGGTCCATCAGTTCAACCTGCTCCACGGATCCAAGCCCGCCGCCCTACGCTTTCTCCTGGGACTGCGATCCCACCATTTCGACCTCTCCCTGACCCTTCACCCGCAAGGCCGTCGCGAGTACCGGATCGTCACCCGGATCATCGGAGCCCGACAGCGGCTCTCGCACGACTACGAGAACCGCTCGGTGATCGACCGTTGCCTTGTCACCCACTCCCTGCCGCAGGACTACGTCGTCTCCGGAGCCGAGAACAACCTGCGACTCCTGTCACTGCTCGGGCTTCCCCGACGGCTCACGAATCCGGCGACCCGACTCCATCTCAGCGATGGCGAACTGCGGTGGGCAGAATCCTGCGAACGGAGCCTCGGGCTCGAAGGCAGACCCTGGCTCGGAATCCATGCCGGTTCGGGCGGTACCAAGAATCTTTCACTGCGCCGTTGGCCCGCTGATTCCTGGATCGCCTTCGCCCGACTCCTCGCGCAGGCGCGTCCGGACATCCCCATCGTCGCCTTCGGTGGCCCCGGCGAACAACAGGTCCACGAACAACTCCGTGCTGCGCTGCCGCCGGACCGGATCCACTTCCCCCAGACCCCGGACCTGCGCCACGCCGCGGCCCTCGTGGCGCGCGCTTCGGCCTTCCTCTCCGTCGACACCGCCTTCATGCACATCGCCGCGGCCACCCGTGTTCCCCACCAGTGCGTGATCGAAACCCCAACACTCAACCCACCCGTCGAACCCCTCCGCCCTGACTGGATCCGCATTCCCAATCCCGCCGTGGGCGGCCGTTCCCTCGATTTCTACCGGTACGACGGCCGCCCCATCGCCGGCACGCCTGACGAACTCACCCGGATCATGCAATCCGTGACGCCCGAAGCCGTCGCCGAACACGTTCTCCGCGGGTTCACCCGCCACTGAGCCGGAGCCACGGCGCTGGAGGCCGGGTGCCCTCACCCGGCGCATGGATTGAAGACTGTCGACGAACTCTAGTCGGCCAGTTCATTGCTCCAAAACACCCTTTCCGTTGAGGGTGGGTTCGCTGCGCGAGAATCCCGCTGCATGGAAACGCCTGAACGGACCGCTAGCCGGCAGCAATCGGCGGGGGCGGTGGCGTGGCGGCCTTCTTCCGCGACGGCAACGCGCGGAAGTAATCCCCGGAACCGAACGCCTTCCACGCCGTCGCCAGCCAGCGGAGCACGGACACCGCCAGCCACAGCGCCCACAGCAGCATGAGGAAGCGGTACCACCAGATCGAAACCGACACGCATCCACAGGTCGGCAACAGAGTTCCGCTCCGCGCCTGGAACCACTGCAACTGCGTCCGCGTCGAGTTGTTCCCGGAGATGAACATTTCCGGGTTTCCCAGCAGACCCTCGCCCACGACGTAGATCAGCACCCCCACCACGGCGATCGTGGCTGCCACCAACGCCACTTGCACGGCGTTGTAGGCAAGGAACGGCAGGCGTTGGAAACCTTCTGTGCTTCGCCACCGCACGACGAAGAACCACGCCACCACGGCGAAGGCCGCGACCAAGGGAGCCTGCGTCAGGCCAATGCCCAGCAACATCCATTGCAGCGAACGCAACGGGGAATGGGGTAGCCGTCCCAGCGCGAACGCCGCGATCAGCGACGTCAGGAGGATCCCCCAGAACCGCACGGCGGGCCCCAACTGCGGCCCGGACGCCCACAGCACCCACCGGTTCTCCGCCACATGGATCGTGCTCTGGATGTTGGCGCTCTCCACCGGCAACCGGACTTCGCCAATCCGCACATTCGCTCCCGAAGTCAGGTTCTCCCGCCACCCGATCAGCAACGATTGCTCCCCGGGCCGCAACGGGATGATCAGCTTCGTCCCGGTCTGCCGCACCGGAATGTCCTTCCCGGAATGCACCAGGCGCGTCACCTCGGCATTCGGCGGCAGCTCCATCGCGAAATCCTCCCCCAGGCTGCAGCGCACCCGCAGGTCCAGCGTCGAGACCCGCTGGCGCTGTCCCACGGTCACTCCGTGGAGCACCTTGCTCACGGTCACCGTCGCACCAGCCGTTGCCTCGGGCCGAGTCAGGGTGAGCGTGACGCTTTCGCCGGGCCAAGGCTGCCACACCGGCACCAACTCTGCGTTCCCGGGATCGAAGATCGGCGGCAACCCCGCCAACGTGACATTCCACACCGGTGAAGCCGCCAATTGCCACCGTTCCACCCAGGCGTCCGCTGGCTGGCTCGACAACTTCAACTCACCCACCGGGGCGAGGCTGCTCGTCCATTCCGCCGAAGATTCCTGCGCCCCCAACCGGACCTCGATGAATCCATCGCGGACCACCGCTCCCGCCGACACGACATTCTCCCCCGGAAGCAGCGGAAGCCGCAACGCCAACGCCTTGCCGGCTGGCGACAACCGCGTCACACGCGTCTGCACCTGCCACACCAAACCGACCTCCAACAGCCGATCGACCATCACCAGCGATTGGAGGTCCGGGCGCTCGTAACTCGCCTGCGTCGCCGCCGCCCGTCGTTCGGGAGCGAAGAACACCTGTTGCTCGGGAACCCCGTCCGGCCGCACGCCCATATGCGTCCAACCCGGCGCCTCGATCCGGACGTGCCGGGGCTTCAGCAGGTAGGTCCATTCCCATTCCGCTCCAGCCGCCAGCATCCCCTCCACCTCGACCCGGTGCACACCTTCCGGCAACACGACCCAGAGGTAGCCATCGTCGCGCCGCAGCACGGTCTCGGGTTTTCCATCGACACGCACCGCGAGCGGCGACCACGCCGGCAACCGCCCAGGCAACGGCACGGCCGTACGCAGCGCCGCGTGCACCTCGACCTCCATTGTCAACCGCCGGTCCTGCAATTTGAGGAACACCGACGGAATGCTCGCTGCATTCGGATAGGCATCGGAAACCTCGAGCAGGCGCTCCCGCAGTTTCTGCAGCGTCGCGGCATCCGGGATTCCTCCCGCGCTGGCGACCTCGTTGGTGGCGGCTCGGACCGTCGGGATCCCGGCGGCCCACAGCCCCAGGGCTACCAGCAGCGCCACGGTTCCGGTCGTCAGCGGCGTGCCCGTCCCTGAAACCTTCTCCGGACCCGGCTTCCCATCCTCCCGGCGCGGCCACAGCAACACTGCCGCCAGCGCCAGCAGCAACAGCGTCCGGAGCACCGTCAACAACCGCACCGCCGTGACGGAAAGCAGGATCGGACGCACCTGCTGTCCCGACTGGACGGGCCCGTTCCAACCAAACGTGACCGCACGCCACGACCATTCCGGCACGCCCGGACCCGTCTGGATCCGCGCCTTCGAATCCTGCTGCATGTTGTCCTCGGAGGAGACCTTGGACCACGAGCGCCCGGAGTCCTTCTTCGACACTCCCCCCGGCATGCGCTGTGGCAGCGCTTGCATGCCGGCCTGCTGCGTCGCGTCCACCATCTCGCCCAGGATGCTGGCCTGGAATCGTGAGTTCTGATGCGGCTCCAACTGGGGATACAACGCCTGCTGGATCTGGCGCGTGACGAACGGCACCAACAGGAAAAGGAACCCGGCCATCACCACCCCCTGCCCCAACCGCAGGACCCGCCGCGCCACCCCCGCCGGAACGAAGCGATCCAGGGCAATCGGCACCAACAGCACCAGCCACGCATAGCGCGGTGCCCTGGGCTCGTGATACGCCAAACCGAAAGCCACGAACGCCAACAGGGCCGCCTTCCACCCCCGCAACCGGAACACCGCCAGCGCGAACACCAGCAACAGGAACAGGTCCAGCAGCGTCCACGCCGTCAACCAGTCCCCGCGCACCCAGTCGGCTCCCGACATCGCCAGGAGCCTCCACCCCGGCGGCAGATGCAAGGTGGCCTCCACCTTCTCCGCATCGGACCGCCAACCCGTCGCTGAGAACGAGGTCGCCGTTCCCATCCGGCCCGTCGCTTCCACATCGAGGGCTCGCGACCTCAACTCAACACCCGAGGCGTTGTTCGCCGGATTGCGCGTGATCAACTGGCCCACGCCACCCGCCCGGACCGAACCCAGGTCCTGCCCCGGTGCCGCATCCAGACGCCAGATCTGTTGCATCTCCGCCGTGACCCGATCCTGGAAGGTCATCCCGCGCCCGTCGTCGTCGAGCCACAACTCCCGGACAATCGCCAAGCCTCCCGGCTTCTGGTTCCCCATCCCCCGCATCCGCTCCACCAGATCCATCGGATTTGCCGTCGTCCATCGGTACACCGGCAGTTCCTTCCATTTCGTCGGAAACGACAGTTGGGAAACATCCACCGAAGGGGCCCCCAGAACTTCGAGGCTTCGGAAATCCGGCTTCGCCTGGAACGCCATCAATTCCTCCGTCACCATCGGAGCCGCGCCCGCCGGGAACCGGATCTGTTTCGGATTGTCCAACCGGAACGCGGCCGCCTCCAGCGTCCACTTCCCAGCCCGGACCTGCACCTTCACCCGCCCTTCGCCGTCCACCGCCACCGGGATGGGACCCGAGATCGACGCGAGCTTCCATCCCTCCGGCAGCAGGAGCCCGAGATCCTCCTCGCGGCTCTTGCCCGCCACCGTCAGCTCCACCTCCTGCCGCCACCACATCGGGATTCCGTCCTCCAGCACCGCATGGAGCTTCACCGAGAGGTAGTTCTTCTCGCTGGGTTCCGACGACGCATCCCGGCGCAACCACAGCACTCCCTCGGCCGTGCGCGACGGAATCTCGACCGCTTGGCCATCCAGCGTCAGGGACAGGATGCCGATCGCCGAAGGCACCCGCAGCGTCTGCGGCACCGCGCCCCACCGGTGCATCCCGGTCACCACGTGGTGCCCCGACTCCAGCGAAATGGACGGCACCCCCGAACGTTCCAGCACCGCGACCGGTTCGCCATTCACCCGGACTCCCTGCGGCCAGGCCTCCACCCCGCCCGGCAACGGCACCCACGTCCGGTGGAAGACCGTCAGGGTAAGTCCAAAGGTCGTTCCAGTGCCGTCCACCTTGAGATCCATCTGACCGGGCCAGAAACACCGGTGTGCCTTCGGATCCGAGTACGGGGTCGGACAGGCCCGATGAACGTCATCCCAGGTGGCCCACGACTCCCACGGTTGCAGCGCGGCGGGGATCTTCCGTGTCTCCTGCGCCTGCACGCCAACAACGGCCGCGACCAGAAACAGGCATCGGACAAGATGGCAGCCAAAGGGCTGCCAGAGGCCGGAGGCCAGGGCACGAGTGAGGAAATTCATGGCGGCAAGGTCACGGGAGCGTTTCACCTCCACGGAACCGCACCCGCTTCCGCCACGCAAGCCCCGCGTGGAACGGGGCCACGACAAGGGCGCAGCTTGACACTGCCCCCGCATGCAACGGGGTGGCGACGTCCTCGTCGCCGTTCCATAGCAATTCCCAATGGCGATGAGGACATCGCCGCCCCGCATGTTTTCCAAAAGGGGGCAGTGTCAAGATGCGCCCCCACGACGTCCTCGTCGCACCCCCCAAAGCCATTCCCCACGGCGATGAGGACATCGCCTCCCCATCCGGAACGGGGACGCGACGTCCCCGTCGCACCTCCAAAGTCATTCCCATGCTGGCAAGGACATCGCCTTTTCGATTGCCCTGCGCTCCCGCCCGCCCACCCTTGGACCACATGCTCAGTCCGATCCGCAGCGTCCATTTCGTCGGCATTGGCGGCACCGCCATGGCCAGCGCCGCCGTCGCCATGCAGGAACGTGGCTTCGCCGTCACCGGTTCCGACCTCAACGTCTATCCGCCCATGTCGGACTTCCTGGCCCAGCGGAAGATTCCCGTCATGCAGGGTTACGCGGAATCCAACCTGGCCCACAAGCCCGACCTCGTCGTGATCGGCAACGCCATCTCCCGCGGCAATCCCGAAGCCGAAGCGGTCCTCGACCGCAAGCTCCGGTACTGTGCGCTTCCCGAACTGCTGAAGGAGTACTTCATCCGCGGGAAACGCTCCCTGGTCGTGACCGGAACACACGGAAAGACCACCACGACATCCCTCCTGACCTGGGTTTTCGAGCATAACGGCCTCAACCCGTCGTTCCTGATCGGAGGCATTCCGCGCAACCTGGGCCAGGGTGCCCGGTTCACGGACTCCGAGTGGTTCATCATCGAGGGCGACGAGTACGACACGGCCTTCTTCGACAAGCGCTCCAAGTTCGTCCACTACCTCCCCGAGGTCGCGATCATCAACAACCTCGAGTTCGATCACGCGGACATCTTCCCCACCCTGGCCGACATCCAGCTCGCCTTCCGCCGCTTCATCAATCTCATCCCCCGCAGCGGGCTGCTGCTCGCCAACGGCGACGAATCGAACCTTGCCCCCCTCCTCAACGTCACCCACTGCCCGGTCAAACGCTTCGGCCTCGGCAACGCCAACGAGATCCGCGCCAGCGGACTCAACCTCCACCCCGAACACTCCGAGTTCCTCCTGGACGACGTCCGCTTCTCCCTCCCGTTGATCGGGGAGCTCAACGTCCGCAACGCCCTCGCCGTCGCCGCCTGCGCCCGCCATTGCGGCCTCACCGATGCCCAGATCCAGTCCGCCTTCACCACGTTCCAGGGCGTCGCTCGCCGCATGGACGTCCGCGGCGAGGCCGGCGGGGTCACCGTCGTCGATGATTTCGGACATCACCCCACCGCCATCCGGGAGACCCTCCGCGCCCTCCGCGTCCGGTTCCCGGGCCGCCGCATCTGGGCCGTCTTCGAACCCCGCTCGAACACCACCCGACGGAACGTCTTCCAGACCGAACTCGTCGAAGCCCTGGAACGGGCCGACCGCGTCGTGGTGTCCGAGGTCGCCCGGATCGAGCAGCTCAAACCCGAGGAACGGCTCAACCCGGGAAAGCTGATGCAGGATCTCCGCATGGCCGGCAAACCGGCGGCCTACCTGCCCACCGCGGACTCCATCGTCGAACACATCGCGCTCGACGCCCGCAAGGGCGATGTCGTGTGCGTGTTCACGAACGGCGGTTTCGACGGCATCCACGGGAAGCTCCTCCGCCGTTTCACCGATCACCCGGCCTCCGCCTGAGTGTTCAGCAGGTCCTCCGGAAAAAGAACAAGGCGCCGGTTTGCACCGGCGCCTGGGTGGATGAGCAACAAGAGACTGTCCACCAACAGCCCCTCTTTTTTCGGCGTGCCGCCAACTAACCCCCGGGGCCACCCCACGGCACACCAGTACGTATCGCTCTGCGCACTTTATGGAGAATGGGTGCCCCGAAAATCGTGCTCGGTATAAACCCGGTATCGCCCCTTGTCGACCCCGAGTTTCATGAAACTGCCTTACTTCGGGCGCGTTGCGATGCTCTGGAAATAAGCCACATCGACGTTGTTGGGCGTGCTCAGGTCATCCTGCACGATCCCGTTCTTCTTCAACGGCGGCATCGTGCGCGGATCCTTCCACCGATGTGTTTCTGAATGTCCGTCCGCAAACGAGAACCCTCCGCCGTTGTTGTGATAGAAGCCGGGCAGGTCATAAAAACCATACTGGGCCGGGGTGCTCGGATACCCCCGCATCTTCACGAGGAAATTCCCCATGTCCACGCTGTCTTCCCGCATGTCGAGGAAGACAAACGTGTTGGACGGCCCCTGTTCGGCAAGGTCCGAAGCCTTCTTGTAGATCCGGTAGCGACCCACATCCTCCGAGAACCCACCATCCGTCCCGCCCCAACCGCCCAGGAACAGGTTCATCGACATGGACCGGATGCGCGGTTTCGGGCCCGACGGGGTCTTCAGCGACGAGCGGTCCGACGGACACTTCCAGATCGCAAGACTGTTCCCGCAGTACTTCCACATCGGACTCCTGCGGATGCCCACGTCCGGATCCCAGTTCGCACGGTTCTGGGGGTTGAAATCGAGGATCCCGGTCACCCATGCCCCGGAGTAGGTGGACCGATCCGAAGTATTCTCCGACGCGAACAGCAGCACATCGTTGTTGTCGTCCGTGTACAACCGCCATGCCAGCGTCAGCTGCCGGTGATTGTTCAGGCAGTTGATGCCTTGCGCCTTCGTCTTGGCCTTCCCAAGGGCGGGCAACAGCATTCCGGCGAGGATGGCGATGATCGCGATCACCACCAGCAACTCGATGAGCGTGAAGCCACCGGATTTCCGCATCCGGCGGGAGGGATTCAATTTCGTGGTTCGAACCATAGGTGTGGCATGGTTACGGCACCGCATCCGTCCCGCTTCCATCCGCAAAAGGACCGGTACTGGCAGTCATCCCGCTTCACGAAGCTTGTTTCCGGAGTTCGACCCCATGGGTTGAAGCAATTCGAACTTCCGGTGACGTTGTTGCGCCGATTTCACAAGCACCGTCCCGCCGCACCGCCTCCCTGTCAAATGGCAAGTCGGTCCGGAACGCATGGACGTTAACGCTCTTTCCTCATCCTTTGCATGAATCCGGCGGAAGCATCCCACGCATCCCCAGCCTCCTGCAAAGGTGGTCCCGGTTGAAGCCCGTTGTAGCTCTTCCTGCTGCCTCCAGGCGCACATGCTCCAAAGAGGGGGTACCCGTGACTGGCCGGACCTCAATCGCAGCCTGTAACCACCGCTTCCATTCGCAGGTCTCCGCCGACATCATGTCGGTATGGTTTCACGCTTCCAGCCTCCGCGCCTCCTCCGTTACCGGACCCGATCCGGTGCGCACGGCTCCCGTTGAATCCCATTTGCCGACGCCCGCCCCTACCGCCCCAGCCCGCCCCATGCGTACCCAACATCGCCTTCCAACCGCCCGCGCCACCGCTTCGGCCCTGACTGCACTCGCCGCTCTGGGCGTGGGTTGCAGCAAGTTCCAGAGCACGCCGCCGATCGAGTTCCGCACCGAGACCATCGTCCGCACCAACCTCATCCAATCCGTTTCCGCCAACGGGTCCCTGACCCCCACGCGACTGATCCAGGTCGGATCCCAAGTCTCCGGCACGCTCACGGACGTGAAGGTCGACTTCAATTCCAAGGTCAAGGCGGGCGATGTCCTCGCGACCATTGACCCTGCCTCCTTCGAACGCGCCCTGGCGCGTGCCGAGGCGGACCTCGCTTCGGCGAAGGCATCGGAGGTCCTTGCCGAGTTCAACCTCAAGCGCGCCAAGGAACTCTTCACGGCCAAGCTCATCTCCGAGACCGAGTACACCCAGAACGACGTCCAACTCCTGCAGGCCGCCGCCAACGTCAAGATGCGCGAGGCCGCCGCCGAAAGTGCCCGCGTCGACCTGCAACGCACCACCATCTACGCGCCCCTCGATGGCATGGTCATCTCGCGCGCCGTCGACGCCGGCCAGACCGTCGCCTCTTCCTTCAACACCCCCACGCTCTTCACCATCGCCAACGACCTTTCGAAGATGCACATCGAACTGGCCGTGTCCGAAGCCGACATCGGCGCGGTGGATCAAGGCCAGCGCATCGAATTCCAGGTCGATGCCTTCCAGAACCGCAAGTTCAACGGCAGGGTCAAGCAGGTCCGCTACGCCGCCACCACCAACCAGAACGTCGTGACCTACACGACCGTCATCGAGGTCGCGAACCCCGACCTCAAGCTCCGCCCGGGAATGACGGCCAACGCCTCGATCATCACCTCCGAGCGCACGAACGTCCTCCGCCTTCCCGGTTCCGCCTTCCGCTTCGGCCCGGCCGCCATCGGTGCCACCATCCTTCCGGCCACCAACACCGTCTCCACGAACGACATCGTCCGCCCGCGACGCGGCGGGATGGCGAGCATGGAAGGCCTTCCGACCCCGCCGTGGATGTCCGGCGGCTTCCGTCGTCCCACCGACGAGGAACGCGAGAAGTACATGGCCTCGCTCACACCGGAACAGAAGGAACAGTACGAGAAGATGATGGCCGAAATGCGCCGCCGGCGGGCTGAAGGCGGCGGTGGCCCCGGCGGTGGTGGCGAAGGCGGCGGCGGAGGAGGCTCCGCACCCAGCCGTCCCGCGCCAACCATCGAAGGTCCCACCCTGCGCACCGTCTATGTCGTCGCGGCCGCTTCGGCAGATCCAAACCAGAAATCCACACCGACCGTCCAGGCCGTCAACGTCAAGGTCGGCATCACCGACGGCGTCAACTACGAGATCCTTGAAGGCCTGAAAGAAGGTGACGCCGTCATCACAGGTTCCAAGGGTGGGGCCACAACGGCGGCCGCTGGCCCCGCTGCTTCCCCGTTCGGATCACCCTTCGGTGGCGGTCGCCGATAACCCCCTTGCCACCGTGCAGCCTGTCATCCAGCTCACCAACTTCCGCAAGACCTACAAGTCCGGCGAAGTCGAGGTCCATGCCGTCCGGGGCGTCAACCTGTCCGTCCTCCCCGGTGAATTCGTCGCCATCATGGGTGCCAGCGGCTCCGGAAAAAGCACCATGATGAACACCATCGGGTGCCTCGACCGGCCCACCGACGGCAAGTACCTCCTCGACGGCGTCGATGTCGGGTCCCTGTCCCGCAACGAGCGCGCCGACCTGCGCAACCGCAAGCTCGGCTTCGTCTTCCAGGGCTTCAACCTCCTGTCCCGCACGACCGCGGTCGAGAACGTCGAACTGCCGATGCTCTACACCCGCCCGCCGCTCCCGGCTGGCGAACAGCGCAAGCGCGCCCTCGCCGCCCTGACATTGGTGGGCCTCGGCCAGCGCACCGACCACACCCCCAGCCAACTCTCGGGCGGCCAGCAACAGCGCGTCGCCATCGCCCGCGCCCTCGTCAACGAACCCAAGGTCCTCCTCGCCGACGAACCCACCGGCAACCTCGATTCCCGGACCTCCATCGAGATCATGGGCATCTTCCAACACCTCAATGACCAGGGCATGACCGTCATCATGGTCACCCACGAACTCGACGTCGCCCGCTACTGCAAGCGCATCGTCGTCATGCGCGACGGCCAGATCCGATCCGACGAACCCGTCGCCGACCGCTCCCTTGCCCCCGCCGAACTCGCCAAGCTCGAAGCCGAGCAGAAGGCCGTCCAACTCGCCTGACCCATGTTCGCCATTCTCAAGATCGCCTTCCGCGCCATCCGACGGAACCTGCTCCGCTCGTTCCTCACCATGCTCGGCATCATCGTGGGCATCGCTGCCGTCATCGTCGGCGTCTCCATGGGCACCGGTGCCAAGGCCGAGGTCGACAAGCGCATCGCCTCGATGGGCAACAACCTGCTCATGGTGATGTCCGGCAACATGTCCCGCGGCGGCGTCCGCGGCGGCTTCGGTGCCGCTCCGAACCTCACCCCCTCGGACTACGATGCCATCCGCCGCGAGGTCTCCGGCGTCGTCGGCGTGAGCCCCGAGGTCCGCACCCGCGCCCAGGTCATGGCCGGCAACCAGAACTCCAGCTCGGACATCCTCGGCGTCAGCGAAGCCTACGCGGACATCCGCTCGTGGGAGTTCCGCTCGGGCGGAAACTTCAGTGAAGCCGACGTCCGCAACGCCTCCAAGGTCTGCCTCCTCGGAACCACGGCCGCCAAGACCCTGTTCGGCGATGGCGTCGATCCCGTCGGCCAGATCATCCGCATCAAGAACGCCCCCTTCACCATCGTGGGATGGCTCAAGCCCAAAGGCGCGAATTCCTTCGGGAGCGATCAGGACGACGTCGTCCTGCTCCCTTACACCAGCGCCATGAAGCGCCTCTCCGGCGACACCATGTTCCGGTCCTTCAACGTCCAGGTCGAAGGCCCGGAGGCCATGAACAGCGTCACCAACGACCTCGCCCAACTCCTCCGCCAGCGCCACAAGATCGCCGATGGCCGCGACGACGACTTCTCCATCCGCACCCAGCAGGAGATGTCGGATTTCCTCAACGCCAACAACCGCATCATGACGATCCTGATCGGCTTCTTCGCCGGCATCTCGCTCGTCGTCGGTGGCATCGGCATCATGAACATCATGCTCGTGTCCGTCACCGAACGGACCCGCGAGATCGGCATCCGCCTCGCTGTCGGAGCCCGCGGTCGCGATGTCCTCCGTCAGTTCCTCACCGAAGCCGTCCTCCTCAGCGTCATGGGCGGAGCCCTCGGGATCGCCACCGGATTCTGGCTCGCCCCTCTCCTGACCAAGTTCTTCGAGTTCCCCACCCTGATCTCCAACACATCCGTCATCCTCGCCTTCTCCGTCTCCGCGGTCATTGGCGTCGTCTTCGGATTCTTCCCCGCCCTCAAGGCCGCCAACCTCGACCCCATCGACGCCCTCCGCTACGAGTAAGCCACCCCGGCTGTAGGCCGCGTGCCCCCACGCGGCGAAGCTTTTCAAACAGGATTCTTGAACCCGAACCTCCTCGGCGTGAGGGCACCCGGCCTACAAGCGGGACTCGCGAGGATTTCCTGAACTGGGAACTGGCCTCTGGAAACTGGCAACTCCCTTGTGTAGGCCGCGTGCCCCCACGCGGCGGATCCCAAACCTGGATCCAACACCTCCCCCAAAAATCCACGCATTCTGTGGATTCACAGCCAACCCCGTTCCGTTATCCTGCGTCCACGCGTGGATCGCATGGACCTCACCACTCTCGGTTGGAATCAGCACTGGCAGGACCTGTTTACGGACCACGCCGCCGCAGGCTTCGCGCCGGCACGCGTCGTCACCGAGGACAAGCACTACTACACCGTCGTCAGCGACCAAGGCCCCCATCTCGCCCAGATCGTCGGTCGCCTCCTCCACCTCCGCGCCGACAACGCCCAACTCCCCAAGGTCGGTGACTGGGTCGCCATCCGCCGACCCGAGAAGACCGACCGCGTCAGCATCGAGGCCGTCCTTCCCCGCAAGTCCACCCTCGACCGCAAGATCGCCGGCCGCGCCGGCTCCGGCCAGGTCCTCGCCGCCAACATCGACGTCGCCCTCGTTGTCCAGGCCCTCGACGAAACCCTCAACCTGCGCCGCATCGAACGTTTCCTCGTGATGGTCCACGAGGGCGGCTCCCGGCCCGTCGTGATCCTCAACAAGACCGATCTCTGCGACGACATCGAGGCCCGTCTCGCCGAAGTCCAGGCGGTCGCAGGCCATCACCTCGTCCTCGCCGTCAGCGCCCGTACCGGACGCGCCCTGCCCCGCTTGCGCGAACTCCTCATCCCCGGCACCACCGCCGTCGTCCTGGGCACGTCCGGTGTCGGCAAATCCACCCTCATCAACCGCATCTACGGCGAACGCGTCCAACCCACCATCCCCGTCCGTGAATGGGATTCCAAGGGACGCCACACCACCACCGCCCGCGAACTCATCCTCCTGCCCGCCGGCGGCCTGATCATCGACACCCCCGGCCTCCGCGAATTCCATCTCTGGCTCGCTGATGGCGGGCTCGACGACGCCTTTCCGGACATCGCCGAGATCGCCACGCGCTGCCGGTTCCGCGATTGCCGCCACCACTCCGAGGGCGGTTGTGCCGTCCAGCAGGCCGTGGTCGACGGCTCCCTGCCCAAGGCCCGCATCGAGTCCTACCAGAAGCTCCAGACGGAACTCGACGGCGTGGCCGAACGCCGCCAGCAACACACGTGGGCCGTCAACCGCCGCAAGGTGCGCGGCGGCACAAAGGCCTACCTCCTCGACACAACCCGAGACGACGAAGAGTAAAACTCCGTCCTGTCCCGTCATGAAACCCGACGCCGCGCCCACCCACCGCTACACCGGCGAAGTCGTCTACCTCTTCGCCTACGACATCGCCTACGAGATGGGCCGCGATCCCATCCCGCAACTCCTCGGCGCACCCATCACGCCGTACTCCGTCGACACATCCCGCCGCAGTCCGCGTCACCTCCTCTTCTACCAACCCCGCAGCGCACGGCTCCCCGCCCAGGAACGCACCGGTCCCAACGGCCCCATGCGCATGGAACGGGAGATCAAGATCCTTCCCATCGGCGCACTCTCCGTCCGCTTCCGCGTTCCCTTTGCCGTCGATCGACTCGAAGACCTCGTCGCCTTCCACGACCTCCAGTTCGCCTCCGGATCCCTTCACGAAGAGGCCCGAAAACTCGCTGAACAGGCCCGCACCGAGCTCGCCCCGCACATCCTCCGTCCCATCGAACGGATCCCCGACGAGGAAGCCTACACGGTCTTCTGCCTCCACGGTCCACTCCCCTCCACCCCGGGAAGTCCGCAGCCCCATCTCCGCGGCGAAGCCTGGCTCGAAACCCACCGCCGCTCCGTCGCCGCCCTCCTCACCCAGGAATCGGACGCCTCGCGTCTCTCCCGTCAGGAAGCCTTCGAATCCACCTCCCGTCATCTCAGCTATTACGAGGACGACCTCATCGTCATCGACTGGGACGCCGCCCTGCTGATCGACGAACCCGCCGAATGGGAGGAATCCCTCTACGTCCTCGAACTCGCCAACCTCCAATTGGCCGAACTCGAAGCCTACGACCGCCTCCTCGACGCCTCCCTCGAACGGACCTACCGGGATCTCTCCGTCTCCGTCCGCGGCCGCCGCCAACTCCTGCGCGACCTCCGCGAACTGCGCATCGACATGGCCCGCTTCAGCGACGAACTGTCCAACATCTCCAAGTTCTTCGGCGATTGGCACGTTGCCCGCCTCTACGAGATGACCGCCGCACGCTTCCACCTCGGTGACTGGCACCGCTCCGTCAACGACAAGCTCCGCACCGTCGGCGAACTCCACGAGATGCTGAAGCACGACCAATCCAACCGCTGGATGCTCGCCCTCGAAATCGCCGTCGTCGTCCTCTTCATCATCGACGTCGTGATGCTCCTCTCCGGACCGAAGAAATAGGGCTCACCGCATCAGCACCGATCCAATGATCGGTTTCCAGATCTCGTACCCTTGCCGGTTCATGTGCAACCGGTCCTTCTGGAAGATCTCCGGCTTCGGCGTCCCATCGGGCCCCAGCATCGCCGTCGTCACGTCCACGTACCGCCGCCGAGGATCCGCCGACATGAACGCCGCGATCTGCGCATTCGCCGCCACGACCTTCTCCCGCTGCTCCCAGCGTGCCGGGTTCAGCGCAATCGAAACGAACGCCACCTTCGTCTTCGGCAGGTCCCGATGGATCCGTTCCACCACGGTCTTCAGATCCGCCACCACCGTCTCCACCGACTTCTTCGCGGCGATGTCATTCGCCCCGCAATACAGCACCACCTGCCGTGGCTCGTAGCGCAGGATCACCCGCTCGAAATGCTCCGACACATCGCTCAACTCACATCCGCCGAAGCCCCGGTTCATCACGCGCATCCCGGGATAATCCTCCGGCAATTCCTTCCACATCCGGAATGAGGAACTCCCCGTGAAAACGATCGGCCGCTTCGGTGGCGGATTCGTCGCGTCCAGCGCATCAAACGCCGCCATGTCCTTCGCCCAACGGTTCGTCGCCACCAACGGCGGCAGCGCCACCACCTTCGGCACCTGACATCCCGACACCCCGGCCACCCCACACAACGCCAGCACCATCCACACCCAACCCGGAAAACGCATGCCCCAGCCTACGTTCCACTCCAACCCCATGGGGAGCCCGAAATCAGCCTCAGCGGGCGATGGAGTGCATGCTGACACTGCCCCCATGCAACGGGGAGGCGACGTCCTCATCGCCATAGGGGGGAGCTTCAGGACAGGGCGATGAGGACATTGCCACCCCGAAGTCTTTTTCAAAGGAGTGAGCCCCTCCGGTGACGCCGTGGTCCCGGAGGCCCCCTCCGCCGTCCACATGGCCCGGATTGCGGCTTGCGGATGAATTTGTGCGCTTCCTACAGTGATGGCGTGGCGCGTACCGAGTCTCCAGCCGACAAGAAGCGGCATCCGTGGGGCGATCTGCTGGGCTGGCTGCTGATGTTTGCGGCCATCATCCTGCTGGTCGCCCTCGCCACCTATGACCGTCGGGATCTGGTCTCGAACACCGTCCCCGCCAATCCCACGCCCCACAATTTCATGGGGGCCTTCGGAGCAAGCCTCGCCTCCAGCCTTTTCTTCCTGGTCGGTGCAGCCGCGTACACGCTGCCCGTCCTCGGGTTCTTCTTCGGCCTCGCCGGATTCGTCTCGGGCCTGAGCTACCTCCGCGGATGGCGCTCCGCCTGCGGCGTCGCTGGCCTCCTGATCGCCGCCACCGGCCTGCTCGACCTCTACTCGTCTTCCCTCCCACCGCTTGGCGTCCGCCACGAATCGATGTCCGCGGGCGGCGTCATGGGCTGGTCGCTGAACACCTACTTCTTCCGCAATTTCTTCAACAACACCGGAGCCTCCCTCTTCTTCGGGATCATCTACCTCGTCAGCCTGATCTTCCTGACCGACTTCCGGCTGATCTCCTGGGTGGCCGCCCTGTTCACCCACGTTCCCCGCAATGAGGAGGAACGCCTCGCGGCCGAAGAAGCCGCCCTGCGCAAACAGGAGAAGGAACTCGCCCGCCGCCAACGCGAACTCGAACGCGAGCGCCCGGAGAAGCCCGAAAAGGAGAAGGCCCGCCCCCGCGAACTCGAACGTCGCAACCTCGACGAGGACGACGATTCCGCCGTCGGCTCCCCCGAACCCGCCGCCCGCACCGCCCGCGCGGCCAAGGCCAAGCCACCCGCCGCCGAAACCCCTGCCCCGGTCTCCGCCAATCCCGACAACCTCGGCGCCGATCTCCAACCCATCCCCGAGCCCACCGTCCGCGACCTCTCCATCCCGCGCCCGCGCCCACCCGCCGAACCCATGCGCACCGGCGACGTCATCCGCGCCGACGAAATCCTGGGCGCTCCGCCGATGGCTGGGTCACCGGCGCCCGAGGAAGATCCCGACGCCGCACCGGCACCTTCCACGGTCCGCAAGGGCAAACGCTCCATCACCGACGTCATCCTCGGGCGCGAACAGAACTCCCCCGCCGCCCGGACCGGTGCTTCCAATCCCTTTTCAACACCCGACCGTGACGCCGTTCCCGAGGATGAAATCCTCGATGACCTGCCCTCTGACACCGGTCGACGAAACGGCGCCACCGAACCCGCTGCTCCTATGGCGCGCGCCGTCGAACCCGACGACGAGGACAGCCCGATCGGCCTGCCCGCCGCGGACGCCATTTCCCTCAACGCCGCCGCTCCGGCTTCTGCCATTCCGTCAGCCCCGCAGGCCGGATCCGACGCGCCCGGCGGTGGCGACGGCGTGCCCCGTCCGCGCGGAGCGATGCAGACCCGCAAGCCACGCCCGATCACGGTCGCCAGCACCCCGATGATCGGGAACTACCTGCTGCCCTCGATCGACCTCCTTAACCACCCCGATCTCACGGTCAAGCCGACCGAGACCAAGGAGGAGCTCATGGCCAACGCGCGCCTCATGGTGCAGACGTTGGCCCAGTTCGGCATCGAGGTCGCCCCCGGCGACATCACCAAGGGCCCGACGATCACGCGTTACGAACTGCATCCCGCCCCGGGCGTGAAGCTCGAGAAGATCGCCGGCCTCACCAACAACATCGCCGCCGCCCTCAAGGCCGAACGCCTCAACGTCCTCGCTCCCGTTCCCGGCAAATCCTCCGTCGGCGTCGAGGTCCCCAACCTCGTCAAGACGAAGGTCATCATGCGGGACCTCCTCGAGTCCGATGAATGGCGCAACTCGAAGGCCCGCATCCCGCTCGCCCTCGGCAAGGACGTCTACGGTCTCCCCATCATTGCCGACCTCGCCGAGATGCCCCACGTCCTGATCGCCGGCTCCACCGGCTCGGGAAAATCCGTCTGCATCAACACCATCATCGCGTCGCTCCTCTTCAAGTTCACCCCGGACCAACTCCGGTTCGTGATGATCGACCCGAAGGTCGTCGAACTGCAGACCTACAACGCCCTCCCCCACCTCGTCGTTCCCGTCGTCACCGATCCCAAGAAGGTCATCCTCGCCCTGCGTTGGGTCGTGAACGAGATGGAGAAGCGCTACCAGATCTTCGCCCGCGTCGGCGTCCGCAACATCAAGGCCTTCAACGAACGCCCCAAGGACAAGCTCCCGCCCTCGCGCCAGCCCGAACTGCCCCTCGTGGCAAAGAAGGACAAGGTCGAGGCCGGTGCCGACGGTTTCGCCGTCGAGGTCGATGAACAGATCGTCGTCCCGCGCGACGAAGACATCGTCATCCCCGAGAAGCTGTCCTACATCGTCGTCATCATCGACGAGCTCGCCGACCTGATGTTGGTCGCTCCGGCCGACGTTGAAATGGCCATCGCCCGCATCACCCAGATGGCCCGCGCCGCCGGCATCCATTGCATCGTTGCGACCCAGCGCCCTTCCGTCGACGTCATCACCGGCGTCATCAAGGCCAACATCCCCGCCCGTATCGCCTTCCAGGTCGCTGCCAAGGTCGATTCCCGCACCATTCTCGACCAGATGGGCGCCGACAAACTCCTCGGCAAGGGCGACATGCTCTACCTCCCGCCCGGGTCCGGTAAACTCATCCGCGCCCAGGGCGCGCTCATCACCGACCAGGAAATCGAGGGCGTCGTCGATCACATCGCCAAGCAGGGCAAGCCCTCCTACGAGATGGAGATCCACAACGCCCTCCAGAAGGCCCCTTCCTCCGTCGGGTCCATGTCGCTCGATCCCGACGACGAACCCGATTCCGCGGACGAAGCCATCATCCAGCGCTGCATCGAGGTCATCCGCTCCGAGCGCAAGGCCTCCGTCTCCCTCCTCCAGCGCCGCCTCAAGCTCGGCTACGGCCGCGCCGCACGCCTCATGGATGAACTCGAAGACCGCGGGATCGTCGGCCCCAGCAAGGGTGCCGAACCCCGCGACGTCCTCCTCGACCTCGAAGGCGAAGGCTACGACGGCGGCGGCCAGTCCCTCGTCTGAACCAACTGCTTCCCATGATCGCGTACCGCGTTGGCAACGATCTCTCCGTGGACGCCGTCATCGCCGTGCTCGAGGCCTCGACCCTCGCGGCGCGCCGGCCCGTCGATGATCCCGCCATCATCGCCGACATGATCCGCCACGCTCCCCTGCTCGTCTCCGCCTGGGACGGTGACCGCCTCGTCGGATTCGCCCGCACCCTGACGGACTTTTCGTACGTCGGTTACCTCTCCGATCTCGCCGTAGACGCCGCCTACCAACGTCAGGGTATCGGTCAGGAACTCATCGCGAAGACCCGCGAACAGATGGGCCCGCGCTCGTTCCTCGTGCTGCTGTCCGCCCCGGCGGCCGCTGAGTACTACCCACGCATCGGTTTCCAACCCCACCCCAGCGCCTGGGTTCTCCGCCATGCCGACCCCCTCCAGTCCTGAGGCTACGTCGACGACCGATGTCGATGCCTACCATTCGGGGAGCGGCTGGGTACATCGCGACGACCAACTCGCCGTCGAGGAACCCCTCGAAATCCGCATCGATACACGCCCTGTCACCGTGACGCTCCGGACGCCGGGGCACGACGAGGAACTGGCCGCCGGCTTCCTTGTGACCGAAGGCATCCTCCACAAGGCCTCCGACATCGCGCGTTTCCACCGTCACCCGCGCAACCCGCATGGCTCGGTCCTCGACGTCCAACTTCGCCCCGACCTCCTCGTCGACTTCGCGCGCCTGACCCGGCACGTGTTCGCCGTTTCCTCCTGCGGCCTGTGTGGCAAGGCCGCCATCGA
>JAIXZE010000050.1 GCA_027489875.1 Verrucomicrobiales bacterium
CTGGGGGCGAAGGTGAAGCGTGCCGGTGAATCGGTGGAGGGTTACCACGTGTTCGTGGGCGGTGGATTTGGCGAACGGCAGGCGGTGGGACGGGCTTTGTTCCAGGGGGTGATCCTGGAGGAACTGAAGCCGCTGCTGGAACGGATGCTTGTCACCTACCAACGCCTGCGCGCCGCGGGCGAGACCTTCCAGCAGTTCACCGCCCGCCATGACGTGGGCCGGTTGCAGGAGCTGTTCTCCGCATAGCCCCGAACCCGATCCTCGTGAGTGTCCGCTCCCCGAACCTGGATCCCGAAAGCGTCGAGACGCTGGTGGACGTCTTCCTGGCGGAGCAGCGCCAGTTGACGGCGGTGGAGCAATTCGCCCAGCGGCACGCGGACACGTCGGCTCCGTTGCTCGAACCGCATTACCGCGAGTTGATGCCGCTGTCGGCCCCGCGCCCGGGGGAGCAGTACGCCTTCGAGGTGGACCTCGACCGCTGTTCGTCGTGCAAGGCGTGTGTCTCCGCGTGTCATTCGATGAACGGCCTCGACGACGATGAGTCGTGGCGCGAGGTGACGCTGTTGCTGGGAAAGAAGTTTGATCCGTCGCGGCTGCCGCGTCCAACGGCAGAGGCGGTGGCCTTGCCGGTGACGAGCGCATGCCACCATTGCGTCGAACCGGGGTGCCTTGAGGGCTGTCCGGTGCTGGCGTATGACAAGGATCCGTTGACGGGCATCGTGCGGCACCTCGACGACCAATGCATCGGGTGCAGTTACTGCATCCTGAAGTGTCCGTACGACGTGCCGAAGTATTCGGCGAAGCGCGGGATCGTGCGGAAGTGTGACCTGTGCCACGGGCGCCTCGCGGAAGGAGAAGCGCCGGCCTGCGTGCAGGCGTGTCCGAACGAGGCGATCCGGGTGACGAAGGTCCGTGTTGAAGACGTGAAGGCGCGGTCCTCGACGGCGGCGGGTGCGGTGTCTTCGGGTGGCTGCGCGTTGCCGGGGATGGCGGATCCGGCGATCACGCAGCCCACGACGGTGTACCGGACGACGCGTTCGCTGGAGGGTCTGGCGGCGGTGTCTCCGGGGGGTGTACGGCCTGCGGAGACGCATTGGCCGTTGGTTTGGATGTTGGTGCTGACGCAAGCCGGTGGCGGGATGGCGGCGGGGCAAGTGTTGGGGGGCGCGCCGAACCGAGGGGTTTGCGCGGTGGGTTGGCTGCTGTTCCAGGCGGGGATGGTGGCTTCGGTGTTCCATCTCGGCCAACCGCTGAAGGCGTGGCGGGTGTGGATGGGTTGGCGGACGAGTTGGCTGAGCCGTGAGGCGATGGTGTTGGGGACCGTGGCCGGTGTACTGACCGTGGGTACCGCTGCGGTTTGGATGGAGGCAATAACGGGTTGGGTGCGGACTGTTGGCTCGGTTGGCGTTTTGGCGGCGGTGGGTGCGGCGACTTTTGCGCAGGTCATGGTGTACGTGGACACGAGGCGACCTGCGTGGGCATGGCACCGGACGGGACCGCGGTTCGCGTCGACGGTCATTGGAGGCGCGCTCGTGGGAATTGCGGCAGATCGGTGGGGACTTGTCTGGCTGCTGGCAGGATTGGTGCTCCTCGCCGCCATGGTTTTCGAGCGGCGGGCGTTTTTCCGGGGGATGCGGGGACGAACGGAACGGACGGGTGAGGCGTCGCACTGAAATCGGTCATCGAGAACGGCAACAGTCATGGGGGCACTCTTCAGCTTTCGGGAATGGGACGGACCGCTGACGGCAGATCTGGCACGCGCACCCGGCGGATTCGGGCTCGGCCAGGTTCCCGTGCGGTCGCGTCCCGATGCGACCACGACGATCACGTGTGGCTTCTGTGCGACGGGGTGCGGGTTGACCGCGCACCTGCGCGAAGGCGAGGCGGTGAACCTGAGTGCGGACGCCCATTACCCGGTGAACCTCGGGATGGCGTGTCCGAAGGGATGGGAAGCGCTGACGCCGCTGGAGTCGCCGGATCGTGGAACGTCGCCGCTGATCCGGAATCCGACGACGGGGAAGATGGAGGAGGTCTCGTGGGTCCGGGCCGTCCATGAGTTTGCAACGCGGATGAAGGCGGTGCAGGCGAAGCATGGGCCGCATTCGATCGCGTTCCTGAGCACGGGTCAGATCTGTACGGAGGAGATGGCGTTGGTGGGATCGCTCTTCAAGTTCGGCATGGGCGGGCTCCACTGTGATTCGAACACACGCCAGTGCATGGCCACGGCGCACGTGGCGTACAAGCAGAGCTTCGGATTCGACGCACCGCCCTACACGTACGCGGATTTCGAGGAGTCGGACTGCCTCGTGTTCGTGGGCGCGAACCCGGCGGTGGCCCATCCGATCCTGTGGCAGCGGGTCCTGCGGAACCGTCGGAAACCCGAGATCATCGTGCTCGATCCGCGGCGGACGGAGACGGCGATGGGATCGACGCTGCATGTGCCGCTGGCGCCGAAATCGGACCTGACGCTGCTGTACGGATTGGCGGCGGCGGTGATTGCGCGGGGTGCGGTGGACCGGGCGTTCGTGGACGCGCACACGCAGGGGTTCGAGGCGTTCGCAGCGTTTGTGGCTGAGTTCACGCCGGAGCGTGCCTGCGCGGCGGCGGGGATTTCGCGGGAGGTTTTTGATGGCGTCGTGGAGCGGATCTGCACGCGCGGTCGGGTGTCGTACTGGTGGACGATGGGGGTGAACCAGGGGCACGAGTCGACGCGGACGGCGCAGGCGTTGATCAACCTGGCGCTGATGACGGGGCAGATCGGGAAGCCGGGGACGGGTGCCAATTCCATCACGGGACAGTGCAATGCGATGGGGTCGCGGTTGTTCGCGAATGCCACGAGTCTTCTCGGCGGGCGCGATTTCAAGAATGCGGCCCATCGGGCGGAGGTGGAGGGAATCCTCGGGTTACCAGCGGGCACGGTGCCGACGGAGAACTCGTGGGCCTACGACCAGATCGTGGACGGGATCGAGTCGGGAGCGATCCGCGGCCTGTGGGTGATCGCGACCAATTCGTCGCATTCGTGGATCCATCAGGGGCGGTTCAACGCGTTGTTGGAGAAGCTGGATTTTCTGGTGGTTCAGGATTTGTACACGACCACGGAAACGGCCCAAAGGGCGCACCTGTACCTTCCGGCGGCGGGTTGGGCGGAGAAGGAGGGAACGTTCATCAACAGCGAGCGGCGGTTCGGGCTGGTGAAGCGGGTGCGGCGGGCACCTGGCCTGGCGCTCTCGGATTTCCAGATCTTCCACCTGGTGGCGGCGGCGTGGGGATGCGCGGACCTGTTCCGCGAGTGGCGGACACCGGAGGCGGCCTTCGAGGTGCTGAAGCGATTGAGTGTCGGACGCCCGTGCGACATCTCGGGGATCGCGGGTTACCGGTTCCTGGATTCGGC
>JAIXZE010000110.1 GCA_027489875.1 Verrucomicrobiales bacterium
CAGCCCGGGGTGGAGCGGAGCGGAACCCTGGGTCACCCCACCCCATGACATCTCGCCCCAACGGGGCGAACGGTGACCAACGCACCCTGTTCCGTGTGCCCTTTCAGGGCACGGAGGTCTTTGTGTGGCGTGGTCCCCGGGGTTCCACCCCGCTTTCACCGGTTGTCCCTTTGGGGCAAGCAACTCGTAACTGGCGACTGGGAACTGCGTTTGAAGGCCGGGTGCCCCCACCCGGCAGGGTCTCCGTTTGAAGGCCGGGTGCCCTCACCCGGCGGGGTCCATGAATCACCCCGTGGGGGCACCGCGCGCCCTCACTTCCCGGGCAGCTCGTAACACGCGGCTTCGCGGTCGTTCCGGACCAGAAGGAAGCGTCCGGCGAGCGTGGGATGGTTCCACGTCTTGGAGGAGAGGGCCGGGATGGAACCGAGCTCCTGGAATCCCCCTGGAGAGGCGGCACACAGGTGGACGGATCCGCGTTCGTTCTGGACGAGGATCAGGTCACCGACGAGGAGGGTTTGACCCGAACCATACCGGCCGTCCTTCCAGACGCGTTTGCCCGTGTCGGCGGCCACGCAGGCGAGCAGGCCGTCGTCGAGACCGTACAGGTGGCCGTCACGCAGGGCGGGGCTGTTGAACTGCGTCTTCATGCTGACGCCCTTCCACACCTGTTCGGCCTTCAAGGTGCCGTCGGCATTGGCCTGGACGCGGACCAACTGGCAACCCATGCCGTATCCACCGGAGATGAAGACGCGGTCGTCGCCGAGGACGATCGGTTGGGAGGCCTTGGGCCACTTTTCCGAACCCCACGCGTGTTCCAGGACGAGCTTTCCAGTCGAGGGATCCACTGCGGTCACGGACCGGGCGTTGTTGGAGAGGATCACCCGGCGTCCGGCCAACGTGGCGAGGACCGGAGACGCGTAGCTGGCGGCATCGTTCCCTGAAGTCCATGCGGGAACGCCCGTGAGCCGGTGGTAGGCGAACAGGGTCGGGCCACTGCCGGTGCCACCGGTGACGACGACGAGATCGTCGACGATGAGGGGCGAGGCACTGGATGCCCACATGTTGGTGCCGAGCCGGTTTTCCACGAGGACGGAGTGCTGCCAGAGCAGCTTGCCGGTGGCGGCATCCAGACAGTTGAAGATGCCCGTTCCGCCCATGGTGTACACCCGACCCTCATGAACCGTCGGCGTCGCGCGCGGACCGTCGCCGCCCTGCCATTCCACGAAGCGCGTGGTGTCGGCGTGCTCCCAGATGGGAGTCCCGGTGAGCAGTTCATAGGCGGTGACAAGTTCGTTGGTGTCGCGCTGCTCCTGCGTGTAGGCACGGCCGTTGACGACGGCGAAGGCAGACCAACCGAGGCCGACGGGCCGACGCCACAGTTCGCGGGGAGCCTGCGTGATCCAGTTGGTGACGAGCCCCGGATTGGGGGCGGTGCCGTCGCGCTTGGCTCCCAGGAACTGGGGAACATCGAGGGCGAGGTCGAGGCGCGGATCACGCGTGGTGGTGGGAGCGCTGGGGGGGACGGGAACGGGGGGTGCGGGCATGCCTGAACTGGAAGGTCCGGACCATCGCCAGGCGAATGACGGCAGGCCCGTGCCGTTCATGGCACCATCGATGCGCAGGGTGGAACGGCCCAGGATGGCCAGGCCGATCAGGGCGATCAGGCCCAGCAGTCGTGTCCGGGCCGAGAAGCGGGGTGTCAGGAAGAACCACCCCAGATTCAGCACCAGGACGAGGAGCGGGATCAGGGTGCTGATCCAGCCCTTGAGGTTCCGTTCGAGTTCGGGCTGGGAGCGGATCCACAGGATCCCGATGACTCCAAGAATGACAGTCACCAGGGGGAACCATGGAAAGCCGCGACGGCGGGGCGCGGTTGCTGCGGACGGATTCGGGGCGTTCATGCGGGTCGATCTTCAGGGTTTGGCAGCGGGAACCAGGGCGGCAGGCAGACGGAGTCCAGCAGCACGCTCCTCCGGCGTGCGTCCGACCACGGCGGGTCCCGCGTTCTTCCAGAAGAACTCCACGATCGGGCGGACGTCGTCGAGTCCGTGGGGGTGATGTTTGACGCCGGGCTTCCGGATCAGGGTGATTTCGCCGCCGAGCTTCGGATAGCGCTCCGCGATGAGTCCGGTGTTCTCGGTCCAGGGCACGACCTCATCCGCATCGCCGAAGACATGGAGGAGCGGGATGCGTGCTGCGGCGAGCGGGGCGAGGCGGTCGACGGGATTGTTCGTGAAGGCCAGGGCTTCCGCCTCGGACTTGAATCCATAGGAGCTGAGGACGAGCTGCCAGTCGCGTTTGCTGCCGGGACCCGAGCCGCGCCCACCGGGCCAGCTCTTGAAGTCGCACACGGGCGCGTCGCCGTAGAGGCAGGCAACCTTGTCGGGATGCGCGATGGCCCAGTTGTAGATGTACAGTCCGCCGCGGCTGAGGCCGACCAACCCGGGTCGCTTGGCAAGGTCATGGCGCGTCGTCAGCAGCGTGTGCAACGACTCCCAGTGGGCGACGGCCTTAGGACTTCCGAGCATGTCGGGGACGGAGAGGTAGACGATATGGAACCCGAGCCCGAGAAGCGCGATGTCCGGTTCCGGGCGGTGCCCGAAGAATTCGCCATGCCAGACCCATGGATTCCCCGGAGCCGGGGTGCGGGGCACGACCACGGTGGCCGTACGGCCGTCGACGGTCAGTTCGACCTTCGGGAAACCGTGCCACTGTTGGGTTGTGGCGGGCCATGGATCCGCGGCCGCGGCCCGAAGGACGGCCAGCAGAAGAAGGGCTAGAAATGGAAGGACGCGCAGGAAGCGCGCCGGACGGCGTATCATGCCACCGGCCTAGCGGTGGCAGGGGTCGGAGTCAAAGCAACTCTCGTTTCAACGAGGTGCCATTCTCAAGGACCCGGTGGAGCGCGGCCATCAACCCTTCGCCATTCCCCGGCTTGGCCAGCAACTCGCCGACACCGTGGTCGCGGGCCGCTTCCCGCAGTTCATCGGAGATCAGACCTGACATCAGGATGACCGGCAGGCCGGGGCGGAGCCGGCGGGCCTCCCGGATCACATCGATGCCCGATGCACCGGGGAGGTTGAGGTCGGTGATGAGTCCATCGACCGCATCGGGGTCCTCCCGCAGGAAGTCCAGGGCGCGGGCTGGGCTGGTGAAGCCGGTGACCTTGAACCCCTGCCGCTCGAGGAGTCGGGACTGATACCGGACAAGGACCTCCTCATCATCCAGCATGAGGATGTGTCGACCGGCACCGGAGATCGGAAGCACGGACGCGGTCGGTGTGGGGTGGGCCTCCGGAAGCTCCGTGGTGATGGGCAGGAACACCTCGAAGCATGCCCCCTGATTGGGCTGGCTGGTGACGCGGATGGCACCCTTGTGGCCGGTGACAATGCCATGAACCACGGGGAGACCGAGGCCGGTTCCCTTGCCGACTCCCTTGGTGGTGAAGAAGGGGTCGAAGATCCGGCCCAGCGTGGCGGCATCCATTCCGATGCCTTCGTCGCGGACGGTCAGGAGAAGGTGGCGTCCCGGGGAGAGACCGGGGATCCGGGAAGCTTCATTCGGTTCCACCAAAACAGAATCGAGCGAGACTTGGATGGTCCCGATCAGGCCTTCCATGGCCTGGCAGGCGTTGATGCCCAGGTTCATCACGATCTGATGGATCTGGGAAGCGTCGGTCAGCACCGGCCCCCCGCTGGAATCGATGCGGGTGACGATGCGGACGCCCTTCGGGAGCGACGGGCGGAGCAGGTGCACGGCTTCCTCGACGACGGGTTGGATGAGGAGGGGACGTTTTTCAACACGGTCACCGCGACCGAAGGCGAGGATCATCTGGACCAGATGCCGGGCGCGGAGGCCGGCCTTGTTGATTTCGTCCAGACTCTCGTATGCGGGATGTTCCGTGGGGACATCCTTCAGCGCGAGTTCTGCGTTTCCGAGGATGGCACCGATGATGTTGTTGAAATCGTGGGCGATGCCGCCCGCCAGGGTGCCGATGGATTCCAGCCGCTGAGCATGGTGAAGATCGGTCTCCAGACGGCGCTTCTGCTCCTCGATTTGCTTCTGGGCGGTGATGTCGACCAGAATTCCGCGCAGGAGCTGTGGCTTGCCCGACTCCATCAGGACGGTGACATAGTCGCGGATGTGGAGGATCCGGCCGTCCACGGCGAACATGCGATAGTCGAAGACGTGACTCCGACCGGCAAGGGACTCAACCTTGCAGAAGTTGATGGCAGCCTCCCGGTCGTCGGGGTGCAGATGCTGCTGCCAGAAGCCCGGCTGAAGCCACTCGTTGACGGGGTATCCCAGCATCCGTTGGGCGGCGGAACTGACAAAGAGGAACCGTGATGTCGTGGGATCGGCTTCCCAGACGACGCCGTCGACGGAGGAAACCAGGGCTTCGAATCGCTCCTGGGAATTCCGCAGTTCGCGCTCGGCTTCGTGCCGCGTCAGGCAGATGGCGATGGTCTGCGTTGCGAGCCGGATGAGGCGCTGATGGGATTCGGTAGGCAGGCCGGGGCTGCGGAAGTAGATGGCGAAAGTGCCATCGACACGTCCACAGCGGTTGAGGATCGGGGTCGACCAGCAGGCGCGCAGGCCATGATTCAGGGCGAGGTGTTTGAAGTCCGCCCACAGCGGGTCTGTATCAATGTCGGCAACCAGGACCGGTTCGCCGCGGAACGCGGCTGTGCCGCAGGAACCGACCTTCGGCCCGATGCGGACGCCATCGATGGCCTGTGTGTACTCGTCCGGCAGGCTGGGGCCGGCCGCATGACGCAGATGTTCCCCGTCCGCACCCATCAGCAGGACGGAACAGATCATTTCCGGCGAGTGTTCCTCCAGCAGGCGCATGAGCGCATCGAGGGTTTCGTGCACGGGCCGCCCCTGGGCGATCATTTCGAGCACCCGCCGTTGCCCATCACTGAGCGCCTCGGCCCGGAGTTGTTCCGTGATGTCACGATCAATGGATAACACCATCCCCGGACCCAGCACGGGGATCATCTTTGCCGTGACGTCGACCGGGAATCGCGATCCGTCCTCCCGGATGTGCCCCCCACGGAACGAAACGAGTTCACCCCGGTTGAGTTGGTCGATCCGACCCCGGCAGTGGGTGGCCGTTTCCGGGTCGTCGAGGGCGGTGATCGACAGGCCCACGAGTTTATCAGCAGGTAGGCCGTGCATGGTGCCTGCGGCCGTGTTGGCGTACACGATGCGCGCCGGGACTTCGGGGTCCGCGATGTTCAGCAGGAAGAGGCTGTCCGGAGTCTGGTCCGCGATCGCGCGGAACAACGCCTCGCGCTTCTCCAGTTGGATCTGGGCATTCTTCTGTTCTGTGATGTCCTGGGCTGCCCCGATGATCCGCACCAGCCGACCGGTGGCGTCGAATTCCGGCTCCCCCTGTACGTGCAGCCATCGTGTCCGCCCTCCTGCCAGCTGGATCTGGTAGTCGACGTTGTAAAGGCGGCCATTCAAGGCGGCCTTCCAAGCCCGGGTGATGCGCTTGCTCTCCTCGGGCACGACCTGGGCAAGAAGCTCGCGGCTGGTGTACTTGCGGTGCGTCAATTCGCACAGGGCGGCGGTCACATCCGAACCCTGGAAGCAGTCCGTCGCCACCTCGTATTCCCAATGCCCGACGCGGGCAATCGTCTGTGCGCGCCGCAGGGCGTCCTCGCTCCGACGGAGGGCGAGCTCGATCCGCTTCCGGGCGGTGATGTCCTGGGTCACCCCGGCCACCCAGCGCGGCCGTCCTTGATCATCACACTCCGCCTCGGCGCGGGCATGCGTCCAACGGACCTCGCCCTGAACCAGGAGGCGATACTCGATGTCATGCGTTCCGCCCGTCAGCATGCGCGCCCAGTCCTCGCGGACCCTCGGGATGTCCTCGGGGTGGATCAGGGCAACAAAGTCCTCCATCGTGATGGAGGTGGAGGAGGCCCCGCAGATTCGTCGGGCTTCCTCGGTGGCGTCGAATACACGCAGCTGCAGGTCGTAGCTCCAGGTGCCGATCTGGCCGATGTTCTGGGCGCGCACGAGCGCCCGTGCCTGTCTCTCGCGATCGGTGACATCCCGGATGATGGCCAGAACACAGCCTTCTCCTTTCAGTTCGATCCTTTCGGCTGAAACCAGGCAATGACGCCAGCGGCCGTTGCACGATCGCAGCTCGAAGGGAACGTTGGAAATCGACCCCTTGGAACGGATGTCGGCAAGGGCGCGTGCGCGTGCCTCGACGTCCCGCCACAGGCTGAGATCCAAGGTCGTCTTGCCCAGGATGTCTTCCCGCGCATACCCGGTCATCGATCCAAAGGCGGGATTGGCGTCGAGGATGGACCCGTCGCTCGCCCGGGAAATGACGATGGGATCCGGGCTGGCACGGAAGATCCGGCTGAAGCGTTCCTCGGACTCCTTCAAGGCGGACTGCTTGTCGAGCCTCGCCTGCAACGACTGCGTCCGGCGGGTGACCTCGTGGCGGAGTGTCAGCCGCCAGATGGACAAACCGCCCACCAGGAAGGTGGCGAGCCCGAAGGCCTGCCAGAAGCGCACGGGCGTCCAGAACAGGGGACCATCGATCAGCTCCACGTCAGACGCCCAGCGGACGGCGAGATGGATGCCCGCGACCTCGCCCTGGGGGTTCATGCGGCGGCTCAGCACACCCGTCACTTCGACCAGGCTCTGCGGCTCGATGCGTGCGAGGGTCTCGTTCCGGGCGTTGGGGCCGAGATCCACAATGAGCCGGAGGTCACTGTCGTTCGGTCGCAACACCCATTCCCAACCTTCCAGCGTGGTCGCGTCCTCCAGGCGCGCACGCATGCGGACCAGCGCCATCGCATGGGTGGTTTCCAAGGCCTCCGCCGCCGTGATGAGTGGGGCGATGGGTTCGTCGGCGGTGCCCATCGGGGTCGCCGACACCAGCTTCACCACGGGCAGATGGAACTGCAGGGAAACGGTCCCGCGGACGTCCAGCTGTGATCCCGGTTGCACACCCTCCGGCGTACCGCCCAGGACGCGGACACCGGATGCCCCCTGCTGTACGAAGAAGCTCCCGTCGCGAAGGATTGCCGTCACGACACCCTGGATCCGGACGGGGGTCTTTTCACCCCAGGTGCGTCCATCGGCGACCAGGTCCTGGATCGTGACCAGAGGTTCCGGCGGTGGGACCGCCTGCTGCGCGAGCACGCCCAGCGAGAGTGTCAATGACACCCCTCCCGCCAGAAGGTGCCTTCGGCACAGCCGATCCAGTACGTCCATCCACCGTCCGGCGGCACCCCAGATGCCCGTCCGAACCGGTATCCCCCGCGTGGTTCGTGAAGCCATTCGTCCCTGCCTTTCGACAGGTTTCGCGGATCGGGTTTTCCCCCTGAAGCCCCAATTCCTCCGGATCCGTCCAACCCTGTCGCACCCTAGGAACACCCGAGGCACGGAGGGAAGCCCGAATCCGGGAGCCAGGGCGCATCTTGATGCAGCCGCGGCACGGAACGGGGTGGCGACGTCCTCGTTGCCGTTCCGGAGCTTTTCCCAGGTCGATGAGGACATCGCCACCCCGAAACCAGACCCAAAGGGAGCAGCATCAGGATGCGCTGCCGCAGGCCGACCGTCTTTCCGGTTTACATCAGTCGGGACGCTGTAACCTTGGCGGGCACCGTGCTGTAGAAGGAAGGCAGGGTTCGGAAGAATCGTCCGGGGGTTGCCCCGTGGTTGTCCCTCCCCCTGTGCTTCAGTGCACGTGTGCAAAAAACGAATCTCATCGCTCCAGCCATGGCCGAGAAAACCGCCGAGAAGCCCACCGACAAGTCCATCGACAAGGTCGAAAAGACGGACAAATCCGAGAAGACCGAGAAGGCCGTGAAGGCGGTCGAAGTGCGTGACGCCAAGCCCGCGTTGAGCCCGGAGGCGGCGAAGTTGGCCGCCCAGAAGTCCCGGGACCTCGAGTCCGCCATCAGCACGATCACCAAGTCCTACGGCGACGGCGCCATCATGCGCCTGGGAGCCCAGGTGATCCGGCCGATCGAGGTGATCCCGACCGGTTCGCTGGCGGTGGACATCGCGCTGGGAGTCGGCGGCGTGCCGCGGGGTCGGATCGTGGAGATTTACGGGCCTGAGTCATCCGGCAAGACGACCTTGATGCTGCACATCATTGCCAATGCGCAGAGGGCAGGCGGCAATGCGGCCTTCATCGATGCCGAGCATGCCCTGGATCCGGCGTATGCGCGGCGCCTGGGCGTGGACCTGGACAACCTGTTGGTGTCGCAACCGGATTCCGGCGAGGAAGCACTCTCGATCTGCGAAACCCTGGCGCGATCGAACGCCATCGATCTGATCGTGGTGGACTCGGTGGCGGCACTCGTGCCGAAGGCGGAACTCGAGGGCGAAATGGGCATGGCCACGATGGGCATGCAGGCGCGGTTGATGTCCCAGGCGTTGCGCAAGCTCACCGCGATCCTCAACAAGGCCAAGACCACCTGCATCTTCACCAACCAGATCCGCGAGAAGGTCGGCGTGATGTTCGGCAATCCCGAGACCACCCCCGGTGGCAAGGCCCTGAAGTTCTACGCCTCCGTCCGCATCGACATCCGCCGCAAGGACGCCATCAAGGACAGCGCCGGCACCGCCATCGGCAACCATGTGAAGGTCAAGATGGTGAAGAACAAGGTGGCTCCTCCGTTCGCCGAGGCCGAGTTCGACATCCTCTTCAACCACGGCATCGACAAGGAAGGCAGCATCATCGACTGCGGCCTCGAACACGGGATCCTCGACAAGAAGGGATCCTGGATCCAGTACGCCGGCGAACTGATCGGCCAGGGCAAGGAAGCAGCGCGCAAGACGCTCATCGACAAGCCCGACCTCTCGAAGAAGATCAAGGATGCGGTCGTGGCCAAGCGCGCTGCCGAAGTCGCCGCCACCAACGCTCCCATCGTCCCCGGCACCGCGAGCGCCCCGGCCGCTGCCAAGGGCTGAGCGCCCGGGCTCCCGGACGTCAGGGAAGGATCTCGGCCAGCATCGGCGCCGGATCCTTCCGGAAGCTGAAGCCCAGCGAGGCTTGGATCGGGTATCCGCAGATGCAGGAGGCGCTGGCCTCCGGGATCAGCACGCCGCCTTCGGCCGGCAGGATGTTCAACCAGCAACCCGGACGCGTCGGCGCCAGTCGGGTGAAGGATCCATCCTCGAAACGGAAGAAGGTGGGATTGTCCGCACGGAACAGCAGTCCGTCGTCCGAACCCGTCATCCCGCCACAGGCGTGTCCCGGGCGTTTCAGGATCCAGTCCGCGCCCGCCCCTTTCGGTATCCACCGGGCACCGGTGGCGATGTCGAACAGGTCGCTTTCAAAGGAAACCCGCTCGCCCAGCACGACCGGACGCTTCACCTGCTGGCCGTGGAACAGGTCGTGGACCGGGTTGAGTCCGGAGGTCTTCCAACGCTCGGTGCCGTCGGCTGTATCCCAGCACCGGAGATGATAGGCGGCTTGTGGACCGGCACTCCGCGCGCAGGACAGGATGAGCCGGTTGCCCGTCACCGAGAGCCCAAGGATGTCCTCGGCCTCGGGCCATTGCAGCGGACGTTCCCACAGGCGTTTTCCGGAGGCGGCATCGAAGCAGACCACTGCCGCTTCCTCCAGGATCGCCGCGCAGGTCAACCGCCCGGTGCGGTCGGCACGGGCCTTGGCCCCTCGCGCTTCCACGGCGAAAAGCCGGTCTCCGGAGGCACACAGCGTCGCATTCACCCACGCACCTTCCGTCGCCACCACCCATCGGGCCGTCCCGTCGTCTTCGTTCAGCGCGAACAGCGTTCGCGAACAGACCAGCGGCCGGCCGGAACGGTAATCCAGATCGACAAGATCGTACTCCTTGCGCGTGCGGGCCGCCGTGGGACGCATGGAACTGCCAAGGATCCGACCGCCCTCCCGGGCGACCCAACCCCAGTGGTCGTCAGCGTGGATCCGTGCCGGCGCAGGCATCCGACGGGCCACCGTCCCGCGGCGGGCGTCGATGTCCCAAAGGTCGGTGTTCACCGCGGCCCAGACGCGGGATCCGGACTCGTTCAGCACCACGTACCCGGCGTCGTACGGCATCGCGTACCGCATCGATTCGGGGAGTTCGATCTGCCACCGGACGGTTCCGTTGCGGGCGTCGGTTCCGATGAGGCCGTTTTCGGCGATGGTGACGATCAACCCGCCCGAAACCAGCGGCGCATGGCCGCGCGTGTGGCGATCCGGGATCCGTTCCGGGCCGTGGCCGCCGAACCATTGAAGCCGGGGAGCCCCCTGGAGCGATTGCGCGGTGGCACACGTGTTGGCGGCGTTTCCGTATTGGTGGGTCCAGCGGCCGGTGCCAGCCGCAGGAGATCCCGGGATCGGTTGATCCCGGAGCACGATCACACCGGACGGTGCCGGGCACGCGATCCGTTCTGCTTCCGCCACGGAAAGTGTCGAGCCCACCACGCCGTTGAAGAGGTGATCGGCAACGGGAACGGTCTCCCCTTTCCCCAGTCCAACCACGGCCGCGCGGGATCCCAGCCATCCGCGGGCGTGCAGGTGCCGCCGGGCACCGTCGACGGCGCTGGCAGGGACGGCGATCACCCAATGAAGCCCGGAACCGGCCAGCAGCGCGGGAAGCGTGGCATCGTCCGCGACAGGACCCGAGGGTTGGTAGAGTCCCCAACCGCGGGGCGACGGAAGCTGGCTGAGGGCGATGGCGAGCGTGTTGCCAAGGGGTTCGATGGGGGGCGCGGCGGGGGTCGCTTCCGGCGGTTGGGCGGCGGCGCGTGCAATGGTTTCGCGCGCAACAAAGGTCGTGATCCGGCCGCTGGTGGTCGAGACCGCCAAAGTTTGCGCGTCGGCCGCGAGGGCGGCAACCGGGGCGTCGACCGTGAGGATGGGCCCGGGTTCACCCGTTTCGGCACGGAGGACCTGCACCGTGTTGCTGACCCCGAGGAAGACGTTGGAACCCGCGACGATCAACGCCCCGGCACCCGGCACGGTCCGTTTCCATCGGGTCGCTTCCACCAGATCCCCCTTCGAACGGCGGAGGCGTTCGCGGTCCAGGGCCAGGATCTCGCGCTCGTTCACCAGATAACTGGTGGTCGCTGTCACCGCGAGGTGGCGGCCCGGATACGAAATGATCTTCCCCGCGGGCTTCGTGCCGGGTGCCGGGGTTGCGGTGGAACCGGAGGCAATCGCACCCGTGGCTCCGGGACCCGCAAAGGTTTCGTCCCCCGAAACGACGGCCAGGGTTCCGGTCGACGAGCCCAGTTCCCTTCGAAAGGTTCCATCCTTCCGGGAGTACACGCGCGGGGTCGCCCGACCATTGGGAACGATCAGGTCGGGACCCGCCTCCACCAGGTAGCCCTGCGGTGAGACATTGCCGAGAAGCCGACGCCACCGCACCGCGCCATCCGCCAGGTCCAGCGCCACCAGGTACGTGCCTTCCAATGGGAACAATCCCGCCGTGGCGTAGACCTGTCCGTCGGACACCAGCAGTCCCGAGCGCACCGGATGCGGGCTGATCAGGCGGCCATTGCCGCTGATCCACGGTTGTTCTGGCCCGATGCGCACGGCCCAGAGTTGCACGCCGTCCGTCAGTCGGAGCGCGCGTATCCATCCGTCGTCGGCCCCTACCACGACGCGGTCCCCGGAAACGACGGGCGCATAACGGATCGGTCCGCCGCAAAGGTGGGTCCAGCGGGTTCGGCCGGTGAGGCGGTCGACGCACCGCACCTCGTCACGGGTCGTGGCAAAGAGGAGGGAATCGCCAGCAAGGATGGGGTGCGGGGACAGGTCGTCCGCGGCGCGCGAAACGAAGGGTTGATCGATCTTCTGCCACAGGCTGCCCCGCGCCTCTCCGGCCCACGCGGGTGCGGGCTTCCCCGATTCCACCGTCCACGCGGCGACCAACGTTTCGGTCGGCGGGCCGGCGTCCACGGCAGCCGTCCGACCATTGTTGCCGCGCGCGGCCGTCCAGTCGGCTTGCACGGCTCCCGCGATGGCAAACCCCATCAGCGCCTGCGCAAGGCTTCGCAACGTGCGGTGGGCGGAGGGGCGGGAGGTCATGGTGGGTCAGTAGATGAATTCCTCCGCGATTTCCCACCAGCCATCGACCATCTCGACGGAGGCATCGAGATCGGCGAGACGCGCCTCGAATTCGTCCATGGCCTTGCGGCCGGAGTGCGTGAGGGAGATCTCCAGTAGGTTGCCGGCGTACAGCAGGAACCGTTCGAAGTCCGGAGCCAGCAAGGCCGGGGGTTCGTCCGCATCGAAAAGGTGGAACGACAGGACCGTGCCCTCGGGCAGTTGTGAACCGCGGCAGGCGACAACCACACGCTCGCTGTCGCTGATCCCGACCTGCATCAAGCCTTCCTCGGACAGTCGGACCTGCGCCGGATTGTCGGCGGAATTTGCCCGGCTCAGGGCTTCCACCAACGAACCGCGCGCGGACATCGGGCTCAGCGAAAACCCCGCGATCCGGACCCCCAGCAGGCGGAACTGGCGGGCGCAACGCAGGTACGATTCGGGAAGCATCGGGAGGTTCTGGGCCAGCGTGGCGGCTTCGGCGTCCGAGAGTCCCGGGCCCGACAGGACGCATTCCGTCCCGAAGGCGGGTTCCTCACGGGCCAGGCGGCGGGTGAAGGCTTCCAGTTCAGCAAGAGTTCCGATCACAAACGAAGGCTAGCGGGCCACCGGCTCGAACCAAGGCGAATCCCCCGCTCGACACCCCGCCCCGGCTCTGGCTTCCTCGACAGGATTTATTGCGGACGCATGAACGCTGAATTGCTGACACGGGCCAAGACGCTGGGTTTCTCCGATCGCCAGATCGCGCACCTCACCAAGACCACCGAGGACGCGGTCCGCGCGCGTCGCAAGGAGATGGGCCTCGTGCCGAGCTATCGGCTCGTGGACACCTGCGCCGCCGAGTTCGAGGCCTACACGCCCTATTACTATTCCACCTACGACCGCGGGGATGACGAGGTCCGCGTCTCCTCGAACCGCAAGGTGATGATCCTCGGCGGCGGCCCGAACCGCATCGGCCAGGGCATCGAGTTCGATTACTGCTGCGTGCACGCCGCCTTCGCCCTCAAGGAGGACGGGTTCGAGACGCTGATGGTGAATTCCAACCCGGAGACGGTCTCCACCGACTACGACACCAGCGACCAGCTGTTCTTCGAACCGCTGACCCTCGAGGACGTGCTCCACATCTACGAGCGCGAGAAGTGCTGGGGAGCCATCGCCCAGTTCGGCGGCCAGACCCCCCTCAACCTCGCCCTCGCCCTCAAGAAGAACGGGGTCAACATCATCGGAACCTCCCCCGAAAGCATCGAGATCGCCGAGGACCGCAAGCTGTTCGCCGCGATGCTCGACCGTCTGGGTATCCCACAGCCCCAGAATGGCTTGGCCACCAACGAGTCCGAGGCCCTCGCCATCGCCCGCCGCATTGGATATCCGGTTCTCGTCCGTCCCTCCTTCGTCCTCGGCGGTCGCGCCATGCAGATCGTCTACTCCGACGGCGAATTGCAGCACTACATGCGCGTGGCCGTGGAGGCCTCGCCCGAGCGCCCCGTGCTGGTCGACAAGTTCCTGGAAGACGCCACCGAGGTGGATGTCGACTGCATCACCGACGTCGGCCAGTTCGCCGATCCCAAGGACGGGACCATCGTCATCGGTGGCATGCTGGAGCACATCGAGTTCGCCGGCGTGCACTCCGGTGATGCGGCCATGGTCCTGCCGCCACACACGCTTTCGAAGGACGTTATCGATACCATCCGGAAGTACACCCACGCCATGGCCACCGAACTCAAGGTCATCGGCCTCATGAACGTGCAGTACGCCGTCAAGGGCGACGTGGTCTACGTCCTCGAAGTCAATCCGCGCGCTTCCCGGACCGTGCCCTTCGTGTCGAAGGCCATCGGACGCCCCCTGGCCAAGCTGGCCGCGAAGGTCATGGCCGGAAAGACCCTCAAGGAACTCGGGTTCACCGCCGAAATCTGGCCCCCCTACTGGGCGGTCAAGGAGTCCGTCTTCCCGTTCAACAAGTTCCCAGGTCAGGACATCATCCTCTCTCCCGAGATGCGTTCCACCGGCGAGGTCATGGGCCTCGATCACGACCTTGGCGTCGCCTACGCCAAGGCCCAGATGGCCGCCAACTCGCCCTTGCCACTCAAGGGCCGCGTCTTCATCTCGGTCGGCGATGCCCACAAGCCCTACGTCGCCGAGGTCGCCCGCCAGTACGTCGAACTGGGCTTCGAATTGGTCGCCACCAACGGTACCGCCTCCATCCTGGAGGCTGCCGGCTTCAAGGTGCAGCGCATCCTCAAGATCGGCGAGGGCCGTCCCACCGCCGTCGACCTCCTCAAGAACAAGGAGCTCCAGCTGGTCATCAACACCCCCAGTGGTTCCGCACCCCGGGCCGACGAAGTCCGCATCCGGACGACCGCCGTCATGACCGGCACCCCGATCATGACCACCCTCAGCGGTGCCCGCGCCGCCGCCATGGGCATCGCCGCCTTGCAGAAGTCCGGTTACACGGTCCGCACGGTCCAGGAATACCACTGATTCACTGACCAACCGCCCTCCGCCGGCCCCGCGGTCGGTCACCCGCCGGTCACCCGGTCGACTTCGACAACCGCGGACAACCCCGGGCGTTCTCCATCTACCCGGAGCCGGGGCGCATCTGGACACTGCCCCCGCATGGAACGGGGTTGCGACGTCCTCGTCGCCGTTCCAAAGCCATTCCCAATGGCGATGAGGACATCGCCACCCCGCATTCTTTCCCAAAGGCGGCAGTGTCAAGATGCGCCCTCGAGTCAGCAGCAACTGGCTGGGAGATTGCCAATGTTGGGTAAAATGGTCTGATTGGGCATCGGATGAGGGGGCGAGTGATAGCGGAAGATTCGTTTGAGCTGGGGCGTCCGTCGCTGGGAGCGGCGGATGTCCTGGGTTACCTGCTGCTGGTGGCGGTGATGCTGGTGCTGTTCCGGGGGTATGTGGTGCCCGGGCGTGCGTTGAGCGGGGAGGCGGCGGTGTATGCATCGGGGGCGGAAGCGCTGGCGCGGGGCAAGGGGTACCGTTTTGACGGGTGGGTCGGGGAGCCGCGGATCACGCGGTATCCGCCGTTGCAGGCGGCCTTGCTGGTGGGTGGTGCGGCGGCCGGGGAGAATCCTTCGGAGCGGTTGGTTCGGATGGAGTGGGCGGTGTTCGCGTTGGGCGCGTTGGCGGGAGGCGTGGTGTACCTGTTTGGGCGTCGGCAGGGGATTCCCGTGGGGATCATGCTGGGGCTGTGCGCCGGGATGATGACCTCGATGGACTGGCTGGTGATGTGGCGGGGTTTGTCGCCGGATTTCGTCTTCGTCCTTCTGCTGTATGCCGGGATGGGCATGGCCCTGACCGGTGAACCGGGATCGCGTGGTTTGCTGGGTTGGCTGTGGGTTGGGACGACGTTCGGGCTGTTGTACCTGACAAGGACGGCGGTGCTGGCCTGGTTGCCGGTATTCGGGGTTGTGGTGCTGGCGGCGGCGCGGACCCCCGGGCGTCTGCTGATGGCCCTGGGGCCGGTGACGGCGGCCGTGGTGGGCTGGGGGATGTGGGGAGAGGTTGGAACGGAAGGCGGTGAGGCATGGCGGGAACTGGTCGAAACGGCCGCGGCCAATGTGGGCGGTGGGATTTCAGATCCCGGAGGGGATTTCTGGGAGATGCTCCGTGGGGAACCCTTCCTGACGGCCATCGGGGGATGGTGGCGGCGACTGCCGCCGGCGTTTCTTGGTCCTTTGCAGCCGGTGGCCTGGATGGGCGATTGGCTGCGCGGCGGGGTGATCCTGGGCGGACTGATCCTGGTGTTGATCGGCGTGCGTTGTGAGCTGGATGGATTGGGCTGGAGCCCTTCGGATTGGTGGCGATGGACAGGGCCGCGGAGCGAGGGTGGCTGGACGCGTCAGCGGGCGCTGGCGCAGTTGGGGCTGGGGCTGGGATGTGGATGGCTGCTGGTGGTTGTGCCGATGCTTCCAGGGCCACCGCATGGGTGGACCCGGCCTGCCTTGTTGGTGCTGCCCTGCCTGGTCGTGTGGGCATGGCGTGGGTGGTTGCACGTGGTGACGGAGCGTCCCCGGCTGAAGGCAGTTTCGGAAGTCGCGGCGACGTGCCTGCTCTTTGCCAATGCCGGGGCGAACTGGTGGTTTCGCCCGCCGCCGCCGAAACCCGTGCCAGATCTGGCCGAAGTGGGCGCCTGGTTGCAGCGGAATGCACCGCCCAACGCCCGGGTCGCGGCCTCCTTCGAAGTGCCCCACCGGGACCTCGTCCATGTCCTGGGTCGACCGCTGTTGCTGAATTACATCGGGGCTCCGTTCGCCTGGGAGGTCTTGCAACGACAACCGGCGGGGTATCCCCGGGCGGATTATGTCGTGGTGCCCTGGACGGATGTGGCGTCACACACCGCCGGAAGGTTGGCGTCCCCGGTGATGATTTCCTCCCGGACCAACTTCGCGATCCTTGCGGTGGACCGCTTGCGGGAATCGGAGTTCCGCCGTGAGAAGGGGATCCCCGCGGAGACGGCGGTCACGAGGCCGTGATGCGGCGCGGGGTGCCGTGCCGCTCCCGGAATTGGCGAAGTTCCTCCCGGTCCCGCAAATGTCCCAGCAACCAGGCGGCCTCCGGCGTGTTGCTGGCGAATTCCGTCAGGATTCCGGTCAATGTATCCATCCTTAGCCCTTCCCGGGCGAGGGCTTCGTCCACTGGCCTCCCCACCACGATGGCGGCGTGGATGCGGAGGGCGGGTTGGAGACGATGGTTCGCGGCCCCGGCGCCGCGGGAGGCACCCACGGATTGGACGTCACGGATTCCCGCGGGCGCGCGCGGCGTTTCTGAGGGCACGGGGTCTGTGACGTGCGGTAGCGGTGCGATTGGCAGGGCCACTGGTGCCGCCTGCGGTCGGATCCGGCTCAGGAGGGGATTGAGCAGATCCCGGAGACGCTCCGGGGAGACGCGGATCCCGAACCATCGGCGCAACCGGCTCCGCTCCAAGGCCTGGATTCCTCCGAGGTCGTCGAAACCATGGTGGATGTCTTCGGCGTTCCGTGCGTTGGCGAGGCCGATGATCACCTCCATGTCATGATCGAATACCGGATTGTTCGCCCCGCCCAGAAGGTAGGCCGGCAACCGCGCATGGGGTGGGAGGCACTTCCAGAATACGGTGGGCGCGAATTGCGAGAGGCGGCACCCGTGGATGGCGCAGAACGCCTCGCTGAGGTTCTCGTACAGGGCAATGTCAGCAGGCATGAAGCGCAGGAAACGGGGGCGGTGACGGCGGCGGGCCCCGATCGGGCTGTGTGCGCCTGAGGAGAACCGGTCCAGAGGATGGAATCCGGTGGATGGGAAATGTGTAAGGGCAGCGGCGGGCGTCAGCAAATGGATTCCTGAATAACGCGGGAGGGGGTCAAAGCGATTGCCCCCGGGGTTTGGGTTGGTCACAGTCGCGCCAGAATGAAGTCGGCGGGCAAACTCCTGCTCTATCTCGTGTTCCTGATGCTGGCGGTGTTCTGTTTTGGACGCTTCCAACGCGACTACTCGCGTTCCGATGTGGGGGTTCGCCAATTCGAGCAACCCGAACCGGGGGATGTGATCAAGGAATCCCCGAATCCCGTGGAGGCGGGGGCGACCAATGGGGTGACGGGTGCGGCAACGAATGGGGTTGCGGGTGAGGATGGGGCCACGAACACGGTTGGGTCTGTTACCAATGTGGTGGCATCTGCCCCGGGAGGCGGTGCCGCGACGGGGACCGCCGGCAAGGCGACGGTGGCCAAGCCCACCAACAGGTCCGCTCTCTATCTGGGTGGCTTTCTGGCCGCCTTGCTGGGTTTTGGAGGATTGCTGGGTTGGGATATCACCCAGTGGGCAGCGCGGAAATCCGCCCAGGGATTGGGCGTCGATGTGCGGCCCGTTGAGAACGATCCCGAGTACGACGCGGCGGAAGCCGAGTGGGCCAAGGGAAACCACATGGACGCGATCAAGATGCTCCGTGACTTCCTCAAGAGGAACCCTGCCCAGCAGCACGCGGCGATCCGCATCGCCGAGATCTACGAGAAGGACCTCGGGAATTACCTCGCAGCGGCCCTCGAACTGGAGGAGGTGCTGGGCAAGCGGCTGCCGCGCGAGAAATGGGGTTGGACGGCGATCCATCTCGCCAACATCTACTCCGGCCGATTGAACCAGGCCGACAAGGCGTTGGGCATCCTCAACCGCATCGTGAAGGAGTATCCGGATACATCCGCCGCCAAGAAGGCGCGGCAGCGTCTGGGTTTGCCCGAGCCGGTCGAAGAAACGGCAGGCGATGTGGCCGACGCGGAAAGCGCGTCTCCGACTTCTCCTGCGCCTGAAGCAGCGGGTGAGGATCCCGAGAATCCCGCCATGCCGAAGGGCTTCAAGCCGCGGAAGCGGTGAGGCCAACACTGGGGGCATCTGGACATTGATCCCCGCAGGAATGGTTTCGGGGTGACGATGTCCTCATCGCCTTTGGGAAGGGGCTTTGAGGACGGCGACGTGGACGTCGCCTCCCCGTCTGTGAGCGGAGTGGCGATGTCCTCATCGCCTTTGGGGGAGGGGCTTTGAGGACGGCGACGTGGACGTCGCACCCCGTTTTCTGTTGGGGCTGTTTCAAAGCACCCCTTGAAAATTGGCCGCCCCGGGGATTTGCCCGAACCCTGGTCCCCGGGGCGGCGGCTGCATCCCGGACGTCCTCACCTGAACCCCTGGACGTACCGGAAAGTGTTGGGTGTTTGGTTTGGGTCTGCGTTTGGTTGGGTTGTTTGGGGGGCGGGCTCGGCGGGGTTCCGTCAGCCAAGCCGACGGAACCCCGGAGGGATCACTTCGCGGCCGTGTCGGTTGACGGGGCGGCGGGCGCGGGCTTGGTCTTGGCCGTGGACTTCTTGTCCGTTTTCTTGTCCGGCTTCGGCCCGAACGTGGCCTTCACCAGGATCTCGCGGGCTCCTTCCTGCTTGCTCAGGAGCCCGCGGGCGTAATCACCCGACGCGATCTCATCGATCTTGGCGGGCTTGCCATCCTTTTCGAGGACGGTGTCGTCGGTGACATGGAGGACACGTTCCGACTTCTTGCCGTCGAGTGTGATGGTCTTCGCGGAGGCGTCGACGGAATCGACCGTGCCGCGGAAGGGGTAGGCGTGCGATGACGCCTTCCTCTGGGTCTGGGAAGTGCCGGTCCCGGGAGCGGACTCCGCGGCGGCGAGGGTTGCGGTTGAGAGAATCGCGGCACAGGCGGCCGCACCGATCAGTTTGAACAGTTGGTTGTTCATGGGCTGTCGACGGGTTGCTACGCCGAACAGGCCCGAAAGGTTACCGGTGCCGTTTGGGAAATTTTGGACGATGCCGCGCGGTCAGGGGGGCGGTGTGCCCTGCATGCGGGCGGTGGCCGCCCAGCCGCCGGCCATCAGGCGGAGAAGGTGTGCCAACGCGGCTTCGTGGGTTCCGCCCCGTTCGACCACGAGTTGACCTGCGCGCTTGTGGAGTTGGGAGGCCATTTCGAGGGATTTCTCCGCCGGGCACCCCAGCTGGACGAGGGTTTCGGCGATGGCCGCGAAATCAGGTGTGGGGGGGTGTTGAGGGGTTTCCATGGCGATGGCGGAAAGGAACAGGTGGAAGCAAAGGAAAGGGCGGACCCCGGTGCCGGGCACCGTGAGTCCGCCCTGAATGGGAGGGTTGCCTATGACGGTTCAGGCGATCGAGGCGCGGGGGACGATCTTGATGCTCTCGACGTTCACGCGCTGGATGGGGCGGCTCGGGGAGCGTTCGCCGGCAGCGCGGCAAGGCGTGGTCGCGATCTTCTCGAGGGTGTCGTCGCCGCCGCAGAGCTTGCCGAAGGCGGTGTACTGGCGGTCGAGGAAGGCGGCTTCGCCGTGGCAGACGAAGAACTGACACCCGGCGGAATCGGGATTCTGGGCGCGGGCCATGGAGAGCACGCCGCGGACGTGCTTCCGTTCGTTGAACTCGGCCTTGATCTTGTACCCGGGATCGCCGGTGCCCCAGCGGCTCTCGTTGGAGGCGTCCTTCGTGAGCGGGTCGCCGCCCTGGATCATGAAACCGCGGATGACGCGGTGGAATGCTGTGCCGTCGTAGAATCCCTGACGGGCGAGCTTCTTGAAGTTCTCGACGGTGGCGGGTGCGACGTCAGACCAGAATTCCACGACCATCTGGCCGTGGTTGGTGGTGATGATGGCCACTTCGTCGGTGGCGTTGGTGGGAGTGCTCATGATGGGGAACCGATGCGGGGACGTGGGGGGTGAGAATCAGGGAACGATGACGGCGGACTTGATGTAGTCGAGGTTGGGGAAGGAGGCCTTGAGGTACTCGTTGCCCTTGTCCTGGATCAGGCCTTGGTTGGGGCCGCGTCCGCGGGGAGCGCCTTCGCCGTACTCACCGTTGATCTTGTCGACGATTTCCATGCCCTCGACGACCTTGCCAAACGGGGAGAAGCCCATGCTGTCGAGGTTGGTGTTGTCGACAAGGTTGATGAAGAGCTGGGTGGTGCGGGTGTTGGGGCCGGCCATGGCGAAGGAGATGGCGCCGCGCTTGTTGCTCGACTTGACCGGGTCATCCTGGATCCGGGCGGTCCGCCATGCGGCAGAGACCTTCGGGTCGCCATGGATGCCGAACTGGCCCATGAACCCGGGGATCACGCGGAAGAAGGCGACGTCCTGGAAATAGCCCGACTTGACGAGGTTGTAGAAACGGTCGGCACCGTTGGGAGACTGCGAGCGCGTCACCTCGATGGTGAAGGCCCCCTTCGTGGTGGTGAACTTGGCCTTGAAGGATTCCGGGGCCTTCTCGGTGAGTTTGGATGGGTCCGCGAAGCCGGGGGCTTCGGTCTTCTTCTCGGCGGCCGGCTTGGCGTCGTCCGCGGCAAAGCCGAGGGAGGCGAGGGCGAGGGCACTGAGGAGCCTCAGGAGGATGCGCTTCATGATGTGGGGGAAGGTCCAAGGTTTCGGAGCCAAGTTTCAAGAGGGGAGTTGGTGGGGCGGGTTTCAAGAAGAGTTCCCAGTTCCCAGAAACCAGTTCCCGGAGTTCTGGAATCTGCAGACTGGGAACTCCCTTTAGACCCGACTCATGACCTCTACACCCCGTCGCAGGGAACTGGCATCTCGAAACTGGGAATTGCTCTTGGAAACTTGAATCTCCCCCTCAGTCCTTCACGCACCACTCGATGCATCGGCGGCCGATGTCGGCCAGCGTGAGCAACGCTCCACCAGTGAGGACGACGATCCAGAAGGGGCGGTGGCTGGTGAACCCGATGAGGTCATCGAGGGCGGCCCAGCTGTCGGCGTGCTTGTCCATCGCGATGACCACCGAGGCCGCCAGCAGGATCACCAGCGCAACAAACCCTCCCACGACGTAGAAGATCAACGCCGTCCATCGCAGGAGGCGGACCGTCCAATGCCGTCTTCGCCGCTTGGTTCGCATGAGGGGGCGGGATCCACGTGCCGACCGTCCCCTGACCTTGGCCTGTCCGCCCTGTCCGTGGAAAGCACGGATCCGTGAAATGGGTGCATGGATCGGAGTGCCAATGTCCTCATCGCCGTTAGGAGAGGGTTTGAGAACGGCGACGTGGACGTCGCCTCCCCGTCTGTGAGCGGGGTGGCGATGTCTTCATCGCCTTGGGGAGGGGCTTTGAGGACGGCGACGTGGACGTCGCCTCCCCGTCTGTGAGCGGGGTGGCGATGTCCTCATCGCCTTGGGGAGGGGCTTTGAGGACGGCGACGGGGGCGTCGCCTCCCCGTCGCATTCCTGCCAATTCAGCGGTCGGTGCGGAACAGGTTCACGGGCAGTCCCTCCGCGGTGAACAGGTTCGGGATGGAATCGTTGCGGAACCCGAACCGGACGGCGGTGGGTTGCGCTACCGATGCGCTGGAGACGCGGACGGTCTTTCCGTCGATCACCGCTTCGGCGGGGACGAACTTGCCGTCGGCTCCGGCGATCTGGAACTCCTTGGGCGGACCTCCGCGGGCGACGAGCGTGGTAGGGATCGGATCGAGATCAACGATCACGGTGTTTCCCTCGATGCGATGACCGCGATAGGACGGGCTGCGCGATTGCGGGCCGGCGATCCCGTAGGTGTCGGCGAGGGCCATCGCGGCGAGGCGTTCGGCGACCTCGCGTTTCAACTGCGGATGGATGTCCTTCACGTTGTCGACGAGATCGCTGATGACCGCCATGCCGGTGCGGGGGTGGTTCGCGGCCAGTGTTTGCGCCTCGCGGAGGAGTGCGCCGCGGATGTGGTCGTCGCCGTACGTGTAGGGAGCGATCTGGACGAAGTACACGGGGAGCTCGGATTTCCACGCGGCCCGCCAGGCATCGATCATGTAGGTGAAGAGCTTCCGGTAGGTCGCGTGGGTCGGCACGTTGCTTTCGCCCTGGTACCAGAGTACGCCGGCGATCCGGAAGGGGACGAGCGGATGGATCATGGCGTTGTAGGCGAGGCCGGGTTGGTGTGGCCACCAGGCGTAGGGTTTGAGCTCGGCGGCGGCAGCGCGGAGATCCGGAGCGGTCTCAACCACCTCGCGCGGGGTCCAGACTTCGGCGGGCGTGCCGCCCCAGCTGCTGTTGATCATGCCGACGGGCGCGTTGAGCCGTTCGTGGATCCGTTTGCCGAAGAAGTATCCGATGGCGCTGAACCGTTGCATGTCCTCGGGGTTGCAGACGATCCAGCGGCCGTCGACGTGGTCCTGAGGTGCCTCGGCCGTGGCCTTGGGCACGTGGAAGAACCGGATCAGGTTGTTGGTGGCACCGGGAGCCTCTTCGCGGGATTGGCGGACGCCGAATTCGCCGGACCACTCCATGTTGCTCTGACCACTGCACAGCCACACCTCCCCGATCAGGACGTCGTCGAGGACGATTTCGTTGCCCGCCTTGATGCGGATGGAGTGTGGGCCGCCCGCCTCGGGCGTCTGGAGGTTCACGTTCCAGCGTCCTCCGTTCGAAGCGGTGGCCTGCACAATGTTCGTGGACCAACTGGTCGTGACCACGACCGTCTCGGCCGCGTTGGCCCAGCCCCAGACGGGAACAGACGAACGTTGCTGGAGGACCATGTGCGACCCGAGAATCGACGGAACGCGGACCGCGGCCGCCAATGGACTGAAAGCGAGGACGCCGGGCAGCAGAAGCCGCAGGAGGGATCTCATGCGCCGAATCTCTCCCCAGCGTGCGGTCCGCTTCAAACGTGAACTGCAGAACGGGTGACTGGAAACGGGGAAGGTGGGCCTCGCCGGGTGAGGGCACCCGGCCTTCAAAGGGAGTTCCCAGATGCCAGACCCCAGTTCCCAGACCTCCCTGCTGTAGGCCGCGTGCCCTCACGCGGCGCGGAAAGAAGTTCCCGGTTCCCAGATTCCAGGTCCCAGAAGGAACCACGCCTGGGTGTTCATCCCGGAGGGATGGGAGCGGATAGCCCCGGGTCGTGCGAAGCACGCACCCGGGGAATGGCGTGTTGATTTGGAATCCGCACCCCGGCAGGGGGTGCGAAGATTCGGAGGCTGCAACCCCTGCCGGGGTTGGTCCCTCATCACACAACGTTGACCCGGGGTTGCTTCGCACCCCGTATTGGCTATCTGCTTCAACACCTCCGGCGTAACCGAAAGCTGGGGATTGGAAGCGGCGAACGTGGGCCTCGCCGGGGGGGCACCCGGCCTTCAAGGGGAGTTGCCAGTTCCCAGTTGCCAGTTGCCAGATTTCAAGCTCATGCACCCAGGACCCCGCGAGCGACGCGTTGGCTGGGACCGGGAAGTCTGCGCACGAGTTCGTCCTTCAATCCCGGATCCAGGCCGTAGCGGAACCCGACGATCCCGCACAATCCGCCGAGGACGACCGACTTGAGTCCGAACTCGAGCCACCAGGGTGTGATGTGCAGTGGTGCCAGGAAGAAACCCACGCCCAGACCCAGCATCCAGATCGGGAAGCTGACGGAGCTCCAGCCGAATACCTCGCGCAGTCGCACCCCGAAGGTTCCCTGCGTCCGCCAGAGACCGTAGGCACCGCTGGTGAGGGTCGCGGTCGCGGCGGCGACCGTCAGGAGCCCGGGCACACCCCAGAAGCGTGCGGCGACCAGTGACAGGCCCACCGAGAGCGTGCCTTCCGCGACATAGACCCAGCGCATGCCGGCGATGGATTTCTGGAGGATCGGGAGCGTGCAATGGCAGCGGTAGATCGAGATGACGAAGAGCCAGACGCCGAGGAGGAGGTCGTTCGTCCATGGCCACGCGTACTTTGGGCCACACCAATTCCGCACCAGCAGTCCGCTCAGCACCGTCAATCCAACCCCGGCCACTGCGGCGAAGATCGTGGTCAGCGTCACCACCTGTCGGAACCGCTGTTCCAGCGCTGCCCGGTTGTCCTTGACGATGAGTTCCGAGAGCCCCGGAGCCGATGCGTCCAGGACCTTCCAGACCAGTTGGCTCAAGGCCATGAACGGTCGCGTGGCGACCTCCCACACGCCGGTAGCCTCCAGGCCCTGAACCCGCCCCAGGATCATTCCCTGTGTGTTGAGCGCCATCTGCGTTCCGAGCGAAACCCAGAACAGGTCGAGGCCGAATCCAAGGACGCCGCGCACCGCGGGCCATCCCGGCCAGCAGAGCCGGCCGAGATCCTTCAGCCGTCCCATTCCGGCCAGCGCCAGCACCGTGCTCAGGCCGATGACGGCGGAGAGCACGGCCTGGCCGTACCAGGCGCTGCGCACGCCATGCCCCGACCGCAGGGCCCACCAGAACACGGCCAGGTTGGCCAGTTGTCCCAACGCCTGCGCGTAATTGACGAGGTCGTGACGCTGCCACGCGTACATCATCGACATCGTGATCCGGAAAATCCCGGACACCGCGATGGTCAGGCCCGTGGCCAGGAACAGGAACAACGCCTCGGATCGCAGCGCCTCGGGGACCTTGAGCCAGGCCACTGCCGGAAATGCGGCGAGGAGGGTGACCCCGACGGTGACGGCACACATCATCAGCGTGGCCGCTGCGCCGGCGGAAAGGGTGCGGCGGTAGTCGAGGCTCTCCGGCGAATCCTTGTGATCCATCAGCAGCCGCGACACCGACGGCAGCAATCCCAGATCGAGCAAGGTAAAGAGATAAGCCAAACGTTGGGTCAACCCCCACAGGCCAACCTCGTCCCCGTCCAGCGCCCCGGTGGCCATCGGGATCATGACCATCTGGACCGCCAACGTGACGGCGACCATCAGGTAACCCGAGATGAAGCCCGAGGCGGCGCGACGCGAACGGCTCATGTGTCGGTCCCCTCTGACCTTCCGGTGGGCTGCGTTGTGCCCGACCCCGTCGCCGGGGATAGCCCGGCCAGACTCCGTTGCTTTATGGATCCCTGTTTCACGCCTGATTGCACCCGTCGGTGTCGGGCAGACTCCGCCACCGCACGCCACCGGTGCAACGCGAAGTTTGGGTTTTGGAGGGAGATGACAATACCCGTGGATTGGAGGCCGCGTGCCCCCACGCGGCGGGACTCAGCCGTCTCCATGCAGTTGGATGTCGGAGAATGACTCGCGCAGAGACGCAGAGACGCAGAGGAAGTGAGTCTTTCAATCATCGTCATCAGGTCACCCAACGGTGATCCCGTTCACGGTTGCCCAAGCCCCAGATCTTCTTTCGTTCTCTGCGTCCCTGCCCCTCTGCGCGAGATTCTTACTCCATGGATACGGCTCAGGGATTCGCCGGGTGAGGCACCCGGCCTACAGATGAGCCCAAACGCCGCGGTGCGGCGGGCCTTTCTTCATCGTCACGGAAATGGAACCCAATCGAGGCTCGCACGATCGGCTGTGATGCCCCTAGGAAGCGTCCATGCATGCGGGTTCCGGTTCAGCTCGGCGATGGGCGGGATGGGCGGTGGCGATGGGGTTTGCCGTTGGCGTGGTTCTCGCCGCGCCCCCGCGTCTCGACCAATGCCAGGTGGTGGGCACGCACAACTCCTATCATGTGGCCCCCGGCCCCGTGATGGATGCGCTGATCCGCTCGAAACCCGGCTCCGGCGCGGACGAACTCGCCTACACGCATCGTCCGCTCAAGGAACAGTTGGGACTCCTCGGCATCCGCCAGCTCGAACTCGACCTGTATGCCGATCCGGAAGGCGGTCGCTTTTCCGAACCTGCCGGACCCAAACTCGCCGCCGCTGCCGGCTTGGGCGCGGTGGTTCCCCACGATCCGGACGGCGAACTGCTGAAACCCGGGTTCAAGATCCTGCACGTGCCTGACGTGGACTTCATCTCCCGCAATCGCACCTTCCAGGGAGCGTTGACCGAGATCCGGGAATGGTCGGCGGCGAATCCCTTCCACTTCCCGATCCTCGTCCTGCTGGAGTTGAAGGAGGATGCGCTGGGCGTTCCGGGCTCGACGAAGGTGGTGAAGTACGACGCCGCATTGCTCGACGCCGTCGACGCCGCCGTGCGCGAAGTCATCCCACCGGCCCAGCGTTTCGAACCCGATGACCTTCGCGGCGGCCAACCTACCTTGCGCGACGCCGTCGCCGGGAAGGGGTGGCCTACCGTGGACCGCCTGCTGGGTCGGATCCTGTTCGCCCTCGACAACGAGGACGCCATCCGGGACCGCTACCTCGCCCGATCCCCCCATCTGGAAGGTCGCGTGATGTTCGTGTCCGTGGATCGCGCGCATCCAGCGGCGGCGTGGATGAAGCGCAACGATCCGATCCGGAGATTCGATGAGATCCAGTCGTTGGTACGCGACGGCTTCCTCGTGCGCACCCGGGCCGATTCCCCCACTGGAAATGCCCGACGCAACGACACCACGCAGCGCGAGAAGGCCTTCGCCAGCGGCGCACAATTCATCAGCACCGATTACCCCGAACCCGACCTCTCGCTGAGTCCCTATCAGGTGCGATTGCCGGGCAACCGCATCGCACGGGCGAATCCCGTGAGCGGCACGAACGTGTCCGACACGGTCGAAATCGAAACCCTGGCGGCGGACACGGCCGCGGTCCGGAACCGCATGGGAATGGCGGATCACGATCGTCGGCGGTTGGACGAAGCCTCGGCCCATTATGCGGGTGTCATGGAACTCGACCCGCCGTCGCCGGTGGACAACGCGCTGCGCGAACGCGTGCGGCGGTTCGCTCCGGAACTCCGCCTGAACCGCGCGGAAACCTTCGCGCTCCGCGATGTCGTGGCGGTCGTTCATCCGGATCGACCCGTGATTGCCTACCACCTGTTCTGGGACGACGACATCGACTTTCCCGAGGACAACGACCCCTGCGATCACGAGGTCGTGTGGGTGGAGTTGGACGCGGCAGGGACGCGGGCGGTGGCCCTGCACACCTATTTCCACGGGACGATCCTTTCGGCGGAGGTGCCGCCCGGTGAGCCGGTGCGCGTGGGGGTCGAGTGGGGCAAGCACGGGAGCCTGCCGCTGGATCGCGACGGGAAGCTCGTGTCGTCGCCGGCCAACCTGAGGGCCCACTGGAAGCGGTTGGCCGAACGGGGCCGTCGATTGCCGGACCACCCACTGGGCGCGGGTTGGCCGTTGAAGTTCGAGGGAACGTACGAGGATTACTCGGCGTTCACGCGGGAGTTGAAGCTGTCGGATCGGCTAGGAGCTGGCGCGGCCGTGGTGAAGAGCCGATGGCCGAATGCCGCCCTGAACCAGCGGGTGTTGAGATACAACTTCCGGTCGAAGGTGGAGTGGCCGGGACCGGGGCTTTGAGGTGCCCGGCTGAAGGACTGTTCACTGCGGATTCGGTGGGACGGCTTCCCATTCCGACAGGATCCGGTGGATGGCCTTCAACCCGCGGAACGTCGTGGCCAGCGAAGGTGAATCCATCCGGCTGGCGAGGTCGGTTTCGAGTGTGCCCAGGACCTTCAGCCCGAGGTGATGGGCGGCTTCGCCGGCGTCCGTCAGGCAGACAAGCCGCCCTCGTCCGTCCGTTGGATCGGGCTTGTTGGTGATGAAGCCCTCTTCCTCGAGCAGGTTCAGGGCCTGTGCCACTGCCTGCTTCGAGATGTCGAGGCGGCGCGCGAGCTCGATGGGGCGGATGCCCTCGCGGGTGAGGAACGGCACGAGGCGCATGACCGATGGGCGGGCGAGCCGTTTGCCGGCGAGGACGTTCAGGCGCGCCTGTGCGATTTCATCGAGCCTCCGGGCGCAGTCGAAGAGCACGTGTCCAAAACTGGCGGACTGGGCGTCGCGGAGTGAATCGGTGGACGGCATGGGGGGAGGTTTGGCCAGAGATCGGGATGTCGTCAACCAGGCTTGACCAATAGTCAATCGAGGTTGACCATCAGCGCGTCATGGGTGCCGAACAGAAATCGTGGCCGGATCGGACGCTCTACCCGTTTCCAGTGCGGCGGGTGGCCGTCGAGGATGGAGTGATGAACTGCGTGGACATGGGTTCGGGCCCAACGGTGGTGCTCTTGCATGGGACGCCCACCTGGAGCCTGGAGTGGCGGCACGTTCTCCCGGCGCTGGCACCGGGGTATCGGGTGCTGGCACCGGATCACCTGGGCTTCGGGCTGTCCGAGCGGCCTTCCGATGCCCGGTATCGCCCCGAGGATCACGCACGCCGTTTTGGGCAGTTCATGGAACAGACCGTCCCGGCGGGTGAGTCGGTGAGCCTCGTCCTCCATGACTTTGGGGGGCCGATCGCGATGGACTGGGTCCTCCGGAACGCGGCCCGCGTGCGGAAGTTGGTCCTCGTGAACACGTGGATGTGGTCGTGGGACGACGATCCCGGGATGCAGCGCAAGGCGAAGGTGGCTGGCAGCAGGCTCGGGCGATGGATGTACCGGGCGCTGAATGCATCGCCCCGGTTCCTGCTGCCGATGGGCTATGCCAATCGCACGCGGCTGACCCCCGAGGTGCATCGGCAGTACCTCGATGCGTTTCCGGATCCAGACTCGCGGGAGCGCGTGCTGTTCTCACTGGCCCGGTCGATGTTGGAGAGCCGTGGGTACCTGGCTTCGCTGTGGGATCGGCGGAGCGGGTTGGAAGGGGTTCCAATGACGTTGATGTGGGGGATGAGGGATCCGGCGTTTGGCCCCGCTATCCTGCGACGCTGGCGGGATGCCTTCCCGACTGCTTCGGTCCGGGAGTTTGCGGATGCAGGGCACTGGCCGCACGAAGAGGAACCGGTGGCCTTTGCCGACGCGCTGAAGAAGGCGGTCCAACCCTGAGGGAACTGTGACTGGAAGACCCGGTGTCGAGGGCTGGATGAAATGCCGGATTCAGGTTCAAGGATTCCGCGGTGGTGCGACGAGGAATTCGACGGTCTCGGATCTCTGAAGGACGAGTTCGAGCGAAAACCCGCCGGTGAGATCGGTGGGCAGCGGGAAGTACCGGATCTTTCCCACTTCATGGAATTCGTTGACGGCGGTCTCCTGCCCATTGGCCAGACGCACGCGCAGGAGAAGGCGTGATCCGGCCGGAGTTTCCGGCCAACCACGCCCGCAAAGGATCGCTTGAGAATGGCTGATCGTCGTCGTGGATTGGGTTCCGATCCTTGAGACGGAAGATTGCCGGCCTTCGCCGTTCATGTTCATCGAGGTCGAGTGGAGGTCGTTCGTGAAGAGATGTCGGCCCGCACCACCCAGGCCCAGGAGGGGATAGGGCCGGCCGTCGAGGGTGAGCGTCTCGGTGAGTGGCTGCCAGCTGCCCGGCGGTGGCACCCGAAGGGCTGGGCTGTTCCAGGCGACGACGGCGTCGTTCGGGCCGCGAGTGAGTGCCTTTGGAAGGACGGTGATCCGGACCTTCCACGCGTTCTCGGAGGGATCGAGGTACGGACCCCAGTTGCCGGCGGCGTCGAAGAGTTCGGCGTTCATTGCATCCCACCCCGACGTGGCGGAACCGTCGGAAACCAGCGAGTACCGGGGCGAGCATCGCCGGGTCAGGCCGAACGTGGGTGACGCCTGGGTTGGATCGAGCCAGGTGGTATCGATTTGTTCCAAGCGTACTGTGAGCGATCCGATCCGGTGGGTGGCCGGTAATGCGGCTGGGGTCCAGGTGGCGGTGGCGACGGGATAGGGATTGTCGATGAGGAAGGACGTGATGACCTGACCATTGGTGAAGTTGCACATCTCGGCACGCATCCGGGCCTGGCGTCGGGGAAAGGCGCCGAGGAGCAGGCTGTGGATCGCAACGTTGTCCAGACCGGCAGCGGCGCCGAGGAACTCGGCCGGGTAGATCCACCCGTTGTCGCCGACGATGCGCCAGACCGCGTTCCGGAATTCAGCGGGAACCTGGCCGGCCTTGAATCCGGCGGCATTCGTCCCGGTGCCGCCGGCCGTCCACCAGACGCCAAGTGAGAGGGGTTCCGCGCCGAGCCCGGAATTTCCGGTTCCGATCGCGACCCAATCCTTGATCCGACCGGGCAGCGGGAACTTCAGCAGATCCCGACGCCAGCGGGCACCGAATGGGGTCATATGGGTGCCGTTCGTGGTCGCTGTCACGTGGCGGATCTCGATCCACCGGCCATCGGGAAGTTCCTGGCGGATGACGCCGTCGCGGCCGAGCCACACGAGCCCAAGGCCGATCACGGCGGCGGCAACGCCGGTGAGGATCCAGGGGCGGAGGCTGGAGGTGGGCTTCACGGGAACACGACTGAACTGCGGAATGGGAATAGCAGAGGGCAGCGGCTGGGGCAGTCACAATCTCCCGGG
>JAIXZE010000374.1 GCA_027489875.1 Verrucomicrobiales bacterium
CAGGGTCCCATCGGACCGATCGGTCCGATCGGACTGATCGGTCCCGCAGGCCCGAAGGGCGACAAGGGCGACGCTGGCACCAACGGCCTGGCCGGCGCAACAGGCCCAGCAGGCCCTCAGGGTGTCCCGGGCAACACAGGCCCTCAGGGCCCCATCGGTCTCACAGGTGCCACCGGCCCGGCCGGCACCCAAGGCATCCCAGGCGTGGCCGGCCCACAGGGGCCCATCGGCCCCATCGGCCCGACCGGCTCCACCGGCCCCCGCGGTCTCACCTGGCGCGGCACCTGGACCGGCACAAGCAACTACGTCCTCGGTGATGCCGTCGTACTCAACGGAGCGTCCTGGTTCGCCAGGACGGCCAGCTCCAACGCCGCCCCGATCCTCGGAAGCCCCAACTGGGATCTCCTCGCCGACAGGGGTGCCAATGGCACCAACGGCCTGGCCGGTGCCACCGGCCCGGCCGGACCCCAGGGTATCCCGGGCAACACAGGCCCAGCAGGCCCTCAAGGTCCCATCGGTCTCACCGGAGCCACCGGCTCCACGGGCCCTGCCGGCACCCAAGGCATCCCCGGTGTGGCTGGCCCACAGGGTCCCACCGGCCCCACCGGTGCCAGGGGCCTGAACTGGCGCGGCCCTTGGGCCGCGGGTACTTCCTACTTCACCGGTGACGCCGTCTCCGAAGGCGGTGTCTCCTGGATCGCCAAGATCGGCAGCACCGGCGTCACACCGGCCGTCGGCATCGCCTGGGACCTGATCTCGGACAAGGGATCCACGGGATCCACCGGCCCTGCCGGCCCCCAAGGCCTCCCAGGCGTGGCCGGCCCTCAGGGCCTCATCGGGCCGATCGGACCGATCGGACCGATCGGTCTCACCGGACCCCAAGGCACCGCCGGTCCCGCAGGCCCGATTGGCCCCACCGGAGCCATTGGCCCCCGCGGACTCACCTGGCGAGGCACCTGGACCGGCACGAGCAACTACGTCCTCGGGGATGCCGTCGTGCTCAATGGAGCCTCCTGGTTCGCCAAAACGGCCAGTTCCAACGCCACCCCGGCCTCCGGCAGCCCGAACTGGGACCTCCTCGCCGACAAGGGAGCCAATGGCACCAACGGCCTCCCCGGTGTGGCCGGTCCCACGGGTCCCATCGGTCCTATTGGTCCCATAGGTCTCACCGGCGCAACCGGCCCCGCAGGCCCCGCCGGCCCCCAGGGCAGCCCCGGTTCGGCCGATGCCTGGAGCCGCACCGGCAACGCGGGGGCCAACCCGACCAACGGCGCGTTCCTCGGCACCACCGACAACCTGCCGCTGGAATTCAAGGTCAACGGAACCCGCGGCCTGCGGCTGGAGCCTGCCGCAAACGGCACCGTGCATGTCATCGGCGGACACAGCGGGAATGTCGTGAACGCCGATTTCGGGGGAACCATTGCCGGTGGCGGAGGCCCCGGGGGGGTTATCAACCAGGTAACGAACGACTTCGGCACAGTGGGCGGAGGATGGGGGAACACCGCCGGCGGGCAGTCTTCGACGGTCGCTGGCGGAAACAGGAATACGGCCAGCGCCACCTTTTCGACCGGCGGCGGCGGATTTCAGAATACCGCCAGCGGCATTTACTCCACGGTTCCAGGTGGATACCTCAATACCGCCTCCGGGAGTGTCTCCTTCGCGGCGGGCACTCAAGCCGAGGCCAATCACAACGGCACCTTCGTCTGGGCTGACAACGAATTCTTTAACCCCTTCGCCTCCACGGCCAACAACCAGTTCCTCGTCCGCGCCCGGGGCGGCGTCGGCATCAACACCAACAACCCGAACGGGGCCGCTCTCGCGGTGAACGGCACCGTCACGGCCACCGGCTTCTCCGGCAACGGCAGCGGCCTGACCGGAATCAGTGCGGCCAATGTCACCAGCGGCACGGTGCCCGCCGCCGCGCTGGACAATGCCTGGAAAGCCACGGGCAACACCGGCATCAACCCCGCCGTGAACTTCCTCGGCACCACCGACAACCAGCCGCTGGAATTCAAGGTGAACGGCCAGCGCGGCCTGCGCATCCAGGGCGGGTCTGCAAATGGCGGTGGGGCACCAAACATCATCGGGGGGAACGCCGCGAACACGATCACGGCGGGTTCCTCAGGTTCAGTGATCGGCGGAGGTGGAAACGGCGAAGCCAATTCAATCAACGGAGACGCGTCTAATGCCACCATTGCCGGCGGAAAGAACAACACCGCCAGCCGGAGCGATAGCTCCATCGGCGGGGGCGCGAACAACACGGCCAGTAGTTTCGCGGCGACCGTCGCGGGAGGGAATTCCAACATCGCGAGCAGCCAAAATTCCGCCGTGGGCGGCGGAGCAAACAACACAGCCAGTGGTTTCGCGGCGACGGTGCCGGGCGGCGACGGCAACACGGCCAGCGGTGGCAACTCCTTTGCCGCCGGCAATCGCGCAAAGGCCAATCACGACGGTGCCTTCGTCTGGGCTGATCGCAACTTTACCGACTTCGCCTCCACCGCCAACAACCAGTTCCTCATCCGCGCCGCCGGCGGCGTGGGCATCGGCAAGAACAACCCCGCCACCGCGCTCGACGTGGCCGGCACCGTCACGGCCACCGGCTTCTCCGGCAACGGCAGCGGGCTGACCGGAATCAGTGCGGCCAATGTCACCAGCGGCACGGTGCCCGCCGCCGCGCTGGACAACGCCTGGAAAGCCACGGGCAACACCGGCATCAACCCCGCCGTGAATTTCCTCGGCACCACCGACAACCAGCCGCTGGAATTCAAGGTCAACGGCCAGCGCGGCCTGCGGCTGCAGCCTGCCCAAAGCGGCACCGTGAATGTCATCGGCGGACACAGCGGGAATGTCGTGAACGCCAATTTCTCGGGGACCATTGCCGGAGGCGGAAGCTCCGCGGGTATCAACACGGTGACGGACAACTACGGCACGGTGGGCGGAGGGGGAGGCAACACGGCCGGCTTCCAAGCGACCGTCGCCGGTGGAGTTGCTAATACCGCCAGCGGCGACAGCTCCATGGTTCCGGGTGGAGCCGATAACACCGCCGCCGGGGTGAGCTCCTTCGCGGCGGGCACTCAAGCCGAGGCCAATCACGACGGCGCCTTCGTCTGGGCTGATAGGTCCGATCTTTCCTCCGCCTTCGCCTCCACGGCCGCCAACCAGTTCCTCATCCGCGCCGTCGGCGGGGTGGGGATCAACACGGACAACCCGGCTGACCGGCTCCACCTCGTCGGGCAGTCCACCCGCGCACGCGTCCAAAGCACGAACATCACCTTTGCCGGTTACATCGCCAAGAACAGCGTGGCGGAATGGTTCACCGGTGTCGGCGGGAGTGGTGGTGAGTGGATACTTTATCAGAACCTTCCGACGAGCGCACCCCGTCTGGTGGTCACCACCAGCGGCAAGGTCGGCATCGGCACCGAAACGCCCGCAACTGCCCTGCACGTGAAGACCGACGCCCCCAATGCCGGCGTGGCCCGGTTTGACAATGGGCATCCAGGCGGCTTCGCGGGTATCTACTTCGACGAGGCCAACCAGTATCGAGGCAGTATTGGGTATGTGAACAGCCAGTCCAGTTTCGGCGGTCCTGGCACGATGCAACTGGGAGCCCGCGGCAGTCTTGTGTTTTCAGCCGACCCGGGAGGCTTTTTCAACGAGCGGATGCGCATCAATGGCACGAACGGCAACGTGGGCATCGGCCGCACGCCCACTGCCAACAAATTGGAAGTGGCGGGCGACGCCTCCAAGACCACCGCCGGCTTCTGGCTGGCCAATTCCGACCGGCGCATCAAGCAGGACATCCAGACGGTCGAAAGCGCCCTGGACACGCTGAACCGCGTGCGTCTGGTCAGCTTCCGCTACACCGACGACTACCGCGCCGCCCATCCCTCGGTCACCGACCGACCCTACCTCAACGTCATCGCCCAGGAGTTCGCCGAGGTCTTCCCAGACCACGTCCAGTCCAGCGGCGAGAAACTCCCCGACGGCTCCGAGATCCTCCAGGTGGATACCTATCCCCTCACCATCTACACCGCCGCCGCCGTTCAGGAACTCAACACCCGCGTCGACACCGAAGCCGCTGAACTGCGATCCGCCATGGCCGGACTCCGCCAGGAAAACGCCGCCCTCAAGGCCCGCCTCGAACGCCTCGAACAACTGCTGCTCGAAAGGAAGTAGGGGCAGAGTTCCCAGTTACCAGAACCCAGATTGAAGGCCGGGTGCCCCCACCCGGCGAGGTCCACGAAGTTTCTGGGAACTGGCATCTGGCATCTGGAAACTGGCCACTTCGAACTCTCATTGAAGGCCGGGTGCCCCCACCCGGCGTAATCCACGACCCACACGCCCTCCCCTACGCCGGAGGCGTTACAGCCGATAGCCCCGGGTTGGCGCGACCGCGCCTACCCGGGGTCTCGCGCGTCGAGGAGTTCGCACCCCGAAGGCGGTGCGAAGATCTCCGCTCCCTGCTGCAACCCCTCCAGGGTTGATGATCCCTTCCGCCGTTTCCCGGGGTGCGCTTCGCGACCCCGGGCTACCCGCTTCAACGCCTCCGGCGTAGCAAAAACAGGCTTCTGGGAACTGGCATCTGGCAACTGGGAACTCCCTCTCAAAAAACCTGCCTCGCCCCGCTAACGGATCCGCTCCTTTCTCATAGAACGGAGTAGATCATGAATCGCTGCGATCTTCTCCGACCCCTGGCCTGCGCCCTGGCAATCGGCCTGGCGACCTTAGACCTCACCGCCGCATCGCCGGTCTCCTCCGGTTTCACCTATCAGGGGCGCCTGGGCGACTCCGGGGCACCGGTCACCGGCAACTTCGAATTCCGCTTCCGCCTCCTCGACGCAGCCGCCGACGGCCTTCAGGTCGGCCCCATCCTCACCAATGCCCCGGTCACCGTCACCGAAGGCGTGTTCCACACCACCCTCGATTTCGGCTCCTCCCCCTTCTCCGGCGACGCCCGCTGGCTGGAGATCGCCGTGCGACC
>JAIXZE010000330.1 GCA_027489875.1 Verrucomicrobiales bacterium
AAAAAAAGACCCTGAGCTTCTTACCCCCTTGGGGTGGCCGCACGCCCTACAGCGTGAAGCATCGGAGCTCAGAGTCGGCTTAAGAGTTCGCTCGTCCTCCAATGAAGTCAACCGAGGCTTCGTGACGGCACTTTGATGGGGCCGTGGAGGGACCGGCCGCCGGAGGGACGGCAGGGGTTCTCGATGGAAGGCCCGGACTCTGCCGCCCCGCTGGGGCTCTGACCGTCGGGGCGGGGAACCCGGGCTCACGCCCGGGTCTATCGTCTGCCGCGCCTCCGGCGCTTGGGAACGGGCATGAGTCAGGGTATGGCGACCGATTCCGATCCCGATGGCGATGGCAATGGCGATTGCGATTCCGGCGTCTCCGCGTGCACCCCTCCCTGTCACAACTGCGACACGGCGAGAAAAGACGAGGAACCCGGTCGGTTGCCCCTGCCGCACGCGTCGGGATCGGGATCGGGATCGGGATCGGGATCGGTATCGGCATCGGAATCGAAAACGACAGGGAGAACTTGAAACTGAAATCTTCGAGCTCCCGGGCGCATCTTGACACCGCCCTCGCATGCAACGGGGAGGCGACGTCCTCGTCGCCGTTCCAAAGCCATTCCCAAGGCGATGAGGACATCGCCACCCCGAATCCTTTCTAAAAGGGGGCCGTGTCAAGATGCGCCCCGAGCTCCCCCTCCCAATCTGCGTCTCCCCGGGTCGGGGTGCTTGTCTCTGCGGGCGGAGGCAGGGTAGCGTGACAAAAATCAGCTGGTACGAATGATCACCCTCCAAGGCGCATGAACTCCTCTCCTCGTTTCAAACTGTTCCTGATGATGGTCCTCGAATTCTTCATCTGGGGGGCCTGGTTGCCCTTGATCTGGGGCTACATGGGGAGCGGGGAAGGTGCCCTGGGCTTCGACGACGTCCAGATCAGCTGGGTCGGGAGTGCCTTCGCCATCGCTTCCCTGGTCGGCATCTTCTTCAGCAACCAGTTCGCGGACCGAAATTTTGCCGCCGAGAAGTTCATGGCCGTCAGTCACCTGATCGGCGGGGCCGCCATGCTGGCCCTGTACTGGACCAAGTCCTTCCCGATCTTCCTGACGCTGATGCTGGTTCACTCCCTCTGCTACGTCCCGACGATCTCCGTCGCCAACTCCCTTGCATTCGCCAACATCAAGGATCCGGCCAAGGATTTCGGTGTGATCCGCATGGGCGGAACGATCGGGTGGATCCTGGCCTCCTGGCCCCTTTACTTCATCCTTCAGGACAAGGTGGGTGCGGCCGCCATGGACGCGACGCGCGCCATCTTCCTCGTCTCGGGCATTGCCTCGATCGTGCTCGCCGGCTTCTGCCTGACCTTGCCCCACACGCCGCCCAAGCCGGCCGTATCGGGCGAAGGCCTGGCCTGGTTGAAAGCGGGCAAGAAACTCGTGCTGCCGTTCGTCATGGTCCTCTTCATCGTGACGTTCGTGGATGCGACGATCCACAATGGCTACTTCCTGGTGACCGGCGGCTTCCTTGAGAACAAGGTGGGATTCGCGAAGAAGTGGATCATGCCGATCATGAGTCTCGGACAGGTGGCCGAAATCCTGACGATGGTCATCCTTGGCTCCGTGCTGAAGAAGCTGGGCTGGAAGACGACCATGATCATCGGCATCCTTGGACACGCGGCCCGGTTCTCGATCTACGCCCTGTTCCCCGAAAGCCAAGCCCTGATCATCGCCGTCCAATTCCTCCACGGCATCTGCTACGCCTTCTTCTTCGCCACCGTTTACATCTTCATCGATGCGGTGTTCCCGTCGGACGTCCGCACCAGCGCGCAAGGCTGGTTCAACCTGCTGATCCTCGGCCTTGGCGACCTGGCGGCCAAGTGGACGTTCATCCCATTGATGGGCAAATACCTGCCTGCAGGACAACCGGGAGACTACAAGTCTCTCTTCCTGATCCCCGCCGGATTGGCCGTCTTCGCGGCCGTCCTGCTGCTCCTCTTCTTCCGTCCACCGACCCGTGGTCCGGTTGAGGTCGGCAGTGCGGCTCCCGCCCACTGATCCAGCCCCATCCACTGGAACCTGAACCTTCCCTGAATCCATGAATCGTCGCCAATTCCTGCAATCGGCTGCCGCGGCTTCGGCTGCGGTGGCGGTTCCTTCGTTGATCACCGGTTGCGCCGCGGGTGCGGGCGGGGTCAACACGCCGCCCAAGGGCCAGAAGTACGGCATCTCGCTGGCGGAATGGTCCCTGCACAAGACGCTGTTCGCCAAGAAGCTCGATCACCTCGACTTCCCGGTGACGGCCCGGCGGGACTACGGGATCGACGGCATCGAACTGGTGAACCAGTTCTTCAAGGACAAGGTCAACGACCCCGCGTACCTCGCCGAGTTCCTGGCCCGGTCGAAGGGTGAGGGCGTCCGTGTCCTCCTGATCATGGTGGATGGCGAGGGCGCGTTGGGGGATCCCGACACCGCCAAGCGGCGTCAGGCCGTGCTGAACCACCACAAGTGGGCCCAGGCGGCCAAGTTCTTCGGGTGCCACAGCATCCGCGTGAACGCCGAAACCGCCGGTGTCGGCAGCCGCGAGGAACAAATGAAGCGCGCCGCCGACGGCCTCTCCGAGCTTTCCGCCTACTGCGGCACCCTCGGGTTGAACTGCATCGTCGAGAACCACGGCCGCCTCTCCTCCGATGGCCAATGGCTCGCCGGCGTGATGAAGACCGTCAACCGCCCCAATTGCGGCACGTTGCCGGACTTCGGCAACTTCCGGATCGACGACAAGACCTCCTACGACCGCTACAAGGGCGTCGAGGAGCTCATGCCGTTCGCCAAGGCCGTCAGCGCGAAGTCCTACGACTTCGACGCGCAGGGCAACTGCATCGAGACCGACTACGTCCGCATGATGAAGATCGTGCTCGCCGCCGGGTACCGCGGCTACGTCGGGATCGAATACGAAGGCGGCAAGCTCTCCGAATCCGAGGGCATCCTGGCCACCAAGCGCCTTCTCGAACGCCTCCGCGAGGCCTGACGGCCGGGCGGACCCGCGTTCCCCGTGCTTCCTGATTTCACCGCGGTGGAGTGGGCCCTCGCCGTCATCGCGGCGACGGGCATCGGTGTTTCCAAGAGCGGCCTGCCCGGGGTCAGCCTGCTGCACGTCGTGCTGTTCGCGCAGTTGTTCCCCGGCCTCCGTTCCACCGGTGTCGTGCTTCCGATGCTCATCATCGGCGACGTGGGCGCGGTGCTGCTTTTCCGGCGTCATGCCCAGTGGAACCACGTGTTCCGGACGTTGCCGCCGGCGTTGGTCGGCGTGGGGATCGGATGGGCCTGCATGCGGGCGTGGCCCGGGCTGAATTGGAATCCGGTCATCGGCGGAATCGTCGCCGGGCTGGCCGTCCTTCAACTGGTGCGCAACTGGCGTCCCGATCTGCTTTCGGACATGCCGCACGCGCGCGGGTTTGCGTGGACGATGGGTCTGTTGGCCGGGGTCACCACCATGGTGGCGAACGCCGCCGGTCCGGTGATGGGACTCTACCTGCTGGCGGTGGCGCTGCCGAAGGACGCCTTCGTGGGGACATCGGCGTGGTTCTTCCTGTTGATCAACGTCCTCAAGGTGCCCTTCAGCGCGCAGCTGGGATTCATCGAACCCGCCACGCTCACCTTCAATGCCCTGTTGATCCCGCTGATCCTGTCGGGACTGTTCCTCGGACGCGCACTGGTGGCGAAAGTTCCGCAGAAGGTGTTCGACACCCTGATCCTCGCCTTCGCGATCGTCGCTTCGCTGAAGCTGATCCTGTTTTGAGGGTGTATCTGGACAATCCCCCGCATGGAACGGGGTGGCGACGTCCTCGTCGCCGTTCCGAAGCCTTTCCCTGGGCGATGAGGACATCGCCGCCCCGGAACCATTCCCACAGGGGGTAGTGTCAAGACACGCCCCTGTTTTGAGGGTTTTTGGACCTTCAATTGCGGTTCCGTGGATCCGTCCTTAGGCTGCCGGCATGGCATCGGGAACGCGCAAGATGACGGCACCGGTCCCGAGCGAATCCGCGATGTGGCGGGCGATCGGGGCCGGATGGCGGCAGTTGTTCGGAGACTTCCGCGGGTTGGGCGTCAGCTTCGAATGGCACGAGTTCACCCCACGCGAGAACCTCGACTGGTCCCGGAGCTTTCATCCGGAAAGCCTGGAGCTGTGCCTGAACCTCGCGGGCAACGGTGAGGTGGGCCCGGCCGGCCAGGCGGTGAAGTTCACGCCGGGAACGGCCGGATTCTATCGGCAGGGAAAGACCCCATTGCGCGCGCTGCGCTTTGCCGGCGAAGCCCACCAGTTCATCACGGTGGAATTGTCCCCGTCCTTCCTGGCCCGGCATCTCTCCGCCGAAACACCGGACCTGCACCCGCTGGTGCGGGCGGCGCTGGACGGGAAGGACCAGACCAGCGGCGTGGCTCCCGTCACCGCACTGAACGCCCGCCAGCGCGAACTGATGGCCAGCCTGCGCCAACCACCGGTGCTCGCCAGCGCCCAGACGCTCTGGTTCCAGGCCAAGGCGATGGAATTGATGGGCGAGTTCTTCTTCCAGCCTTCCTCCACCGACGAACTCTTCTGCCATCGCCAGCAACGCGTCGCCCGCGACCGGGTCGAGGCCGTGCTCGCCATCCTGCGTCGCAACCTCTCGCAGACGCCGCCACTCGAACAGATCGCCCGCGAAGTGGGATGCAGCCCGTTCTACCTCAGCCGCACCTTCTCGAAGGAAACCGGGCAGACGATCCCGCAATACGTCCGCCAGTTGCGCATGGAGAAGGCTGCCGCCCTGCTGCGCACCGGGCGCTACAACGTCACCGAGGTCGCCCTGGAAGTGGGCTACAACTCGCTCAGCCATTTCAGCCAGACCTTCCACCAGACCTTCGGATGCTGCCCGGGCCTCTACCCGATGCCCATGAACACCCCGACAGCCTGAACGCGGCCTACTGGTACATCCGCGGACGCGGACGCGTGCCCCGGACCTTGCCGTCCAACTGATCGCGTGCGTGCTGGGCGCGCCCCTCGATCCAGGCCTTCAGCGGCATGTTGTCGATGTCGATGGCATCCGGGAACCCGCGCGGCTGATACGGTTCCTTGGCGAACTCCCGGTCGTGACGCGGCTGGCGCAAGTCCCCGTCGTCAAGACGTCGCGTTCCCAGCACCGTCCGTTCGAAATCCTCCTTCGCCCGACGCGTCTCGGCGAAGACCACCGGCTGCGTCACCGCGGCAATCCGGTCCACCTCGGCCTTGAGACGGGCGGGCACGAACAGGTTGGTGAGGATCAGTTCGCACTGGCTGCGGTAGAGCGGTCCCAGGGTCGGGTCGGCCACGAACCGTTCCACCAGCCGGTTGGGATCCGCGTTCGGCCGCAGGATGCTCGTGACCATCTGGCTGGCCGAGGAACCGGAGACCGGGTGCATCCCGAACGCCTCGTTGAGGTCCCACGGAATGAACGTCGAGCGGCCGTTCGTGGGATGGACGTGGAGGTAGTAGTTGTGACCGTTGCCGATGAAGGAATCGACGTTCGCAAGGATCGCGTTCAGGGCGACGAACCGGGCGAAACCCTCGGGTTCGAGGTATTCGCGCAGGCCCTCGGCGAACTCGTCCGGCGGGGCCTGCTGGATGAACCGCACGAAATCGATGAACCGCTGGGTGTCCTTCGGATCGACGTTCCCCTTCGGCGCGTACCGCTCGACGTAGTTGTCCCAGTCCTCGCCCATGTACGGCACGCCGCGCATCATCTCGGGCTTGAGGAGCAATCCCTTCTTGGTCCCGAGCGACCGCTTGAGGAAGTCGCCTTCGACGACCTCGACCAGCGTGTACAGACCGAGGTGCTGCTTCTGGAGCTTCCCGGGAATCGTGAGGTAAATCCGCGCAAACGCCGTCCGCGGCGCAGGCAGGCCGGCCCGACGGAACAGGTCGTAGGCAAGCGCCTCCCTCATCTGGGTGGCGTCGTTGACGTTGTTGTTGAGGTAAAGTTCCTCGAGGCCCATGAAGCGTCGGTTGGTCGCGCCGCGGTCGAAGTCGATCTTGAACGGGCGCTTGAACGGGTTCGGCGAACGGACCATCGAGCTGGCCCCCTTGAAGCGCAGCGCCACGTTGGTCAGCGTTCCTCCCGGGCCTTCAAACGAGCAGGTCGCCCACGGATAATCCCCAGCGACCCCACCCGGACGTCCGCCACCCCCACCTTCCGGCCCGAAAACACCGCGCACGATCCCTTCAAACAACCCGCCGTTGTTGCCGTTCCCGCTCCGCTGCGGCGGCCCCCCACGCGAATTCAACACCTTCCAGTCACCCGGGGAGATGGTCAGGTGGATCGTCCACAGGTTGGTCAACCCGAAGAAGGCCGCCTGCTGGGCGGCATGGGCTTCGTTTTGCCGGGCCAGGAGGGCAAGCCCCGACATCACCAGCCAGCACAGGAAAAGTAGACAGCGCTTCACAGGATCCAGCGGTGACCCCATTCCGTGAGGGAAAGTTTCCCGCAGTTGTCCGAAGGAACCGGGGCCATCGGCTCCGGAGACCGTCCGCACCCACGGAACATCGCTCCCAAGCCCGGACCACCGGCAACCCTCCCGAATTCTTACCCAGCGTCCGCAGGCTCCACCGTCTTGTCGATGACGATTCCGGGGGAGCCCTCACGCTGACGCTGGAGCGCATCTTGACACTGGCCCCTTTTGGAAAGGATTCGGGGTGGCGATGTCCTCATCGCCATTGGGAATGGCTTTGCAACGGCGACGAGGACGTCGCCACCCCGTTGCATGCGGGGGAAGTTTCAAGATGCGCCCTGTCGAGGTCAGACGGGCGCGATCAACTTCACTTTCGGAAAGTAGGTCCGATAGCGCGCCGCATCGCGGGTCAACAATGTAAGGCCGGCAACCTGGGCGTGGGCACCAACCAGCGTCATGGCTTCAGCCGCGAACCGCCTTCATCACGTCATCGGTGCGGAACTGGCCCTGCCGCCGTCCTGTCATGTGGGCGACCATGTCTTTGCCGGTACTCCCAGCTTCGGCTTCCGCGACCAAACGGGCGACAAACCCACCGGTGGAGATCCGGATCTCCTGTCCCATCGCCGCCTTGCGGACCAGTTCACCGAGAATCGGTTTGGCTTCGCTCACCAGCATCGCTTTCATGGCGACAAAAGTAGTCTGAAATCAGACCGAAACCAGCCCGAACCTGATCCTCTCGGGATCCGAGCCGCCAGATGCCTTGGCCAACTCTGCAATTCCCGAACCATTCGGTTGCCCGCCCAGCCGCTGAGGCCGTACCTTTTTTCCGTAGGCTTCCAATCATCATGAATCGCCGACACTTCCTCCACTCTTCGACAGCGGCGGCGGGTTCGCTGATCCTGCCCCACTGGAAACTGGCTGCCGCGGATCTTGCCGCCCGCGAACCAATGCCTGTTTCCGCCAAGAAGGCCCTCGCCGACGCCGCCCTGAACGCCGCAACACGTGCGGGTGCGACGTATGCCGACGTCCGGATCGGCCGCTACCTCCGACAGTTCATCTCCACGCGCGAAGACAAGGTGATGAGCGTGGTCAGCACCGAGGATTATGGTGCCGGCATCCGGGTGATCGCCCAGGGGGCGTGGGGCTTCATGTCGGTGGATCAACTCACGCCCGAGAGCATCGCACGCGCCGCCGTGGAAGCCGTCGCCATCGCCAAGGCCAATTCCAAGCTCCAGACCGAACCCATCCAACTCGCTCCCCAGAAGGGCGTCGGGGAAGTCCTCTGGCGCACGCCCATCAAGAAGAACGGATTCCAGGTCCCGCTCGCGGAGAAGGTGGATCGGCTCCTGTCCGCCAATGCCGCCGCCCTCAAGGCCGGGGCCTCCTTCGTCAATTCCTTCCTCGGACTGGTCAACGAACAGAAGTACTTCGCCAGCACCGATGGCTCGTACATCGACCAGGATGTGCACCGCATCTTCCCCCAGTTCCAGGTGACCGCCACGGACACCAAGACCGGCCGGTTCCAGACCCGCGCCTCGCTGAGCGCGCCGTCCGGTCGCAGTTGGGAATACATGGACGCCGATCCCAAGGGCAAACGTCCGGGGATCACTCCCCGGTACACCCATTCCTACGACATGATCGAGGACGCCGCGCTCGCCGCCGAGCAGGCCAAGGCCAAGCTCTCCGCCAAGTCCGTCGTTGCCGGCCAATACGATCTCGTCCTCGACCCCTCCCATCTCTGGCTGACCATCCACGAGTCGGTGGGCCATGCCACCGAACTCGACCGCGTGCTGGGTTACGAGGCCAACTATGCCGGCACGTCGTTCGCCACGCTGGACAAGTGGCGCAGCAAGAAATTCCAGTACGGCAGTTCCATCGTGAACCTCGTTGCCGACAAGACCGAACCCGGCTCACTGGGTGCGGTCGGGTACGACGACGAAGGCGTGCCCACGAAGTCCTGGCCGATCGTCAAGGACGGCATCCTGGTCGACTACCAGAAGACCCGCGATCAAGCCCATGTGGTCGGCCAGTCCGCCAGCGATGGATGCAGTTACTCGCAGCACTGGTCGGACGTCCAATTCCAGCGGATGCCCAACGTGTCGCTGCAACCGGGCAAGAAACCCCTCACGCCGGAGGAGATGATCAAGGGGGTGGAGAAGGGCGTTTACATCATTGGCAACGGCTCCTTCTCCATCGATCAGCAACGCTACAATTTCCAGTTCGGCGGCCAGTTGTTCTACGAGATCAAGGACGGGGCCATCGTCGGAATGCTCCGGGACGTTTCCTACCAGTCGAACACCCAGGAGTTCTGGAATTCGTGCGTGGCGATCTGCGACCAGCGCGACTACGCGCTCGGGGGATCGTTCAATGACGGCAAGGGCCAACCGCCCCAGTCCAGCGCCGTCTCGCACGGCAGCGCCACGACCCGCTTCAACAAGGTCAATGTCATCAACACCGCCCGAAAGATCTGAATCATGGCCAATCTCTCCGAATCCGAGGCCCGGTCGATCCTCCAGAAGATCCTGGCCCTGTCCCGAGCCGACGAGTGCGAAGTCACCCTGGGCGGGGGACGCAGCGCCAATCTCCGCTTCGCGCGCAATGCGGTGTCCACGAGCGGTGCCTCCGAAAGGTTGAGCCTCTCCGTCACCAGCAGCTTCGGGTTGCGCAGCGGCAGTGCCACCATCAATGAGTTCGATGACGCCTCGCTTGCCCGTGTCGTGCGCACGGCGGAGGAACTGGCACGGCTGTCCCCGGAGAATCCCGAGTCCGTGAAACTGCCCGGGCCGCAAAAATACCTGGAGCCCGCCCGGTACTTTGCCTCCACGGCAGGCCTCACCCAGCAGGATCGGGTGCGGCAAACGGCCGCCAGCATCGGCATCTGTAGGGAAGCCAAACTCACCGCCGCCGGTTTCCTGGAGGATTCCACCGGATTCTCCGCCCTCGCGAATTCCAAGGGCCTGTTCGCCTTTCAACGCAGCACCGGCGTGGATTTCTCGATCACCGCCCGGACCGAGGATGGGACTGGATCCGGTTACGCGCTCGCCGACTTCAACGACGCCTCGCGCCTGGATGCCGCGGCCGTGACACGCATCGCGGCACGGAAGGCCGCGATGTCCAAGGGGGCGCGCGCCATTGAACCGGGGAAGTACACGGTCATCCTGGAACCCGCCGCGGCGGGGACCCTGATCGACCTGATGGTCGGATCCATGGACGCCCGTTCCGCCGAAGAGGGCAGGTCCTATCTGAGCAAGGCAGGCGGCGGAACACGCCAGGGCGAAAAGCTCCTGGATGAACGGGTCCGCCTCTATTCGGACCCGCTCCACCCGGAAGTGCCGGGAAGCAAATGGACCCAGGACGGCCTGCCGCAGCGCCGGATCGATTGGTTCGAGGGCGGGGTCGTGCGCAATCTCCGCTATTCCCGATTCTGGGCGCGCAAGAAGGAGTTGTCGGAGGACAAGGTGGCCCTCGGCGGAGGACCGACCATCATGGACGGCACCGACACCAGCCTGGAAGCGCTCATCAAGGGCGTGAAACGTGGCGTGCTGGTCACCAACCTCTGGTACATCCGCATGGTCGATCCCCAGACCCTGCTCCACACCGGCCTCACCCGCGACGGCACCTTCTATGTGGAGGACGGCGAGATCCGTCATCCGCTCAAGAATTTCCGGTTCAACGAGTCGCCCGTGATCATGCTCAACAACCTGGAAGCCCTCGGTCGCCCGACGCGGGTCAAGGGCAGCCTCATTCCTCCGATGGTCGTCCGCGACTTCACGTTCTCCAGCCTGTCCGACGCCGTCTGATTCGAGCGCTATGTCCGAGTTCGCCTTCTCCCGGCTCCAGTACGACTCCGGCGACTGGGACAAGGTCGACCCTCGGATGCCAGCCAACCTGCTCGATTCCCTCGTCGCCTACACCACGCTTCCCGTTCATCCGCGGGAGGTCGTCGTTCCGCTGTCCGGTGCGGAGCTTTTCGATGCCGCATTCTGCTACCTCAGCGGACGTCGGCTCGTGCAGTTCTCCGAGCGGGAGCGAGTGAACTTCGAGCGGTATGTGCGACGCGGCGGGTTCGTGTTCGTCGACGACTGCAACCACGACGTGGACGGGCTTTTCGCCAAATCGTTCGAGGCCCAGATGGCGGCGATCTTCGGCCCCGATGCGCTCGCCAAGGTTCCCAATGACCACGCTCTCTACCGGGCCTTCTTCAACTTCACCGGCCCACCGACGACCTCCTTCGAACTGAACGGCTGGGGCGACGATCTCGTCCACGATCACCTCCGGGCGATCGAGATCAATGGCCGGATCGCCGTGCTTTACTCGAACAAGGACTACGGCTGCGAATGGGACTACGACTTTCGCAACAAGCGGTTCCTCGCCGAGGACAACACCAAGTTCGGCGTCAACATCGTCGCGTACGCCCTGGGTCTCTGACGGGACGACTCCCCTTTGCACCATGCCTGCACCCAATGAACTGGCGGAACACGAAGCCGTGGAACTCCTGGAACGATTGCCCCGTCTCCGGGCCGAGATCGCCAAGGCGGTCGTCGGTCAGCAACGGGTGGTCGATGAACTGCTGACGGCGTTCCTGGCCGGAGGCCATTGCCTGCTCGAAGGCCTGCCCGGCCTCGGCAAGACGCTGCTCATCCGCAGCCTCGCGCAGGCGGTTTCCCTGACCTTTCACCGCATCCAGTTCACCCCCGACCTGATGCCCTCCGACATCATCGGCACCGAGGTGCTGGAGGAGGATCAGGCCACCGGACGCCGCTTCTTCCAGTTCAACCGCGGCCCCATTTTCGGGCAGTTGATCCTCGCCGACGAAATCAACCGCACGCCGCCCAAGACCCAGGCGGCCCTCCTGGAAGCGATGCAGGAAGGCAGCGTGACGTATGGCGGCAAAACCCATGCCCTCGAGCGTCCGTTCTTCGTTCTCGCCACCCAGAATCCGATGGAACAGGCGGGAACCTATCCCCTGCCGGAAGCCCAACTGGACCGGTTCCTCCTGCAATTGACCATCGGTTACCCGACCGAACAGGAGGAGAAGACCCTGCTGACGCGAACCACCGGCGGCCCGGGGGAAGCCATCACCCCCGTGATGTCCGCCAGGGAAATCCTCCAGCTTCAGGGCCTCACCCGGCGCGTGCTTCTCAGCGACCCCCTGCTCGACTACCTCAACCGCCTCGTCCGCAGCACGCGCGACCGGACCCATCCCGTGGTGGGTCGCTGGATCCGCTGGGGTGCCGGTCCCCGGGGAGGTCAATCCCTGGTGCTCGCCGCCAAGGCCCGGGCCCTGCTCGCGGGCCGGTTCGCCGTCACCCTGGACGACATCCAGTCCCTGGCACCTCCGGTCCTGCGCCATCGCTTGATCCTCCAGTTCGAGGCCGAAGCTGAGAACGTCACGCGCGACCAGGTTGTCCGCGAATTGATCGCCGCCCTCCCCGTTCCCCACGATCCGCTGAGGTGATGGAAACGCCGTCCACGCCGCTTCTGGAGGCGCCGCTGCGGGCGGCCGTCGGGCAACTGACGCTCGCCGCCCGTCGTCTCGTGGCCGGTGCGGTGGCCGGTCTCCATCCCAGCCTGCACCCGGGCCGATCCCGCGAGTTCAGTCAGTACCGCGCCTACCAACCGGGTGACGAAACCCGTCACATCGATTGGAAACTGTTCGCCCGCTCCGATCGCTTCTTCCTCCGCGAAAGCGATGTCGACACCCGCGTGGCCGTCGCCCTCGTCCTCGACGCCACCGCCTCGATGGCGCATCGCGGAAGCCGCAGCAACGATCCCCGGAAATTCGACCGCGCCCGCTCGCTGGCGGCCGCTTTCGCGCTGATCGCAGAAATCCAGGGGGATCCCGTGGCGCTGCATGTCGTTTCCAACGGGGAGATTTCCTCCCTTTCCACCGCCGGACACCGGCAACCCCTGCAACAGATCGTCCGGCGCCTCGCCGCGCTCGAACCCCAGGGGCGTTGGCCCGTGGAACCCCACCTCCTCGCGCACGCCATGGGTCGGACCGACTCGAACACCGGTTCCACCGGCGCGGCCGCCACCCGCCAACTCACCGTGCTTCTCACGGACGGACACGAGCACGACGGCGAAATCCGCGCGGCGCTTGCCCCGTTGCGCGCCCGCCAGCATGAGGTGCTCTGCCTTCACTTCATCGCCGAGGACGAACTCAATTTCCCGTATCAAGGCCCGGTCCGACTGGAGGAATGGGAAACAGGGCGGATCCTCGAAACGGACGCCTCGGCCGTGCGGCAGCAGGCATTGGACGCACAGGAAGCCTCGCGTCGGGCCTGGCGCAGTGCCTGGGGCAATGCCCGTTTCGACTACCTCCCCATCACGAGCGACCAACCGTTGGAACGTTGCCTTCACGCCCTTCTTCGCCGCCGGAAGCGCACCTGAGCCCCGTCATGTTTCAGGTCCTCCATCCGCTGGGATTGTTCGCTCTGGGAGCACTCGCCATCCCGGTCGTGATTCATCTCTGGCGTCGGCCGTCGCCCGTGGTGCGCGTCGGAAGCCTGCGTCCCTTCCTCGCCCGTCAACGGACCTCCCGCGCGCTGGCCCTCCACGATTGGCCAATGTTCCTCCTGCGCTGCGCCCTCCTCGGCATCCTGGCGCTGGCCCTCGCGGGTCTGGTCTGGACGCCCCGGACACCGTCCCCGGCGCGCTGGTGCCTGCTCCTTCCCGGCACTCCCCTGTCAGGCCCGCATCTCGAGGACTGG
>JAIXZE010000102.1 GCA_027489875.1 Verrucomicrobiales bacterium
GGCAGAGATTTTTTGGGGACATCCCATTTGACACTGCTGCAGTGATTTCTTCAGGAAGCGCGAACTCTTGCGGTTAGAGTGGCTAATTAATTATGGCGCACTCTACCCACTCACTCCTCGGGCTCCATTTTCATTTGACCCACAAAATCATAAGATTTCCTCCTTCACAGTTTCCCATCCCTTTTGATCACTCCAATTGAGCCGCCATATTTAATTGGACACTCGTTCTCCTTCCCGCCTTCCTTCCCTCCATGTCCTTCTCCATCGATCCTGATCCCCTCCGCTTCCGTGGACCCGGCGGCCAGCTCACCATCGATCCTGCCGACGTCCTCACCCAACAGCTCGCCATGCTCATCACCGGTGAGTGTTCCGATCGCCCGGTCGCCGAGGTTGCCGCCCGCTTCGGCTACAGCCGCCAACGCTACTACCAACTCTTGGCCGCCTTTCGCAAAGGCGGTGCCCAGGCCCTTCAGCCCAAGCCCACGGGTCCCAAGTCCGATCATCGCCGCACCCCCGAAGTCATCCGACGCGTCATCTCCCAACGATTCCTCGATCCCGACTGCTCCTCCGAAGTCATCACCCAAAAACTGGTTCAGAAAAACTTCCCCATCAGCCAACGCAGCGTCGAACGCATCATCGCCGACTTCGGTCTCCAAAAAAAAACTCTACGCACTTAATCCCGCCAATCCTCCCCAGTTCGTCCAGACCTCGCGCACCCGTCGCAAGGAACGCTCGGAGCCCTGCGACCCCAAGAGCCTTGAGAACTCCGTTCGTCAGCTTCTCTCCGACAAGGTTTCAGGCAACCAGGTCGGCATCTGGCTGCTGGTGCCCGAATTGCTTCGTCTGCACGCCTGGGAGTTGCTCTGCCGGTGGACCGCTCAGCCCGGGGAGCGTGTCGAGCCCCGTCTGGCCCTTCACCTGGTCAACGAGTCCGCCATGTGTCTGCCCTCCATGCGCGCTCGTCGTACACTTTCCCAGAAGGGCTTCGAACTCGCCAATGGCTTGCCCTTCGTCCCGACCGATGGAGCCATCCATGCACTGCTCAATTCCCGGAGTGTCCTGGACAGCACCCAACTCCAGCTGGCGTTGGGAAGACTCAGGCGGGCAGGTCACCACTTCTCCGGGAAACTTTTGGCGATCGATCCCCACCGCACCGTCAGCCACAGCGAGCGCCAGATGCGACGCCACCGCTTCGATCCGCGGCAGAAGGCCCGCAAGATGTCCCAGACCTTCTTCCTCCTGGACTGCGAAACCACCCAGCCGATCTGCTTTACCCTCGCATCCTCCGCCACCACCGCTGTCGAGGCAGGCAAGCTCGTGCTTGAGATGGGTTCAGAGATCCTCGGTCTTCAGCAGGGCGCAACCAGCTGCAAGCCCCTGGTTCTTGCCGACAAGGAACACCACAGCTACGAACTGTTTGAATCCGTACACCAACACCAACTCTTCGATCTCCTCGTCGCCGTACCAGCGAGGGAACGCTCCAGGAAGGAACAAGGCGCCATTGAACGGCTGAACTTCACCGAGCACTGGGCCGGATACGCGACCGCCCACCGCACCACCACGTTCAAGTCCAACCCCGATCTGGAGTTGATCGAGTTCATCCAACGCAGCGGCGCCGCCGGAGCCGAGCCGTTCTACCAGTCCTTCATGGGCACCAGCCTGCGAGACGAGGTCAACGTGCTCACCAAGGCGTATCCCGACCGGTGGCACATCGAGGAATTCTTCAAATCCAACCAGGCCTTGGGCTGGGATCGTGCCGGGACATTGAACCTCAACGTGAGGTATGGGCAGATGTCCATGTCCCTGCTCGCCCAGGCGGCCATCCACCAACTCCGCGGCCGCCTGGGGGATCCAATCGCTACCTGGGACGCCATGCACCTGGCCCAACGATTCTTCGGTGCCCTGGATGGCGATGTCCGGGTCGAACACGACACCATCGTGGTGACACTCTACAACGCTCCGAACGTGAACAACCTCCGCAAGCACTACGAGGGACTCCCTGAGATACTGCGAGGCGAGGGCGTCGAACCGGAAATCCCCTGGCTCTATGGATTCAAACTCGATTTCCGCTTCAAGTAGACCCGGACAGTGCCCCGACTTTGGGCGGTAAAGTGTCTAATGCGCCGGCCTCAAAAAATCTCTGCCGGAGGGGTGCGAAGATCCGGCAGTCTGCAACCCCTGCCGGGGTAGGTGACTCCTTGAGTCGCCCGAACCCGGGGTTGCTTCGCACCCCGGGCTACCCGCTGCAACGCCTCCGGCGTACCCAGGAGGTCCCCCTGGACATCCGGTGTCAGGTCGCTTGATCTTGAAACTTCAAACTTGGAACTCCTCCCACACGCCCCTTCGGACTCGTCATCGGCCCCAAACCTGCTAAACAAGGCACGAACACACACGCTCCCCTGGCATATGAACCCCTTCTCCCGCTGGGCGCCCTCCAGTGCGTTGTTTGCAGGACTCCTCCTCCTCGCGAACAACGCCCTGAACGCTGCCGATCCCACACCGGACGTCGCCGCCATCCAGATCCAGGCCGGCCGGCCGGTCCTTCGGTTCAATCCCGTCCCCGCCGCCCTCTCCTACTCCGTTTATGGCGGATCGGACCTCACCCAGCCCTTCTCGCTGCTTCCCGGCAGTCTCACGGACTTTGAATGGACCGGGAACTCAACCCTCGCCGGGGACCTCGGATTCTACCGTGTGCAGGCCCAGCCCATGTCCGCAGCGGCACTGACCGCCGCCAACCTGCTCCAGCGCATAGCCTACGGTCCCTCGCCGGATGACCTCGACGAGATTGCCCGCATCGGTGTCGACGCCTACATCGAACGTCAGCTGACCCCGGAATCGATCACCGAGGACCTCGACACGCCGCAACCCTTCGTCGAGGAATGGCGCAAGGTCAGCATCACCGGCGTGGTCACGTCTTCCTCCCTCTACATCTACCTCGATGGCGAAGGGGACGTGTATCTGGACGGACTTCGGTTGGTCGCCGGTTCCACGGACAACGGCACGGCACCGAACCTGATCCGGAACGGAGACTTCGACACCGCCCTTGGAGCCGAGTGGCGATTCGCGACCAACGTCAACACCTCCGCCCGCAGCGCGCAGGTGGCCAAGACGGGCAACGCCTCCCTGCGCCTGGTCTCCACGGCGGCAGGCTCCTCGCTTTCGAGCTCCCTCAGCCAGGTCATCACGCCCAGCCTGGTCAACAATGGGACCTACACCCTCTCCTACTGGTATTACACCGCGAACACCAACCGCCAGCTGACGATCCGCTTCTCCGGCGCTACCAGCGAAACCCTCGCCGGCTCCGGAATCGCCGTGACGCACGCGCTGAGCGGTGCCAACCCCGCACTGGTCAGTCAGTACACCCCGATGCTGGAGGACGGCACCGCCACCATTTCCCAACTGCGCTCGTGGCACCTCATGAAGGCCGTCGCCTCCAAGCGCCAGCTGAACGAGGTCCTCCGCCAGTTCTGCGAAAACCACTTCGTCACCCAGTACGGCAAGTCCAACGACTATTTCGACGGTGCCGGGTATCCCAACGAGGTCTCCCCGTTCGTGGCCGCCCAGATCGAATACATCGAGAACAAGAAGTGGCAGGAGGCCCTCCTCCGGCCCAACGTCACCTTCCACGACCTCCTCAGGATCAGCGCCGAAAGCCCGGCCATGATCATCTTCCTCGACACCGTCAACTCCCGCGGCAACCGCAACACCGACGGCACCTACCGCATCGCCAACGAAAACTACGCCCGCGAACTCTGCGAACTTTTCTGCTTCGGCGTCGACAACGGCTACGACCAGGGGGACATCGTCCAACTCTCCCGCGTCTGGACCGGTTGGACCACCCAGCTCCGCGCGCCGGCGGACGTGAACAATCCCTTCGCCCCACGCTCCACGGTCTACAAGGATCCCACCCTCACGACCAATCTCACCGCCCTCACCAACCTCGTCGGCACGTGGACCCTCCGTTACAGCGAAGGCCGCCACGATCCCCGGCCCAAGTATCTCTTCCACGATAAGAACGCCTCCGGAGCCCCCATCGCCAACAGTCCCCGCAAGGTTCCCGCCCGCTTCGGTGCGCCGTGGGCCGGACGTTCCTACGGTCTCGCCTTCACCACCTCCGGCAACACCACGAACACCATCCAGGAAGGCTACGCCACCCTGCGGCACATGGCCGACCAGCCCTTCACCCAGGAGTTCATCGTGGTGAAGCTCTGTCGCCTGTTCGTCCACGACGACTTCCAGGTCGGGTACGACTTCACCGACGCCGAAACCTCGCCCGAGGAAGCCCTGGTCAAGGCCGCGATGCTTGCCTGGGAAAACCCGCCCAACGGCGGTCCCAAGGGCCAGCTCCGTCCCGTCATCCGCACCATCCTGAATTCGTCCGTCTTCCGCTCCAGCATCGCCAGCCAGCAGAAGATCAAGACCCCGCTCGAATACTCCGTCTCCGCCGTCCGCGCCTTCCGCGCCGACAATGGCGACGGCACCTTCACCGCCAGTTCCAACGGCGTCGGCCTTCAGGCTCCGATGAACCGCGCCGGCCGCATGCGCCTCTTCGACCGTGCGGAACCGGACGGCTACTCCGAGTACGGTCAGGCCTGGATCAGCGCCGGCACGCTCGCTGAACGTCTCCGCTATGTTCAGGCCCTCTCCCTGCGCCCGGCCAACCGCCCCTCCGGTGAACTCGATGCCCGCACGGTCATCGATCCGGTCGCCCTGCTCCGGAAGAAGAAGCCTGCCGCCCTGACCGACGCCGCGGTCGCCGCCGACTACTTCCTCGAAATCCTCTTCCCGGCCGAGGGTCCGGCCAACCTGCAACCGTATCGTGATCTCGCGATCCGCTTCCTCAATACCGCCGACAACGGCACCACCACCAGCGCCTACTCCTCGCTCGGTGCCGGTACCACGGCCCATGACACCCGCGTCCGCGGACTGGTCTCCTTCCTCATGACCACCTCGCGGTTCAACGAACAGTAAGCCCCGCCCACCGAACCACCGCACCGCACACACACCACCCCGAGCGTCTCCTCCCCATGAACACGCCGAACATCCTCACCCGCCGCTCCTTCCTCAGCCGCTCCTCCGCGCTGGGTCTAGGAACCGCCCTCGCCACCCTGACGGACATTCCGTTCGTCATGCAGCGCGCCCTCGCCGAAGGCACCATCGGCAAGCCCGGGCCGAACGGTCGCGTAAAGAAGATCCTCTTCCTCTTCCTCCGCGGTGCCAACGACGGCCTCAACGCCGTCATCCCGCACGGCGACCCCGCCTACAGCACCGCCATCCGGCCCACGTTGTACGTGCCCCCTGATCCCGGCGCAGCCTGGCAGAATTCCGGTCCCGCCTACTTCCCGACGTCCGGTGCGAATGTCGGAACCTTCGCCCGCGCCGATGGAACCCCGCTCACCGGCCTCGCCCTGGGCAACGGGTTCGCCGGCCTCCATCCCTCCCTTAAGTTCCTCGCTCCGGTCTACAACGCCGGCGACCTCGCCATCCTCCATCGCGTCGGTTACCCGCGGCAGTCCCGCTCCCACTTCGACTCCCAGGACTACTGGGAAACTGCCAGCCCGCGTGACAGCTCCGTCAAGGACGGCTTCCTGTACCGCGCCATGGTCGAGTCCGGTCTCGCCTCCACCAACGCGCTCACCGGCGTCTCCTTCCAGTCGTCGCTGCCCCTGGTCCTCCGCGGCTCGAAGGCCGCGATGACCAACCTCAGCGACACCGACCGATACAACCTCCTCGGGGTTCCCAATTCCGCCGCCGGCAACGCCAAGGCCGACCTCTTCCTCAACGCCGCCAACCGCACCGCCGCCCCCGATCGCAAGTCCCGCGACCTGCTCGAACTCCAGTACCAGAACCTCTCCAAGACCCTCCAGACGTTCGCGGACATCAACTTCAACCAGCAGATCCTCGACAACGAGAACACCGACGGCGACACGCCGTACAACCTGTTCCCCACCTCGAACGCCACCAACGGCGGTTACGCCGCCCGCGGGAACAACGCCGCCAAGTACGTCGTCCCCACCAACTCCTACGACTACTTCGAGCAACTCCGCGCCGCCGCCCTCATCCTCAACAAGACCGACGCCATCGTCGCCGGAACCCAGATCGACGGCTGGGACACCCACTCGACCCAGGGCGGCGTCACCGGCAGCCACGCCAACCTCCTCCGCCGCGTCGGCTGGTCCATCTACGCCCTCCGGAAATACTTCCTCCAGAACCCCGACCAATGCCGCTGGGACGACCTCGTCGTCGTCACCCTTTCGGAGTTCGGGCGCACCACCATCGAGAATGACGACAACGGCACGGACCACGCCGAGGCCTCTGTCATGATGGTGGCCGGCGGTGGCGTGAAGGGATTCGATCCCGCCTCCAAACGTCCGGGTGTCTTCGGATGTTCCCCGTCCGACCCCGTCCCGTGGCAGACCGGCCAGACCGGCTCCATGATGCAGGTCGAATCCCGCTACCTGAGACGCGCCATCGACTACCGCTCCGTCCTCGGCAAGGTCATCCGCGACCACCTCGGGGCCACGCCCGACCAGCTCAACCGGATCATCCCCGGCTACGCCAAATCCTCCGAAGCCCTCAAGGCCGGCGGCACCCAGACCGCCGACGGCACCCGCATCCAGGGCGAACCCGATCTGTTGGTCTGAAGTTCCCATTGAAGGCCGCGTGCCCCCACGCGGCGTTTCACAGCCCCCGCCGGGTGAGGGCACCCGGCCTTCAACGGAGTTGCCTGTTTCCAGCAGTCAAAGGTGAGGAGGCTGAGGTGAAGCCCCCCACCCGTGGCGGTTGTCTCAGCCCCAACGGGGCGACCCAAGCCAGCCCGGGGCATCGCCCCGGGGAACCGTGCCCGAACCGAACCCGAGCCCTGAAAGGGCGGCCAAGGCACATGCTTTGGAGATCGGGTGGGCCGGAAGGGTTCGTCCGCCCTTTCAGGGCTCGGGACTGTTCGTGTGGGGACACGGGACCGCAGGGCGTTGCCCTGGGCTGTCTTGGTCTGCCCCGTTGGGGCGCATCCTGACACTGCCCCAGAGGGACGGGGAGGCGACGTCCTCGTCGCCGTTCCAGAGCGTTCCTCAAGGCGATGAGCACCTCGCCACCCCGGATCCTTTCCAAAGGGCGCAGTGTCAAGACGCACCCGTGTCGGCTGTCCCAGCCCCAACGGGGCGTCCTACGGCAGCCCGGGGCATCGCCCCGCGGTCTACCGCCCCAAATCATCGCAACCACCCAAGACTTGCGAGCGATGGAGGCCGATCGCACCCTGCTTCAATGACTCCACAACCGGACGTCGAAAATCCATGAAGGCTCGCAGACGGATCGGCATGGCGTGTCTGGTTCTTGCCCTCATGGCCACCGCCTGGCTGCTTTCGCCCCTTCGGATTGCGAAGCCGGAAATCAACGACATGGTGGCACTCAGCACCGTCGAGGTGGCTTTCATCGCCGCTGGAGCCTCGCTCCTGCTGCTTCCCCATCGCTGGTGGGTTCGCATCCTCGCGGCGAGCCCGTTCGCCTTACTCGCCGTGCTGTATCCCTGCACCCTCGCTCTATCCATGGTCGGCGGAGGCCTTTTGAGTGAGCACGAAGTGGTCGCCTCGGTGCCCCTCAATGGTTCAAGAGTGGTCGCCTACAAGATCAACGGTGGCGCCACGATGGACTACTTCATCCGCATCACGCATGAGATGCCGATCCTTCCGGGCATCATTGCGGCCCGAAACCTTCATCACCAGAACCACGGATACCGGGCATCGTTGGCCGTCACTGGCCCAGATCTCATTTCTGTCTCCATCAACGATGGGGAACCGAAGGAACACCCATTGCGCAAGCACGTCGTGTTCTAGGTTGGAGCGTGTAGCCAGAGCTGTAGGCCGCGTGCCCCCACGCGGCGTTTCATGGACCCGCCGGGTGAGGGCACCCGGCCTTCAACGGAGTTGCCAGTTCCCAGAGGCCAGTTCCCAGAGCTGTAGGCCGCGTGCCCCCACGCGGCGTTTCATGGACCCGCCGGGTGAAGGCACCCGGCCTTCAACGGAGTTCCCAGTTCCCAGAGGCCAGTTCCCAGAGCTGTAGGCCGCGTGCCCCCACGCGGCGTTTCACGGACCCCGCCGGGTGAGGGCACCCGGCCTTCAAACTTGAAACTCCTTCACGCCACAATCCCCTTCACCAACTCCCCGTGGACATCGGTCAGGCGATAATCACGCCCCTGGAACCGATAGGTCAGCTTGAGGTGATCGAGTCCGAAGAGGTGCAGGATCGTGGCATGCAGGTCGTGCACATGGACCTTGTTCTCGACCGCGTGGAACCCGAAATCATCCGTCCGTCCATACACGACACCCGGCTTGATGCCGCCGCCCGCCATCCAGATCGTATACCCGTGCGGATGATGATCGCGCCCGATTTGATCCGGGCTCAGGGCTCCCTGCATCATGGGCGTCCGACCAAACTCCCCGCCCCACACCACGAGGGTTTCGTCGAGCAGACCGCGTTCCTTGAGATCGCGCACCAATGCGACCGCCGGTTGATCCGTCTCCGCACACCGCTTCTTCAGGTCGAACACCAGGTTGCCATCCGGCCCGCCGTGATGATCCCAGCCGCGGTGATACAACTGCACGAACCGGACACCGCGCTCGACCAACCGACGCGCGAGCAGGCAATTGTTCGCGAAGGACGCCTGGCCCGGGGTCGTGCCGTAGGCCTCGCGCGTCTTCGCGGTCTCCTTCGAGATATCCATCACCTCCGGGACGCTGGTCTGCATCTTGTAGGCCATCTCGTAGGCGGCGATCCGCGTCTGGATCTCCGGATCCTGAAGCACCTCGTGACGCATCTGGTTCAGGTCCTTGAGCGCGTCCAGCGACTGGCGACGCCGCTTGGATCCCATGCCCTCCGGATTGCCCACGTACAACACCGGATCGCCCTGCGAACGCAGCGTCACACCCTGATGCATGGTCGGGAGGAAGCCGCTGCCCCATGACGCATTCGTGAGCGGCTGACCCACGCCGGTCATCAACACGACATAGGCCGGCAGATCCTTGTTCTCGCTGCCCAGCCCATAACTGAACCACGAACCCATCGCGGGCCGGCCCGACAACTGCGCGCCCGTGTTCATGAACAGCGTCGCCGGATCATGGTTGAACGCCTCGGAATAAAACCCCTGCACGAAGCACACGTCGTCGACGATCGTCCGCAACTGCGGCATGAGTTCGCTCAACCACATCCCGGACTTCCCGTAACGCGCGAACGTGTACGGCGATGCCAGCAGCTTCGCGTTCTTGCCGATCTGGGCGAGGCGGATGTTCTTCACCAGATCCTCGGGCACCTGTTGGCCGTTGCGCTTCGTCAGCTCCGGCTTCGGATCGAACAGGTCGAGGTGCGATGGTCCACCCGACTGGAACAGGTAGATGATCGATTTCGCCTTGGGCGCGAAGTGCGGCTTGCCGAGCACCGATTCGCCGGGCGTTGCCGAGAAGAGCCTTTCGTTCAGCAGCGAGCCCAGCGCCAACGCGCCCATGCCCGTCCCGCATCGCTTCAGGAAGCGGCGGCGGGTGGTGTCGCGCAGCTGTTGGATCGCCTGTTCCGGATGGAATTTCATGGAAAGTAGAAGGTCGAGGTGTGTGTGCGTTCGCTGCGGTGCGCGGTTACTTCGTCAGCGTTTCGTCGAGGTTGAAGAGCACGTTGCCGAGCATCATCCACGGGGCCAGCCGACGCGGATCGGTTCCCGCCGGAATGGATGCCGAACCCACGGAAACCAATTCACCGGCGCTCTTGGCATCGCGTGCGAAGGACTGGCTCTGCTGCTTCACGAAGGCCACCAGCCGGGTCTTCTCGGCGGCGGTGGGCACCCGACCCACACAGGTCCGGAAGGCAAACTCCACGCGCGCCGCGTCATCCTTGCCGCCTTCGGCGAGGATGCGTTGCGCGAAGACGCGTGCCGCTTCCAGCAGCGTGGGCTCGTTCAACGCGGCCAGCGCCTGCAACGGCGTGTTCGTCCGCGGACGCCGGGCCACGCACACTTCGCGGCTCGGCGCATCGAAGGTGGCAAAGGTCGGGTACGTACAGACGCGTCGCCAGAACGTGTAGACCGCGCGACGATACAGATCCGGTCCCTCACTCAACGGCCATTCGTCCATGCCGATCTCAGGCCGCAGGAACCCGATTTCCTTCCAGAGGTTCGCGACCTGCACCGGATGGACGCTGGGTCCGCCGATCTTCGGATTGAGGAGACCGCTGACGGCCAGCGCGTGATCGCGGATCATCTCGGCGTCCATGCGGAACCGCGGCCCACGCGAGATCAGCCGGTTGTAGAAATCCTTTTCCAGCCGTGTCGCATCGGCCGCCGCGTTCTGACGATAGGCCGCCGACATCACGATCAGCTTCTGCATCGCCTTCACGTCCCAGCCAAGGCGGACGAACTCTGTGGCAAGCCAGTCGATCAACTCCGGATGCGAGGGCGGCTCGCCCTGACGCCCGAAGTCTTCGGAGGTCTTCACGAGCCCCGTTCCGAAACAGCGTTCCCAGAACCGGTTTACCGTGACGCGCGCCGTCAGCGGGTTCGCCGGATCCACCAGCCAGCGCGCCAGCGCCAACCGGTTGGCAGGCGCGCCTTGCGGCAACGCATGGAACACAGCCGGCACCGCCGCCGAGACGTCCTTGCCCCGCGTGAGGAAATCCCCGCGCTGATGCACGTAGGTCTGCCGCGGCTGCGGTTCCCCGCGCTCCTGCATCACCAGCGTGCTGAACTTCTGCGCGGCCAGCTGCTTCTCGCGCTGCTGCAACCGCAGGATCTCACGCTCGAGTCCACGGACCGTTTCCGAAGCCTCGCGATGCGCCGCTGCCAGCAGCTTCTTCTGTTCCTCGGTGCGGGCCGCCGGCTTCACCGCCAGCGCATCCCGGACTTCCGTCGAGAGCGGCCAGCGCAGGTCCGGCTGCTTCTCCGTCGTGACCGAGATCCGGAAACGGCCCACGCAATGGCTGTTGCCGTGATAGTGATCAAACCGGAATCCCAGCCGGCTGCCACCCTTGAATCCCGCCGGCTCCTGCAGGCTCGCCACCAGCACATGCCGCTGGCCAAACCGCGGTCCGATCGCCCACCCCGTCTTCGGATTCCCGTCCACCGCGTGTTCGGCGCGGTAGTACTGCTGTTCCCAGTCCGCCGTCGCGGTGGCGAAAACGAGGTTCGTGTTCGCCGGCATCGGCCCGGATTTCGGGACCGCCGAAAAGGCGAACTCATCGAGGATGAAATTCCCCGACGCGCCCCAGCGCCCCGGCCCGTTCTTGGGCAACGAGGGATCCGGAAGCACCTCAAGCATCACCGCCGTGATCCCGGTCAACGCCGTCTCCGATTCGACCGTGATCGTGTCGTAGATCGGATTCACGCCCTTCGCGAGAAGGGAGCCATCCGGAAGGTTCGTGTACCCCGACCCACCCGTGGAATGCGGATTCCGCAGTTCGAGCACCTTCCAGGTCTCGCCCGCTTTTGCGACGCGCTTCTCCCATTGGACCTGTTCGGCGGCCAAAGCGGCCTCCGCGGCCGCCAACTCCTTCTGCGTCGACTCCAAGCGCCCCTTCACGAAATCGCGCGACTGGCTCAGGTCCGGAGCCGGCACCTCAACGGTCGGGGCCACGCTGTAGTTGCCGCCGTCGGTCGAGTTGTTGAAGAACGCGTAGAACTGGTAGTACTCGTCGTGCGAGATCGGATCGTACTTGTGGGTGTGGCACTCCGCGCAGTTCAGGGTCAGACCGAGCCACGCCGTGCCCACGGTGGCCACCCGATCCTTCACGGCCTTGACGCGATACTCTTCGGCGTCGCCGCCGCCTTCGTCGTTGATCTTGGTGTTGCGGTTGAACCCGGTGGCAATCCGCTGCTCCAGAGTCGCGTTCGGCACCAGGTCACCGGCGATCTGGTCGATGGTGAACTGGTCGAAGCGCTGGTTCCGGTTGAACGCCTGGATCACCCAGTCGCGGTAAGGCCAGATCGAACGGGCGAGGTCCACCTGATACCCGTTCGAATCCGCGTAACGCGCCAGATCCAACCAGCCACGCGCCATGTGTTCCCCGAACTCCGGCGATGCCAGCAAGCGGTCGACGGCGTTCTCATAGGCGTTCGCCGAGGTGTCCTTCCGGAAGGCCTCGACCTCCGCCCATGTCGGCGGCAATCCCGTCAGGTCCAGCGAAACCCGGCGCAACAACGCAGCGCGATCCTCCTCCGGCCGCATGGAGAGTCCTTCCTTCTCCAGACGCGCCTGGATGAAGTGGTCGATTTCATTGTGCAGCGTCACACCCGAGGTCCGCACTTCAGGCACCGCGGGCCGCACCGGCGCACGGAAGGACCAGTGCGTCCGGGGATCCACTTCGGGCCACACCGCTCCCTCGGAAATCCAGCGCCGCAAACTGCTGACCTCCGCAGCGGTCAACCGCGGTTCCTTCGGCGGCATGACATCATCCGGATCCAGCGTGGTCACCCGCTTGAGGATCTCGCTCTCGTCCGGCTTGCCCGGCACCAGCGCCACCTTCCCCGACTTCGCGGGCTTCAACGCCAGCGTTCGGGTGTCGAGGCGGAGGTCCCCCTTCTGCTTGTCCGGCCCATGACATTCGGAGCAGCGCTTGATCAGGATGGGCTCGATCTCCTTCGCGAAATCCACGCCCGGCTCCGCGGCGGATCCGTGCGCGGCGGCGAGCAACAGACCCAACACCACAGGCGTGGCAACCGAACCGAAACCCCGACGCTGGACAACCGGATGGACGATGGTGCGCATGACTCGAAAAAACCTTCCGCAATCCTCGCCTTCGCACCCCGCCTTGGCGAGGCCCGAAACGGGACCAATTGTTCCCAGTCCTCCCCGCGGGTTGGCGAGGGCCATCCTACTCCCGGATTGGTCCTTGGCTTTCCGATCGGCGCAGGGTGCTATGGAGGAGACGGATTTCAATCATGACGTTTCAAGCCCTGCTCTTTGCCACGGTGGTCCTCTGGCTCGCCATCTGCGGGGCGGTCCTCCAATCGGTGATCTGGTGTCTCGCCGGACGTCGCCCGCGATTCATCGGTGCCATGATCCTTTCTGCGATGGCTGCCGGTGCCAGCATCGCCGGCTTCTTCTTTCTGCGCGTGAATTACACCCAAACCGTCAACGGCCAGACCACGCTCCACCTGGACTCCCGTTGGTTCTTCATCGCGTCCTTTATCATCGCCATCGCTGCCTTCGCCAACGCCCTGCGTTGGCGCCTCCGCTTTGGCGCGGCACCTGGACACAGATCCCACTGAACGACGCCCAGGAGGCGGAGGCTTTCGCGACGTCTGCTGCACGCACGATGGCCCCGGAGGTTCCGGGAGCTTGCACTGCCCGGGGCGGTGGAGTAATGCAGCCCTGCTCTCCGGACTCCCGAGCATCGGCTCAACGCGTTTCAGCCAATACCGGATCCATGACCTGTTCGAGGGCGCATCTTGACACTGCCCCCTTTGGGAAGGATTCGGGGCGGCGATGTCCTCATCGCCTTGGGAATGGCTTTGGAACGGCGACGAGGACGTCGCCACCCCGTTCCTCACGGGGGCCGTGTCAAGATGCGCCCCCTGCTCGAAAGGGGTCCAAACGGCGCAACCGGGAAGCTCTCAGATGAACGCAGGATTCATGATTTCCACATCCATGGGTTGCGCACCCTTCCGGGCTGACCTTCGAAACGGTGGCTTGCCTGTCGCCGTGGTCGGAACTCGCAAGCGATACCTCCCCCCAACCCCGGCACCCAGCCGGATGCGCAGGCCCGGCCCATGAGGAATCCCGGTCTCGACATCCTGAGGCTGGTGGCGGTCGTCCTGGTCCTGGGGCGTCACCTTTACCTCCCCCAGCAGGAAAGCCGGTTCCTGAAGGTCTGGCAGACAGGCGGGTGGGTCGGTGTCGATCTGTTCTTCGTCCTGAGCGGCTATCTGGTCTCGGGCCTGCTTTTCAAGGAATTCCAGCGCCACGGCACGGTGGACCTCAAACGCTTCCTGATCCGGCGTGGGTTCAAGATCTATCCGGCCTTCTATGCGATGATCCTCGCCACGCTCGCGGTTGCCTACCTGACCGGCGAAGGGCTTCGATGGTACCGGGTGGCTGGCGAACTCCTCTTCCTGCAGAACTACCTGGGTGGCCTCTGGCACCACACCTGGTCACTCGCCGTCGAAGAGCACTTCTATCTCTGGATCGCGTTCCTCTGCTTCTTCGCGCTCCGCAGGGAGCGTCCGCAAGGCAGTCCCGGGAACCCCTTCAGGTTGGTCCCGCACCTCTTCCTCCTCACCGCTTCCGCCTGCTTGCTCCTCAGGATCGCCACCCTTTTCGTGTTCGAGTCCTACTCGCACCGGGCCTACCTGTTTGGAACCCACATCCGGATCGACTCGCTGATGTACGGCGTCCTGCTTTCCTACGGATCCCACTTCCACCAGCTCGAATCCAGGCTGGCCAAGGTCAACACCGCGACCCTCCTCACCGCCGGATGCCTCTCGCTCAGTCCGGCATTCCTCTTCCCACTCGAACTCTACAAGGGGATTTCGGTCTTCGGGGTCATCCTCTTCTACCTGGGCTCCGGCCTGCTGGTTCTGGTCGCACTGCGACTGCGAGGGACGCGGAATCCCCTCCTCGGCGTCCTTGGTCCTCTCGGCGCCTCCAGCTATTCAATCTACCTCTGGCACCTGCCCGTCCTGATCTGGGGCTGGCCCCTCTTCCAGAAGATCCCCGGATGCGATGGTTACTTCGCGTTCTTCTGCTTCTACATGCTCGGGTCCCTCGTCTTCGGCTGGCTCATGAGCAAGGCCATCGAATGGCCCATGCTGAAGCTCCGCGAACGCCTTTTTCCCAGCGAACCTGCTCCGCCGAAAGCCGGCATCCCCACGCCAGAGGCCCCGCCGACCGCCTGATCCCGCTCCATCCGTCCCTCGGGTGCCTGTGCGTGCTACCCCCAGCCAGCGGAGAGGCAACATCCACGTCGCCGTCCTCAAAGCCTCTCCCCAAGGCGATGAGGACATCGCCACCCCGCTCACAGACGGGGCTGCAACGTCCCCGTCGCCGGGATTGCTCCGCACACCACGAGCGGGTTTGCTTCCTCCATGACGGGAAGCACACACCTTGGCCGATGGGTGCTCATCGCACTCGCCGCACTTACGCCGGTTTCCTCCAACCATGCCTCTGATGGCAACCGCCCGGTCGGCAAATCCTTCGCCACCCGTTCGGAGGTGATCGCCCGCCACGGCATGGCGGCCACCAGTCATCCACTCGCCACCGGCGTGGCCGTGCAGGTCCTTCGGGAGGGTGGTTCCGCCGTCGATGCCGCCATCGCCGCCAACGCCTGCCTCGGCCTCATGGAACCGACCGGTTGCGGCATCGGCGGGGATCTCTTCGCGATCGTGTGGGATCCGAAATCCCGCCGTCTGCACGGCCTCAACGCCAGCGGACGTTCCCCCCGTTCGTTGACGCTGGAAGAATTCCGCCGACGCGGCCTCACACGGATTCCCTCGTACGGGCCATTGCCGGTGTCCGTGCCGGGCTGCGTCGACGGTTGGCACGAACTGCACGCCCGATTTGGCCGCCGTTCCATGGCGTCCAATCTCGCGCCGGCGATCGCCTATGCCCGCGAAGGCTTCCCGCTGACGGAAGTCATCGCCGATGGCTGGGCCCGCAACGTCCGCAACCTCTCCAGTTACTCGAACATCCTCGCCGTCTACGCCCCCGGCGGGCGGCCCCCGGCCAAGGGCGAAGTCTTCCGCAATCCCGCGCTCGCGGACACGTTGTCCACCATCGCCCGCGAGGGACGCGACGCGTTCTACCGCGGATCCATCGCCCAGCGCATCGCAAGGTTCATGAAGGCGCAGGGCGGATTCCTCTCCGAAGAGGACCTCGCCGCGCACCAGTCCGAATGGGTGGAGCCCGTCTCGGTCAACTATCGCGGATTCGAAGTCTGGGAACTGCCACCCAACGGCCAGGGCATCACCGCGCTCCTGATGTTGAACCTGCTCGAGGGATATGACGTGGCCGCCGCCGGGTTCGGTTCCACACGTCACCTCCACCTCTTCACGGAAGCCAAGAAACTGGCTTTCGAGGATCGGGCCGCCCACATCGCCGACCCGGCCTTCGCCGCCATCCCGGTGCGCGGTCTGCTCGACAAGGCTTACGCAGAGAAGCGACGCGCCCTGATCCGTCCAGACCAGGCCGCAAAGACTCCGACCGCCGGAAACCCGCAAGGTGGACGCGACACGATCTATCTCTGCACCGCCGATTCCGACGGGATGATGGTGTCCCTCATCCAGAGCAACTACCGGGGAATGGGGTCGGGCATGTCTCCCGACGGGCTCGGATTCATCCTGCACGACCGCGGCGAGGCGTTCGATCTGGCCGAAGGAAAGCCCAACACCTACGCGCCGGGGAAACGTCCCTTCCACACCATCATCCCGGCGTTTGTCACCCGCGACGGCGAACCCTTCCTCGCCTTCGGCGTCATGGGTGGTGACATGCAACCCCAGGGCCACGTCCAGGTCCTCCTGAACCTTTTCGATTTCGGCATGAACCTGCAGGAAGCCGGAGACGCCCCTCGGGCCTACCACACCGATTCCTCCGAACCCACCGGCGAACGCATCGCCGCGGGAGGTCAGCTCTTCCTCGAACACGGGTTCCCAGCGGAATCCGCCCGCGACCTGGTCCGCCTCGGCCACAAGGTGGGCTTCACCGGCGCCGGCAACTTCGGCGGCTTCCAGGGCATCCTCTGGGACCGCACCAACCGCGTGTTCATCGGCGCCACCGAATCCCGCAAGGACGGGCAAGCCGCGGGGTACTGATCCGGGAGTCGGCCGTTTGTCTGTCCACAAAACCCCGGTCCCTCCGTCCAACCGGATTCCTTCCCCCGCGCATACATTCTCCCGCAGACTTCCCCCATGCGCGTTTCCTGGGCCCGTCTCGCTTCGTGGCCGACATGGCTCATGAGCCTCTTCGTTGCCTCCCTTCCGCTCCGGGCGGAGGAAGCACCGCTGCGAGTCGACTTCTCGGTCAATAAGGGCTCCATCCGCCCGCTCCACGGCGTCAACAAGGGCCCGCTGGCCCCCGGCGGGATCTTTGATGTCATCCGCGAACAGCGGGAACTCGGCATCCCGAGCACACGCCTCCATGACTGCGGTTGGCCCAATCCGTACGTGGTCGATCACCACGCCGTGTTCCCCAATCCGAACGCTGATCCCACCCTTCCCGAAAGCTACGACTTCCGCCTGACCGACGAATACATCGAGGCGGTCCGCAAGACGGGCGCGGAACCCATTTACCGTCTTGGCGAGAGCATCGAGCACACGCCGGTGAAGCGATACGCCCACCCGCCTGCCGATCCGGACAAATGGGCCGCGGTCTGCCTCGGGATCATCCGTCACTACAACGAAGGGTGGGCGAACGGATTCCACCACCGGATCCAGTACTGGGAGATCTGGAACGAACCGGAGAACCGGCCGGCCATGTGGAGCGGAACCGACGACGATTACCTGCGGCTCTACCGCACCACCGCGCTCGCGGTGAAGAAGGAGTTCCCGTCGCTGAAGGTCGGCGGCCCATCGCTTGGAGCCAGCGGCAGCTTCGTGAAGGGCCAGTTTGTTCCCACGGAGTTCGCCGAGCGCTTCCTGAAGATGTGCCGCAAGGACAACGTCCCGCTGAACTTCTTCTCGTGGCATTGCTACACCGCCGATCCCAC
>JAIXZE010000207.1 GCA_027489875.1 Verrucomicrobiales bacterium
CGCGCATGCCGCAGGTGGGGAATCATCACGAGTACATCAACGGCGTTGACGTCCAGCATCTGGAGATCACCTGGCCGGCGAAGGTCAGCACGCCCGAGGTGACGATCGTCGGATACTACATCTACCGGTGGAACACGCCGGATGAGGCGCTGAAGTTTGGCGGCCTGCCGGAGGCGAAGAAGGTGTCGCCGTTGATCCCGCATGTGAACGGGGTGAAGAGCTATACGTACATCGACAACGCGAACAATCCGCCGACGATGGCCACGGCAGCGGGAAAGACGTTCTGGTACACGGTGCGCGCGGTGGACAACGGCGCGTGCGGCCCGAATTACTCGCCGAACAGTGCGCCGGCCTTCGGCGTGTTGCGCGATCGGCAGGGGCCGCCGGCCCCGACGGGCGGCATCGTGATCAACTGCTGCAAGCCCATCGCTGCGGCCAACGGATTCGAGGATGTCGTCTCGACCGAGGTCGACGCGGAGTTGGTGGAGTTCGATCTGGTGGCCACACGGGCGGATCGCGAGATCGAGTGGGTGGACTTCTACCTGTTCGGCAACGCGGCGGCCAACCGGTTGGGCCGTTTCCATTTCCCCGCCCATCGGGATCGCGTGGTGCATCGGGTGCGTGTGAGCCGGTCTGCGGCCGCTTCGGGACCGGCGATCGCCGCCTATGCCCGGATGGGGACGTCCCGGAGCACGGCGAGCGCGACGGTGATGCTGGCGTTGCCCGGGTTGCCCAGCGAACGCGCGGTGCGCGAGGCGCGCTTCCGTGGATTGTTGCGGTGTTCACCGGTCCTGCTGGCTCCCGTGTCGAGCACCGCAGGCGGCGGGGACCCGGACTGCCAGGCGCACTATCCGCGGCCCGGCGTTGGAACCGGTGGCGGCGGACAAGGCGGCGGTGTCCCGACCAAGGGGCTGGACGTGGCGGTCGACCTCACACCGGGCACGCAGGAATGGCGGTTGTACCGTCGCGTGGACAGTGGCGTTTTGACCTTGTGGAAGCAGGGCCGCACGGATGCCGCACTGACCAATCAGATCACGGTCGTCGACCAGGACCTGCCGGCGAACGCCTCGACGATCTGTTACTTCGCCCAGTTGCTGGACGAGCACGGGAACGCCAGTCCGATGGCCCAGATCGGCGACTGCGTGGAGGTCGCACAGCCGGCGGCCCAGCCGATCCTCGCGGAGCTGATCCCGGGTGGAACGACCAATGCGCCGACGATGACGGTGCGGTGGTTCTGTCCGCCGGCGGGGGTGGAGCGGTTCGAGGTGTTGTTGGCGCGGGAGTTGGGAACGCCTCCCGCCAAGCTCAATGACCTTCTGTCGCCCAACCAGAATACGCCGGGCAACTTCTTCGGTGTCGGCAATCCGGAGAAGCCGAAGAACTATGACTTCGGCAGCTATCTCACGCCGAAGCCGGGAACCGGTTTCGGTCCCGGACCGCAGTTCACGGTGACATTTCCGGTGTCCCGTGGAACGAAGTATCACGTTCAGATCCGTTCGATTCCCAAGGGCAATGGCGAACGTCGCCCGAGCAACGCCCGGAGTCTTCAGTGGAGCGAGACGGTTGCGGCCGGTCAGTCCGGTCCCAACGTCCCGTGGCCGGCGCGGGAACTTCCGGAGGTCAACGGCGCGGCGTTCGCGGGCTTCCTGAAGGCAGAGAACCTCGCGGGGGATGTCTTCACCGGTGTGGGTATCCACATTGCCAACGTGCCGTTGGCGGACACCACGGTGGCGGCGGTGGACGGAAAGCTGACGACGCATCTCAAGGGCACGAAGAACCCGGTGAACTACGTCTTCACGCATGACCCCGGCAACGGCGAGAAGCAGTCGATGCTCCCGGTGGTGCTGTACCGCTATCAGGTGCCGAACGATGTCTTCACGAAGGTCTCCGGCGATCTGGTTCAGGTTTCGCCCTTCATGGAACGGATCGTGACGCAGTCGGTGAACCTCGGTCAGGCGGGCACCGCAACGCGCATCGTCGATCCGTTCGTGCGGATCACGCCGCCGTCTTCACAGCCCAACCAGGATCCGAAGATCTACCTGCTGGACACCCAGCCCGTGATGCGCGAGGCGGCTTACGCTTATGTGGTCGTACGGTTCGAGCCCAACGGCGAGATCCGCGATGTCGTGCCCGTTCCTGCCGTAACGATTCCCTGAACCGAGGACTTCCATGAACGAATCCAACTCCATCGGGTACGCGCGGTCGCTGCGCCATGCCGCTGTCCTGTCCCTGCTGTTGGCAGGTCGGCTTTCGGCCTCGTCGACCGGCACCCCCACCGAGCTCACCCTCACCGCGGACGTGGATGGGGACACACGGCCGGACGCCGTGATCGTCGATCGCGCCTCGGGTGCCTACCGCATCGGGTACCAGCTCGGGGCCGGGGCGTTTACGTGGGTTCCGGCGCGGGCTTCCGGAATCGGGTCTGTGTCCTCGGTCGGAGCCGGCCGATTGCTGGTGGCGGGACGCGATGCGCTCGTCTTCACGGGACCGGAAGCGAATCGGGTCAACGTGCTGCGGGCCGAAAGTCCGTTGGATGCCGGGGAACCGTTGAGCCTCTTCGCGGCCGGCGTCGGGCCGGTGGTGGCGGTGCCCATCGACATTCCCGGCAATCTCAACACGCCATTCGATGATGTCGCGGTGCTGTCGGCGGAGAACGGGTTGCCGTCTCCGGGACGCTTCGCGCAGGTGCGGAACGTCGATGGGGTGTTCTCGGCGTTGTCGGATGGTGCCGTGGACGGCATTCCCGTCACTGGTGGACGGGTGCGGGTCAAGGCGGGCGGCGAATCGCTCGTAGGCGTGTTGGAACGGGTGGGGAACCAGAAGCGGTTTCGTGTGCTGCGGCCAGGGGCGCTGCCTCCGGTGGTCGTCGCGCAGGCGACGGGGTTGGCTGCGGACGGATTTGCGTTCGGACAGTTCGCCGCATCGGGGCTGCACCATTTCGTGTTCGCGGTGCGCGGGGCGAACTCGATCACCGCGTTGCCGGTGACGGAG
>JAIXZE010000111.1 GCA_027489875.1 Verrucomicrobiales bacterium
GGCATGGTTTCCACGGCACCGCTGACCGAAGCTCCGAGCCCCCACGCGCTCTCCAGCCCCGGTCAAACGACGCGGATCCCAAGGCTGCTCCGTTCCGTTTCCAGCCGTTTCCAGCGTTTCCTGTGGCTGGTCGCCGGACTCCTGGGCCTCCTCACCCTGGCCCGGGCCGACGTCCCCGAGCCCGGCCCCATTCCGGACGCCCTCCGTACCCGACTTCCCCTCGCCCCGTTCTACCAACAGGTCGTCGTCCTGCGTGGATTCCCCATCGTCGGCTCCACCAACGTCTCCCGTCCTGCCCTGCGCGAGGCCGCGTGGATCGTCGAGCACATGCTGGAAGGCCGCTCGGATCTCCTCCACGCCATGGCCTCCAACCGCGTGCGCCTCGCCGTGATGGCCTGGAACGAGTTCACCACGGACGTCCCCGAACACGCCAACCTGCAACCCAAGGTCTACTGGGATCGACGCGCCCGCGGTCTCGGTGCCACCCCCGAAGCCCCCGCCGTCAGTTGCGGCGAGGAGAACCTGCTCGGGTACGCCGGCGATCCCTACGCCACCGAGAACATCCTGATCCACGAGTTCGCCCACGCCATCCACGAAACCGGCCTGAGCTCCACCGATCCCACCTTCGACACCCGCCTCCAGACGGCCTTCCACAGCGCCACCAACCGCGGTCTCTGGAAGGGCACCTACGCCGCCGTCAACCGCCACGAATACTGGGCCGAGGCCGTCCAGTGCTGGTTCGACAACAACCGCGAGAACGACGCCCTGCACAACCACGTCAACACCCGCGCCGAACTCCGCACCTACGACCCCACCGTGGCCTCCCTCTGCGAGGAGGTCTTCGGCGATCGTTCCTGGAAATACGTGAAGCCCGGCCAACGCTCCGCCGCCGACCGAGCCCACCTCGAAGGCCACAACGCCGCCACTGCCCCCACCTTCCGTTGGCGCCCCGCACCCGTTGGCGACAAGCCCCGCGTCTCCATCCAGACCGCCCTCGGCGACATCGTCGTCGAACTCGATGCCGTCCACGCGCCGATCACCACCACGAACTTCCTCCGCTACGTCCACGAGGGTTTCTACAGCGACGGCAACTTCTTCCGCACCGTGCGCGCCGACAACCAGCCCACCAACCAGGTCCGCATCGCGGTCATCCAGGCCCAGGCCAACGCCGCCCGCGAATCCGAGGCCTTCGCTCCCATCCGGCTCGAACGGACCCGCGACACCGGCCTGCGCCACCTCGACGGCACCCTCTCCATGGCCCGCGAAGGCCCCGATTCCGCCACCCACCATTTCTTCCTCTGCATCGGCGACCAGCCCGAACTCGACTTCGGCGGACGCCGCAATCCCGACGGCCAGGGCTTCGCTGCCTTCGGCCGCGTCGTCGAGGGCATGGACCTCGTCCGAAAGATCCACGCCGCCCCCGCCGACCAGCAGTCCCTCACCCCTCCCATCCGCATCCAACGCGCCATCCGGGTCCACTGAACATGCACAAGATCCACGTCCTCGATTCCCACACCGGCGGTGAACCCACCCGCGTCGTCCTCGACGGCGGACCCGACCTCGGCACCGGCCCCCTCGCCGAACGCGTCCAACGTTTCCGCGAACAGTTCGACCACTACCGCTCCGCCATCGTCAACGAACCCCGCGGCTCGGATGTCATCGTCGGGGCCATCCTCGTTCCCCCGCATGATCCCACCTGCCAGGCGGGCGTGATCTTCTTCAACAACGTCGGTTACCTTGGCATGTGCGGCCACGGCACCATCGGCCTCGTCGCCACCCTCGCACACCTCGGCCGGCTCACCCCCGGCGACCTCCGCCTCGACACCCCCGTCGGTCCCGTCACCGCCACCCTGCACCCCGACGGCACCGCCTCCGTCGCCAACGTATCGAGCCATCGCAAGGCCAAGGCCGTCACCGTGGATGTTCCTGGCGTGGGCCCCATCACCGGCGATGTCGCCTGGGGCGGCAACTGGTTCTTCCTCGTCGACAAGCACGGCCAATCCATCGAACTCCGGAACGTCGAGGCGCTCACCGAGCTTTCCTGGCGCATCCGCCAGGCCGTGAACACCCAGGGCTACCCCGAGATCGACCACGTCGAGCTGTTCGGTCCTCCGGGAGCGCCGGACGCCCATTCCCGCAATTTCGTCCTCTGCCCGGGCAAGGCCTACGACCGTTCGCCCTGCGGCACCGGCACCAGCGCCAAGCTCGCCTGCCTCGCCGCCGACGGAAAACTCCTCGAAGGCCAGCACTGGATCCAGGAAAGCATCCTCGGCAGCCGTTTCAGCGGTCACTTCCGCTGGATTGACCGCGCCGCCGGCACCATCGCCCCCACCGTCACCGGCACCGCCCACGTCAACGCCGACATCACCCTGCTGATCGACGATTCCGACCCCTTCCGCTGGGGCATCCGCTGAGCCATAGTCCGCGCTCATGACGCTGCCATTGCACGAGGTCCACGCCGCGCTGGGTGCCCGGTTCACCGAGGTGAACGGGAGCGAAACCATCGCCCACTACGGCAACCCCGCCGCCGAACACGCCTTCCTCCGCACTTCGGCCGGTGTCCTCGACCTCGGCAGCCGCGGCCGGTTCTGCCTCACCGGTTCCGACCGCGTCCGACTCCTCCACGGCCAGGTCACCAACGACATCACCGCCCTCACCCCGTTGCGCGGTTGTTACGCCGCCTTCGTCACCAACAAGGGCCGGATGCAGGCCGACGCCTTCATCTACGCGCTCCCGAACGAACTCTTGGTCGACGTCGAGCCCGGGCTCACCCCGATGCTCCTCCAGCGCCTCGACCACTACATCGTCGCCGACGACGTCCAATGCGTCGATGTCACCCCCTACTACGGCCTGCTGTCCGTCCAGGGACCCCGCGCTGCCGCCGTCCTCCAACGGCTCAACCTCGGCATCACCCTTCCCGAGCAGGATCTCGCCGTCGCCCACCTCGCGGATCCGACCCTCGGGGAAATCTACGTCACCCGGAACGCCCGGACGGGTTCCACCGGCTTCGACCTGTTCATCCCCCTCGATGTCCAGGCCATGGTCCTCGACAAGCTCGTCTCCGCCGCCCGCGATGAGTCCGGCGGTCTCGCCGGATGGGAAGCCCTCGAACTCGCGCGCCTCGAAGCCGGCATCCCACGCTTCGGCCTCGACATCGACGAAACCAACCTCGCGCCCGAAGCCGGCATCGAAGCCCGCGGCATCAGTTACTCCAAGGGCTGTTACATCGGCCAGGAAACCATCGCCCGCATCCGGACCTACGGACAGGTCGCGAAGGCCCTGCGCGGGCTCCGCCTTCCGGACGACCTCGCCGTCCTGCCGCTCCGCGGTGACAAGCTCCTCCGCGAAGGTCGCGA
>JAIXZE010000346.1 GCA_027489875.1 Verrucomicrobiales bacterium
GCACCCGTGCCCATTGTCAGCTTCGGGCGTCGGTGGTTCCCTTGCGGACACATGATCCCCCGAGGCGTCCACTTCCCGCTGGCCGGTTCCCTGTGCTTGATCGCGGCGTCGGCGGCGCTGGCTTCGGACTGGCCCCAGTTCCGTGGGCCGGCATCGCTGGGCATCGCTGCGAAGGGGGCTCAACCACCCCTCGCCTTCGGACCGTCCTCCAACGTCCTGTGGCAGGCGACGGTTCCGCCCGGAAACTCCTCGCCGGTGCTGCGCGACGGTCGCCTGTTCCTTACCGGGTTTGACCAGGGTCAGCTCTGGACCCTGGCCTTTGATCCAACCAGCGGACGTGAACTCTGGCGACGCAGCCTGCCGCCGTCGAAGGTCGAAGAGGTCCATCGTTCGCTGGGCAGCCCGGCGTCCGCCACGGTCGCCACCGATGCCTCCCGGGTCTTCGTGCACTTCGGTTCCTTCGGGCTGGCGGCCTATACGTTCGAGGGACGCGAACTGTGGCGGCATCCCCTGCCCGTCACCGAGACGGAGTACGGGGCCAGTTCGTCGCCGGTCGTCGCCGGCAACCTTGTCATCCAATTGCTCGATCAGGACGCCGGCTCGTACCTGGTGGCGTTACGGGTGGACGACGGCACCGAGGCGTGGCGCGTGGAACGTCCCGAGATGCGCCGTGGATTCGGGACCCCGATCCTTTGGTCGCACCATGGCCGGACCGATCTGGTGGTCCCGGGCACGATCTTCATGACCGGGCTGGATCCGGCCACGGGACGCGAGCGTTGGCGGGTCGACGGGCTGGCCCGCATCACCTGCACGACACCGGTGGTTTCCGGCAACACCCTGTACGCCGCCAGCTGGACGACGGGTGGCGACCGCGCCGCCGACCGGATCGAGCTGGGGGCCTTCGCGACGATTTTGGCGGACAACGACAAGGACAAGGACGGCCGCCTTTCGCACGCCGAACTTCCCGCCGGGGCTGCCCAGCAGCGGAAGAAACACCTCGACGGCAACCGCGACGGATTCGTCGACCGCACGGAATGGGAATCGATGGCGGCGATCTTTGCGCGGGTCGAGAACCAGGCGTGGGCATTGGAAGCCGCCGCGGATGGATCGGTGACGGCGGAGGGGGTGCGGTGGCGATTCAAGCGGGGCCTACCTTATGTGGCGTCACCGGTGCACGACGGGAGCCACCTCTATCTCGTGAAGAACGGCGGGTTCCTGACCTGCCTGGATGCCGCCACGGGAAAACCCGCCTACCAGGAAGAACGCCTCTCGGCACCGGGGGATTATTATGCGAGCCCGACCCTGGCCGGCGGGCACCTGTACCTCGCGTCGCAGCCCGGGATCGTCACGGTTGTGAAGCCGGGACCGAAGTTCGAAGTGGTTTCCCGCAATGACCTTGGCGAATCGATCCAGGCGTCGCCGGCAATGGTCGGATCCACGCTCTACCTCCGAACGGCCTCCAGGCTGTACGCGTTCGGGGCGGCGGATCGACGGTAGGAGTCTGCGTGCGTGTATGAGGGGCGGGAAGATGGCGGAGAGGGGGGGATTCGAACCCCCGTTACGGCTTTTGACCGTAAACCGGTTTAGCAAACCAGCGCCTTCAGCCACTCGGCCACCTCTCCACCGGCGCAGGGACAGAGAAAACCATGTCCCCACGTTCAGGGTCAAGAGGCGGAAATTCCAATGTTCGGGCTAGGCCAACCCGCGCACCGCAACGGACAACCCCACGCTGGCACCCGCCCCCAACCCGCCACACTCTCCAGACAGCCAATCACTTGTCCGCCACGTTTCCCTCCATGGAAAAGCTTCCAGACCCCTTTCGCGAAAAGCGCGAGTCCCGCGGTGTCCTCCAGACCGAATCCCGCGGCGAGCCCATCGCCATGATCCTCCGCCACGAGGACGTCCGACGTGCCGCCAAGGATTGGAAGACCTTCAGTTCGGATGCCCCCTTCCGTGTCCCCATCCCCGCCGAGGAAGACGTCCGGAGCATGCGCCAACTGCCCATCGAGACGAACCCGCCGGAGCACACCGAATACCGCGAGATCGCCGAGCCCTTCTTCCGTCGGGCCAAGGATCCGGAAGTCATCGCCTCCGTCGAGAAGCTGATCGACGGCCTGCTGGACGAGGCCCTGGCCGCCGACGGGATCGAGATCGTCCGCGAGTTCGCCTTGCCGCTGCAGTCACGGGCCCTGACGTACCTGCTGAACATGCCGTTGGCCGAGGCCGAGATCTGGATCGGTTGGGGGACGCACGTCTTCCGCGATGGCGGTGACGGACGGAAGAAGGGGGCGGCACTCGAAGAGTATCTCCAGGGCCAGTTGGATCGTGCGCAGGCCCAACCCGGACCGGACTTCTTCTCGGCGTTGACGCAGGCGACCTACCAGGGACGTCCATTGACCCGCGACGAGATGATGGGCTTCGCCAACCTGACCTTTGCGGGCGGACGCGACACGGTCATCCACACGGTGTCATCGGTGTTTGCCTATCTGGGACGCCGTGCCGAAGCGCTGGAATACCTTCGGACCGATCCGAAGCGCGTGGTGAATGCCGGCGAGGAGTTCTTCCGGAGTTTCACGCCGCTGACACACATCGGACGCGTGTGTCCGGTGGCCACGGATGTCCACGGCATCACGGTGGAAGCGGGAGCGCGGGCCTCGCTGTGCTGGGCGTCGGCGAACATGGATCCGGCGGCGTTCGAAGCGCCTACGGAAGTACGGCTGGATCGGAAGCCCAACCCGCACCTTGCGTTCGGCAGCGGCGTGCACCTGTGCATGGGGGCCCCCCATGCGCGCCTGATCGTGCGCTCGCTCCTCCAACGCCTGGCAGCGCGCATGGCCCGCATCGAGATTCTGGAGAGCCGTGAGAAGGTGGAGACCGAGGTGGGTTACCAGCGGACGATCGGCTACGAATCCCTGCGCGTCCGGTTGCATCCGTTGGGCCGTTGAAGGGCGGGCGCGAAGGGCCGATGTGAATCTTCGCAGAAACCTTGAAAGATTCGGTCGGAACATGCGGATGGATGAGGGAGTGAGTGGCCCAGGGCACGGACGGGGGCATGCCTCGCCGTTCGGATTTGAGAATGGCTCTGGAGCTGCTCAACGGCCTTTGTATCACTCCAACGTCCCGAGTCATGAATTTCGCCACCCTCCTTTTCGGCGCACCCCACCGATGGCGCTCCGCCCGCTGCTTCCTGCCGGGCTTGATGGCCTGGCTGCTTGCCTTGCAGGGATACGCAGCCGACTGCCCCCCAACGCGCAGCACACGCTTTGACGGGTCGCCGGGCACCGGACTGGAGTTCAAGCACCGCGCCGGATTCGACGCTTCGGTTCCGATGACGGTCGAGGCCTGGGTCTTCCGGAACAATGCGGGCAACTGCGAGACGATCCTTTCGCATTCGTACAGCCAGTCCTGGTGGTTTGGGTTCTGTGACAAGCTGCGGTTCTACCGGAGCGGCGGCGCATTCGCGGATGCCGACCAGACGGTTCCCGCGGGGCAATGGTGCCATGTCGCAGCCTCTTACGACGGCAAGGCGGTCAGTTTCTATATCAATGGCCAGCCGGCTGGAACCCGTGCACTCAGCCACAACGGCGCGGACTTCACCGGGCCGGTGATCGTGGGTGGCGACCCGGGAGGCTACGTGTTCAGCGGGGCTCTCGATGAGATCCGGCTATGGTCGACGGCGCGGACGGGTGCGGAGATCGCCGCAGGAATGGATGCCGAACTCCGGAACCTTCCGAATCTGGCGGCGGTCTGGGACACGGGCGGAGGACATGAGCTCGTCAGCAATGTTTCCGTGCCCCTGGGTCCCAAGAACATCGAACAAGCCGCCGGCGTGCTTCCGCGCCACCTGCTGGTTCCCCGCTCGACGGTTCCGATCGTTTTCGACGGTACCCCGGCACTCGCCACCGAGTTTGCCGGAGCCGAGCAGGTTTCAATCCGGCGGCATAGCCAACCCTTGGCGCCGGACGTGACGGCACACCTGGTCTATCGCGACGCCGCCGTCGACCGCGCGCTCTACATCGGCATCACCGGATTGGCGGAACCCACCGGAACCGGACGCGCGGCATCATACGTCGCCGTGCAATTGGACGCGCAACACGCCAGCCGCGAAGTGGCCGGCGCGTTCGATCTCCAGCTTCGGGTCTATCTGGATGGCACGTTGAGGACGTTCGTCGGCGATGGCAAAGGAGGGTTTGTCGAAGCTCCGAACCTGGCCAACCTCTGGGAGGCGCGCATCAGCCAGGCCTGCGCCGGCAACGGCCCGCCTTGCGTCGAAATCCGCATTCCGGAGTCCACCCTGGGATCGCTGACCACAACCGACGGGATCGCCATCGCCCACGTTGGACTGTTGAAGCCCGACGATCTCGCGTCCGGTCCGATTGGCGTCGGGCTTCCATCGCCAAAGACATGGGCTCCGGTCGCGTATTGCGAGGCTCTGGGCGGCCCGACGCGCGTGACCCTCTCCGGTGTCATCACCCGCTCCGGAGAGCCCATGGCAAACGTCGCCGTCGCGTTGGACGGCCCGAGCAAGCGTCTGACCCTGACCGACAACAACGGGCAGTACGTGTTTGGTGGCCTGATTCCCGGGAGTTACCGCGTGGTGCCGCACCTCGATGGCTTCGGATTCCAGCCAGCCATCGGTGAGGCCAAGGGATTGAACGCGAATCGGACGCTGTCCTTCGCCGGGTTCTCCACGCAAGGCCCCAAACCTCTTGTCGGCGCCGGCAAGCCCTCCGGCACACGACTCGAGCTCGATCGCCGCGTCTATCCCGTGGGCGATGGGATCCACGGCGTGCTGACGGTGATCCACGACAGCACCGCGACGGAGTTGCACGCCCTCGTCGCGTCCACACAAACCGGTGACGTGGAACTGATGACGCTCAAGCGGGACGTCCTCGTTCCGCGCCGCTTCCGCAGCCCGTCCCCGGTGGTCACCACGGACGGTGCCTCCAGCCCGCAGGATGGCGTCCTCTCCGTCAAACCCGGGGATCGGGTTGCCGCCCTGTTCTACATCCAGGAGGACCCCTCCCATCCGGCCACCGAAGAGGAATCCGTCGGAGACTTCGCCCTGATCCGGAATCCGGACTTCGCCGGCTCGCCGGTGGTTCTCAATCCCGCGATCGCGCTCACGCCGGACGAACTCCAACCGCCCGAAGGAGCGAAGCGGCTGGGGACACTGATCGCACGAGGCGGATGGCCGCTCCAGATCCCGATTGATGAGCTCGTGTTCTTTCCGCGCGACGGAGACGACCTCAAGCGGTTCCTCGACGCCACCGGCGGCCAGGTCCTCGACATCCAGGGCGACATCCAATCCGGGGAGTCGCCCAGCTATCTCGTGCGTGTGGCCCCGCCCAAGGCCGACCTGCCTTCCCTCCGTCAGATCCGTGACCTGATGGACCAGAAGGAAGAAGTTGTCGCCTCCAACAGCGAAGTCCTGGATCTCTGGTCCACGATCCTCGACCTGCGCCTCCGGGGTTACATCGTGGCCTCGAACCCCCGGCTCCAGTTCCACGACGTTCCCGGTCCGATTCCCGCCGAGTCCAACGTGGCGGACGACTCCCGGACGCTGCTGAACGACGGTCCCCTGAACGTCCCCCAACTGTGGGCATTCCTCGCCCTCTGGGATCGCGACGAGGTCCGGATCCCGACGGGCATCCTGGATGTTGGCTTCGCGCCGAGCCCTGACCTGAGGACGCCGTTGGTGGAATGCGACATGGAAGCGGTGGGTCCGGGTGGAATGCTCTGCGGTCCCGGGCGTGCGTTCGGATTCCAGCGCGTTGGCAACAGCCTGTTCGGAAGGCGGACGTGGCACGGCACCGGTGTGGCCACGACGCTCGCGGGAAAGCTGAACAACCGATGGAGCCCGGGGGATGGACGCAACGGCGGTCGCGCAGGTGTCGCCGGCCAGATCGCCCAGCCGATGCTCTACCAGTATGGCCTCGGTTCGTACGTCTTTGAATTCGGTGCCGGCATGCAGAAGGCAGCCGCCGATGGAGCCTCGGTGATCAACGTCAGCGGCGGGTACCCGTGCCGGATCGCGGACAACCTGGGCATCGGTTTCAACATCTGTTCGCCCGCCGGGCGTACAGCCCTCTGTGCGACGGCCACGGCCATCCTGGCCACCGCGTCTGCCGCCATCTGCGCCACGGCGGGTGCCACAGCGGCGATTCCGATCGTCGGTCCGATCATCGCCATTCCCCTGTTCGTGGCCTGCGGTGTGGCCACCGCCGCCACCGTCACCGCCAGTGCCGCCTGCTTCGCCACGCTGCTCCTGGGCGACCCGCGCGACCCCATGATCGCGGGCGTGCAGTTCGCCACCGAGCGGGGTGTGCCGATCGTTGTGTCCGCCGGCAACCGGCTTTCCAGCGAAGTCCTGCCGCCCGTCGTCCGGGACCTGATCAACTTCAATGAAGTCCGCATCGAGGAATGGCAGGTATTCCCGGCGATGATCGAGCCCTGCATCGTCGCAGGTGCCACGTCGGACAACTGGCCCTTCGCCAACCAGCATTTCACCGGAAACCGCGTGAACATCTGGGCCCCCATCCGCACCGCGTATTATCGGCCAGCCCCCGAAGACCGCATCACGCCCGCGAATGAATGGGTGCTCGACTCCGTCGGCGGAACCTCTGCTGCGGCGCCCTATGCGGCCGGCACCATTGCCGCCATGCAGGCCGTCAACCCCTCGCTCAACCCACGCTCTCCCGGCCTGACCGCCACCCAGCGACGAGGAATCCCCGCGCGCATCCGCGGCATCCTGACGAACAGTGCCTGGACCACGGCGGAACTCGCCGCCATGGCACCCGCCGATCAGGTCTCCGCCGTCAATGCCGGCGCTCCCCTGCGCCGGCATCTCATCAACCCGCTCCGCGCCGTGCGCACGGCCGCCGCCGGAGTCATCCCGGACTTCGCTCCCCTGGGGTACGACAACCGGATGAACTTCAATGAGATCAACCCGGCCGAGGCCGCCGATGACCGCGACAACGCGCGTCCGCTGGCGTTGGGTGCCGTGGAGACCGGAACCCTGATCAACATCCTCGGCGAGGATGGAGCCCCGGATCGCGCCGACGTCGACTGGTGGCGCATCATCCTGCCGTCCGCACCCGGCGGCCTCCATTCCGCCCGCGTCCGACTCACCTACCCGCGCGGATTCGGTGACCTCACCCTGGAAGGACTGTCGGTGACGAACGTCGAAACGATCGGTGCCGAAACGCGCATCACCTTTGTCACCCCCGCCGTCTTCGCCAATTCCGACCTCCGCTTCGCGGTCCGTGGCGTCGGCAGGGCCGACAATGTCTACAAGCTCACCTTCCTCGACACCACATACGTTGGTGCCGCACCTCCGACGGACCGCTACGACCGCAACACCTCGGACAACCCCTCACGTCCGAACAACAACGTCGTTGAACGGGCGACCCCGGTCGGAACCGGTACGGGCAACCCCTGGGTGGCAGCCGCCTCCTCCTCAATCCTCGACTCCTCGAGCGAGATCGTGATGCGCGATCTGACGCTTCACTCGGGCGAGGACGTGGACTGGTTCCGCATCGAGAACTTCCCGGAACTGGAAGGTTGCCAGCCGAGCCTGCAGATCGAGTTCGGTGCCGGCATGCAATGCACGGTGTGGGGTCGCACACGCCGTTCCGCCTCCGAGGTGATCGCACGTTCCACGGTATCGCCGCTCACGATTCCCTATTCCACGCTTCCGCTCCCGCCCGTCCGGGTGGAGTTCTCGAACGTCAACCCGCTCCGGCCCGTCACCTATACGGCGCGATTCGTGTATCGCACCATGCCCCCGGACATCTGCGCGCTCGCCGACCTGCAACGCGAGCGCGGGGCCTCCTCGGGCCGTGACATCTTCAGCGGCGGACGGTTCCCATTCCCCTGCCCTGCGCCGGATTCGCTCATCATCAACCCGGATGACTTCCTCCAGCTTCCCGGCCGCCGCGGCGACAACTTCGGCCGCGTCCTGACCCCGGAATGGAACCTGTTCGAGTGGCGGGGCGGAGGCGATTTCCTGGCGCAATTCGACATCCCGGCAAATGCGTCGCTCCGCGTCCGGTTGCTCAACTTCGACGGCGATGTGTTGGCCGAAACCGCCACGCCGGAACTGCTGGGCCAGAAGTCCGGCCCACCCGACGCCTTCACGGGGGCGCGCACACTTTCCCTGCGTCGGCCCGGTCTGGCGCCTGGCACCTATATCCTCGAGTACAGCGAGGGAACCCTTGGAATCCTCATCGGGTTGAACCTGCCCCGGAATGCGATCCGTGACGGCTCGCCGGGAATCGAGGACCTCGCGGCCGGCCCCATGACACAACCTCCGGCGTTGCTGGCGGAACCCGGGAATGACCCGCTCAAGGAACCGCTCTTCCTGAGCTGGCCCGGCACCGAACAGCTGCCACGCCTCGAGGAGACGGAGATCCTCGGTCAAGGAAACCACTGGTTTGCCTCCCGCGTTCCAATCCGCGCCGGCAAGGACGGCTTCCACGCCTCGATTCCGTCCGGCGAAGACACCCGGTTCTTCCGGCTGCGCCCGGATCCGGAACGTTGCCTCGACCTCGGAAGCTTCGAGGCGGGACCTCGCCCCAACCCGTGGACCGTGGGCGGCTACCAGTTTGACAGCGACAGCACCCCCGGTGGCGTCGCTCGCCCGAACGTGCTCGTGCGTTCGCTGGAGGGCACCCTCGGCGTGGACGTCGACACCTTCCTCACGGTGGGTCTTCCGGTGCCGGCGCATGCCGTCGACATCGAGTTCGTCTCCCAGTCCGGTTGGGTGGAGTTCACTGCGTATGATGCCGCCGGAGTCCCGGTGGCCACGGAACGGCTGCTGGGCACGGCCTCAACCCGGCGTCGCGTGGTCCTGCGCTCGGCCACGGCCGACATTGCGTGGCTCAGCGTGGAATCCCCGAACGCACGCACGGTGATCGCGAAGCTGTGCTGCGAGTTCACCGACCTCCTGGGCGCCGGCGGGCTCGGCGACGATTGCCTCGACTTCCGTCTCGAATCCCCGCGGAGCGTTCCGAACCCGCTGGAGACCGACGGACTCAAGTTCCAATCCTGGCTCCGGTCGGATTCCGTCCCGATGCCAGACCCTGCCACGCGCATCGAGGACGTCGGGGGGCATGTGGGTTACCACGTCCAGTACCGCACCGAGATCGAACTGATGCGGCCTTGCGCCGCAGTGGCCATCGATTTCCTCCAAGGTTCCGGTCTCGTGGAGTTCGAGGCATTCGACGCGGACGGAGTCACGGTCGACCGCCGGACCTTCGTCGGTGTCACCGGAGCCCCTCAGTCCGTCCATCTTGGCAGGGCCGGAGCCGCGATCCGCCGGGTTGTCGTCATCGCTCCCAACAACCTGACGACCCTCCTTCGCGTCTGCTGCGAGGGCAGCTCCGCGGTGGCGGGAACTGGCGCTGGTTGCGTGAGCTACCGCGTGGGCCCGGGCCCGAAACCCAATCCGTGGTTTGCCGGCAGTACGCTCGTGACCCGTCGCATGCCTTCCGGAGCGCTCGCGCCGACGGTTCAGATCATCACGCGCAACGGCGAAGAGGGCATTGAGTTCGGTGGCGGCGAAACGGAGATCCTCCTGCCTTCCGCGGTCCCTGCGGTGCAACTCAAGGTCGCCATGGATGGGGATCGCCTCGAGATCCAGGCCCTCGACGCCGGCTTCCGGATCGTGGACAGCCTGGTCCTCCTGGGTCCAGGCCCCCGTCTCGAAGCTCCCCTCCTCCGCGGTCCCGGCATTGTCCGGGTCCGTATCATGGCCCCCCTAGCCAAGGGCGTCGTGGCAGACCTCTGCCAACCCTGACCCTCAGTCCCAGTTCGTACAGGAGGCTGGAAATCGAACCCTCCTGGAAGGGACCTCCGTTACGAACCGCTGCGGTCATTCCCCAGCGGTTCGGGTGAATGGGCAATTCCACGGGCCTATCCCCGTTGCGCATTCCAACTGTAAGCCGCGTGCCCTCACGCGGCGATCCGCCGTGCTGTAGGCCGCGTGCCCTTTCGCGGCGCGCCCCCATGCTGTAGGCCGGGTGCCCTCACCCGGCGATCCCCCACCTCAACAACGCAACGTGGAGATGGTCCGCTTCGGGATAAGGATCGATGCCAATGCTCCTCTTCGTTTTCGATTCCGATACCGATCCCGATACCGACGCGTAGGGCAAGGATCGGCCCGTCGGGTTCCTCGTCAGTTCATGTCGGGTCGGGTAGAGGGGATGCCGATGGCCTCCTTCTCGGTATCGAAAACTCAAAAAGAAGAACCGGGTCCGATCCCAATACACCTCGGCAGCCTTGCGCCCTCCAAAGCCGTGGCCCCAGGCCCGGAGGGCCGTCAGATGATAGCCCAGCGCGTGAGCGCTGGGTTCCGTCCCACCATCAACACCCAGCCCCAGCGGGGCGACAGATTCCCCGCTTCTTTACACACCGGACAGCAACTCCCCACTCAAATGGATTCCTCACGCCCGCTTCGCTCA
>JAIXZE010000332.1 GCA_027489875.1 Verrucomicrobiales bacterium
ACAGGACCTTGGCAAAAGCCAGCCCGGGGATTCCATGGCGTCATGGCCACAACCGCGTTGCGGTTGGATCCGCATCGATGGGCATTCCCAGGGTTGTCCTCGTTCCTCGGACCAACCCTTCTATGATGCGGGCCTCAACGCCGTTGGCGTTGGAAACCGGGTGCCTCCGTCCCCAGCCTCCTGACGTCGTCTGCTACGCAGGAGGCTTCAAACTTGAAGCTCCTCCCCCCTTACCGCGCCGTCGGTGCGGCGCTGATGGAGGCGCTGGACTGGATGTTCTGGGCGGGGGCGTAGGTGTAGCCGGTGCGGCTCAGGCCGGTGACGGTGAACGTCACGGTGCCGGTCGTGGTGAATCGGGAGCTCCCGAAGGTGATGGTGCCTGTCGATCCCGTCCGACCGGAGGTCGTCCCCGAGACGAGCCCGGACCAGCGGCCGTTGACCGTGACGCTGGAGACGTTGGCCCCATTGAGGTTGGTGACGCGCACCACGGCGTTGACGGTCTTGCCGCGTGAAGTCGACGTCGTCGACAGCACGATCGATTGGACCCGCAGCGTCGTGGCCGGGTTGGAGGTCGCCACGATGGTCGTCGTGGCCGTGCCTTGGCCGCCGCGATTGTCGGTGACGGTGAGCGTCACGTTGTAGGTCCCGGGCGTGCTGAAGGTCTTCGTCACCTGGGCACCGGTTCCGGTCGTTCCGTCCCCAAAGTTCCACGCATAGGAGGCGATGGTGCCGTCGGGATCCACGGAACCGGTGCTGCCAAAGGTGATGGCCAACGGGGCGGCACCCGTCGTGGCCGTGGTCGTGATGACCGCGGTCGGAAGGATGTTCGGAGCCGTCACCTGGATGACGGTCGAGGCGGTGCCGGTGCGACCGGCGTCATCGGTCACGGTCAGTGTGGCCGTATAGGTTCCCGCGATGGAGTAGGTCTTGGAGACCTGCGCGCCCGTGGCGGTGGTTCCATCCCCGAAGTTCCACGCGTAACCGGTGACGGTGCCGTCCTGATCAAAGGATCCGGACCCGTTGAAGGTCACGGGCAACGGCGCATTGCCCGAAGCCGGCGTGGCGGAGATGACCGCCACCGGAGCCAGAGCGCCGCTCGGATCGACGACCTGGCCGGTCACCACGAAGCTGCCGATCGATCCGTAGCTCGAATACCCGGTCGTGAGCGGATCCCCGAAGCCGGTGCCCCGGATGTGCAGGAAGTAGGTTCCCGACGTGAGCGTCGTGGCGATGGATGCGGAAAGGGTGGCCGTGGGATTGGCCGTGGTGATCAGGGTGCCCGCGGCATTCCGCAGTTCCACCAGCAGATCGGCGTTGGGCGAAAGGTTGTCGGGAACGATCGAGATCGAGACCGCGCCGGATGCCGTCGTGAAGGCGATGACATCGACGTCGGTGCTGCGGGTGAGGTTGCCGGCGCTCACGAAGGTCGGGCCGGCGATCTGATAGGTGGCCGTGGCGGCGGTGTCGCCGTGGTCATCCGCCCGGTAGGGGATGTAGGAGTTCAGGATGGCGAGATCGTCCTCCTTGTTGTTGGCGTTCGCGTACTCGCCCTTCGACCACTGGGTGACCGCGCGGTAATAGCTCACCCCCATGATGGGTGCCCAGGCAGTGACCCCGGATCCATGGCCGGCATAGTATCCCTGCGCTGCGGTGGTCGCCGTGGCGACGGTGCCATCGTGTGAGAGTCCCATCGTATGGCCGGCCTCGTGGCTGATGGCTTCGGCGCAGTACTTCTCGTTGCCGTTGCCGAGTTGCGCTGGGAAGACGAACGCGGGCGAATCAGTGTTCCACGTGAACGAACCGACATAGGCCACGCCGCCCGCACCGGCCCCATACCAGTCGCTGCTGCTGCCACCGATGCACACGCGGATGCCGTAGTTCGCATCGGTGGTTCCGGACCGGCGCAAGGCTTCGACACCCGGATCCTCCGTGGTCACGTCCACGTCGAACGGCGCGTAGTCTTCAGCGACCCGCTGCCACATGCCTTGGATGGCGAGCAGTTCGGTGTCGGTGAAGGTGGAGGTGGCGTCGGTGGAGTAAGGAGGCGTGACGATGTTGGCGCCGGCGGCGAAGCCCGAGTTCCACGGCGTTCCGGTCGTGGTGTGCCCGTCGAAATCGAGGTAGATGACCTTGGTGGCACCGGGGCGGCTGTGGAGCTTGAAGGTGTCGGCGATGGGAGCCGCCAGGGTGGGGTTGCCCAGGATGGGAGCCGTGGTGGCGGCCTCCGGTCCTTCGCAGGTGAAGAGCAGGCGACCCTCGGTGTCGAGGGCGATGCTGGGATCCGCCGTCAGGCGAAGATGCAGTTCCCGCGCCGTCATGCCATAGGCACCGGCGACGCCTGGAAGGCGGCTGCCCAGCGAATCGATCGCGGATTGGCCGCGATTGATGCGTTTCAGGCGCAGCTTCGGAAACCCGGGGGTCTCGGGTCCGACAACGCGCGTTGCCTGAACGGATATAGTGAACAGCGCAAGGCAGCAGCCCAGCGCCCACCAGAGGGGGCGGGACGGGGTCTTCATCTGAGGAGTATTCTTTGCTTTTCTGCGGGGCGGACCGGTTGGCCCACCCATGGGGGTTTGAGAATCTGTGAGAAATCCCACCCGCAGTTCAATAACGGAAGATTGGGTAAATCGTCCGATCGATCCCTACCAATCCGTCGGCTTGTAATCCTTCAGGAACTGCCCCCAGACATGCCGGCCCGTGTTGAATCCGTCGATGATCGGATCCGTGATGCGCGCAGCCCCATCCACGATGTCGAGCGGGGGATGGAACTGGTGTTCGCGCGTCTTCCGTTCCGCCAGATGCACCGGGTCCTCGTCCGTCACCCATCCGGTGTCCACGCTGTTCATGTGGATACCGTCGGTGAGGTATTCCGTGGCCGAGGTGCGCGTCATCATGTTCAGCGCGGCCTTCGCCATGTTGGTGTGGGGATGTCGCGGGGTCTTGAACCGACGATAGAACTGCCCTTCGACCGCCGACACGTTGACGACGTGCTTGTCCATCGTCGGCACACGCAACATCAGCGGCTTCAGGCGCGCATTGATCAGGAACGGGGCCACCGCGTTCACCAACTGCACTTCCAGCAGTTCCACCGACGACACCTCCGCCAGGGTCAGCCGCCACGAGTTCCGCCCGCGGAGGTCCACCTGCTGGAGATCGCGATCGAGTTGTCCCGCCGGGAACAGGTCGGGTTGCCCGGTCCATTCCTCCGGGAGCAGCGGGAGTCGGGCCAGCTCCGCCGGGTTCAGGAGCCCGGGAATGCCTTCCGGCCCGGTGCTGGCCTGCCGGGGCTGCGATAGCGCTCCCGATCCGGCATCGCCCCGCAAACCCTCGTACGTTCCCAGCAGATGACGGGCCTCGTCCCCGAGCGTCGCCGCCGACGCCAGCTCGCGCTCCATCATGTGCGCGTAGAAGTCGGGCGGACGACGCACGGTCTGGCAGGCGTTGTTGATGATGAAGTCGAGTCGGTCGCGCGTGGACAACAGGTGCGTGCAGAAGGCTTCGACACTCGGCGTGTGCCGGAGATCGAGTCCGAAGATCTCGAGTCGGTCCGCCCA
>JAIXZE010000259.1 GCA_027489875.1 Verrucomicrobiales bacterium
CAGCGACGCCTCTCCCGAATGACGAACGTAGTCCACCAGCGATGCCGCATCCCCCAGCGCGGTGATGGCCGTCGCGATCGCAGCCTCCGCACCGCTGATGAGTTTCACGACACCATCGCGGGTCAACGACAGGACCACCCAGGCCGGATCAAGTTCCGGATTCTGAAGGATCTCCAGGATCGCCTCGCGGTCCCGCCGGGCCTTCTCGAGCGCCGCCTCCGCCGCCTCCGCCAACCGCTCCTTCTCCGCCTTGCGCAGGATGGCGCCATTGTCGTTCGCGATCAGCCTTTGGATCCGGTCCACTTCCTGTCGGGCCAGATCGAAGCCCCTCTGAGCACCGGCGAGGGTGACGTTCGCGGCGTCCCGGGCGATTAGCATGCCAGCTCGTACGGCAACGTACCCGGCGGCGGCGAAGAATTTCTCAGCATCATTCAGCCGTCGGTACCGGTTGTCCCAGTCGGCGATCTGCCCGTTGATCTTGTTGACCTCCCCACGCGCGGCAATCAGCGCGGTGCTGGCCAACCCGAGATTCCGGTTGGCCCGACTGAGCTCTTCCTTGAGTTGGTCGGTCGCCAGGTTCGCCAGGGCATCGATGGCGTCCAGGAGCTCCCGGGTGGCGGTGGCGAGAGCGGCCTCGGCCTCGCCCACGATGCGGTTGGCATCGTTCAACGCCTGACTCTTCGCCGCCTGAATCTCCGCGCGCAGCGGCCCGAAACGGCTGTCGATCTCCGCGAGGTCCCGGCGGTATCCGGCGAGCTTGTCCTGCTCCCGCCGCATCAACTCCCGCGTGCCGGAGATCCCCTCCAGCAGACGCCCTCGCAACTGGTCCTCAAAGGAAGCCAGGAAGCCCGGGTCCATGTCGCCGAAGACCTCGATCCGGTCAGTGATGCGCACCCAGGCATCCGCCCTGCCGCCGCCGCACAGGTCCAACCTGCTCACGAACCGGCCAATCAGGGCACCCGGCTCGAAGGTCACCATCAGTTCCACCGCGTCATGGCCCGCGATCGACAGGGTCGTCCGGCCGCGCAGCCGGTCTCCATCGATCTCCACTGACTGGAAGTTCAACACCTGGTTCTCGACCGGGATCGACCCTGTGAAGCTGCCCGCCAACCGGCCACCGGGCAGGATTCGGAGGTTCTTGGTCCGGAACTCGGATCCCAGGATCCGCGTGGTACCCGAGAACGATCCCTGCGTGGTCAACCCGAGGCGGGTATCCGCCAACGCCACTCCCCCAATCTCCAGGTCGCCAGACAGGTTTCCGAACAGCAGTCCATCGCTGCGAAGGAGGAAGTCCGACTTCAGCGTGCTCCGATCGATGGCGAGGTGGAGCCTGCCATCCAATCCATCCTCGGTGATGGAACCCCGGGCGAGAGCAGCCTCGCCCAGCGGCCCCATTTCGAGGACGCCGCTCCAGGTCCCGGACCGGACCCGCCCCGCACTGTCCAAAGAGAAGCGATCCGCGCGGACCAACCCGCCCATGGGCAACACGAGCCAGCCACTGCCTTCGATTGTTCCGTCCTGGCGGTTCGTACCGGTGAAGTCGATGAGTTCAAACCCCGCTACGCTGAGACCTGCGGGCACGGGAAGATCCCGACCCCAATCCTTCAGCGTCAGGTTCGCGAGCGATCGGCCGAGGGTGAAGCCACCCTCCGCCGTGAATTCCACCCCTTCACCCGCCGCAACACCCGCGCTCAGGCTCAACTCGACCGGAAGATCGATGCCCACCAGCACGGTCCCACCGTCCTCATCGTAGCCCGCGTGTCCGATCGCGAGGAGGATCGTGCTGGTCTTGAATTCGGCCGAAAAGCCGATGCTCGCGCCGAGACCTGCCGTCCCTTCCAACCCCACCGTTCCACTGGCACCGAGCGTCCCGGCGACGCTGATCGAAAGGTTCTGGAGATTGAAGATCAGAAGGTCCATCGCCTCGTTGGCGACCTGCCCAGGCGCGGTGCGCAACGCATCAACCAGAGGCTTTTCACCACCCACCAGGGCGGACCGAACCGCGCCCTCCAACAGCGAAGACGTCACCTCGTACGAACCAGCCGCCAACCGCACCAGCCCGCCGAGGGAAGCCCCTTCCATCTTGATGACGCCCATCTGCACGGAGAACTCCACCCCATCCAGAAGGTCCGCCGCCATGGCCTTCCACTGCGCGGCCGTCGGCGGCGTCGGAGGCAGACCACGGGGTCGCTGGATGAATCCGCCGATGTTGGCCGGTGGCTTCGCAATCTTTCCAAGGCTCAACCGGTCCGCAGAATCCAACCCCACGCTGATGGCCATCTGCGCCGTCCACGCCATCGCCTTGGCCGTTTCGCTCACCCCATGGACGAACCGGGGAAGACCGTTGATGCCATCCACGAAGATCTGTCCCACCGGAATGTCGACCCCAACAACCATCAACGGGATCGTCTGATCCGCGATCTGACCGATGTCGCCGAGGGCGTACACACCCGCTTCCATGTGCAACTCGATGTCCTCGATGACGTCCGGGAAACTGACCACGAGGCCCCGACCCAAACCCGCTGCGGTGTCCCGGATCAACGCCAGTTGCCTCGCAAGTTCCGAATCGTTCAGGCGTCCTTCGCTCATCGCCTCGAACAGCGACACCATTTGGGTGGAGGTCTCGAGGGCTGACTGAAACTGCGTGGCCATCAGGTCCCCCGACAACGAGACCAGCGCTTCCAGCGGGACGCTCAGCGTGAGCTCGGCGCCCACGGATGCGGCATTGATGCCCGTGTCCCAGATCCCCACGCCCACACCTCCATCGGCTGCGAACCGGAGCGCCAGTTCGCCCACCTCGTCGGGACCATCGTCCACCGTCCGGAGATACTCGAAGACCTTCTTGTACGCACCCGCGGCTTTGGCCGGGAGCGCCTCCGCAGACAAAGGAATGTTGCCCAGCTCGGCCTTGAGAATATCCCCGATGTCATGCAGGAGCACCGCGACCTGCGTTGGCTTCACCGTCAGTTCCAGGACGATCTGGCCTTCGACCTCGGCCTGGATCTTCGCGCTGAAGCCCGCCTTGACGCCCACCGCAAACTGCACCTTGAGGGTCAGGGACTGCGGATCGTTCCCGGCCAACCGCAGCTGGACCCAATCATCATGGATCTTGAAGTAGATCGCGGCCTGGATGCTCAGCGCAGGATCCGGACCGGGCAGCGGCGGCGGGGCCAGCAGCTTCCGCCGCGCTTGAACGTGGGCAAGTCCAACTGCCAGGTCGGCGAACACCATGGGTTCACGGGTCGGGTTGGCGAACCGTTCCGCCGGATTCCCGCAGAGCTGCTTGTCGTTGCTCATCCCCAGCGTGACCCGCGCTCCACCAGGCCCAGGGATCACGGCGCAGAGCGAAACAGTCGTCAGGTCACGCCGGACGACCATCCGTCCGCCGGGAATCGTGAAGGCGAACTGCTCGGGCTTCGTGACGTTGGCCTGAAGGGCCGTGAACAGCTGCTTCAACGCGTTCAGGTCGACCAGCGCCAGCAACACGGTCGCATCCGTGGCCTGCCCCACCGCCTCCTCGACGCGCTTCTTCACGTCGCCCTCGACGACCTCCGTGAGATCATCGATGGCCGGCACCTTGCCCTGGGCAAGCCCCTTGGCGATGCCATCGGCCGCCTCAACCGCCTTGAGGAATCCACTGTCCTTCAATGCCGTCTCGATGTTGGCGACCAGGGCGGCGGGGGAATCGCCCCAGGTGCCGCCGTTTGCCAGCGGCAATTGGAAGCCCTGGGCCAGCAGACGACCCGACAAACCCAGCCCCAGGCAAATCATCCAGAGGATCGAACGAAGAAAGGATAACGGTTTCATGAACAGCTCAGTGCGCGCTCAGGAACCCATGCGCCGTCCGGAAGCCCGTTGGGCCAGAAATTATCCCGAACCCGTTTCAACGCCCAAACGATCTCAATGGCGGGGCCGGATGTCGTTCGATGTCGCCGGTCTTGAGGTTCCAGAACACCAGGGCACGGTCGCCCTCGGTGAGCAGCGGAGCGCCGGTGGATTCCGCCTCGGGTATGGAGATCATGCTCCGGCCATTGGCGGCATTCCATAGCCGCAAGCCCCCGGCGTGTGGGGTCGTCAACAGCGTCTTCCCGTCCGAGCTGTACTCCACGTGATTCACCGCCGCTGAGTGCGCGGCGAACGGACCCATCGCACGCTTTCCCGAGATCAGGTCCCAGACCATCACCCGGCCGTCCTCGCTCCCGGCCGCCACCTGCCGACTGTCCGGGGATGAAGCGAGGGCACTTACATGCCACGTCAATCCAGTCAGGCCTCCGTGTGGTTTTCCCGTCTTCAGGTCCACGACACGCAGGGCGTAGTCCGGCCCCGGATAGATCAACCATCGACCGTCCGGTGAAAGGACCGCCGTCCGGGTGAACGCCGAGTAACTCCCCCGGAAATCCTCGAAGGTGGCCTCGGGCTGCGTTGCGGGCGGCCGGAAGAGATGCAGGCGTCCCATCCCGCCATACTCTGCCACGGCGAGGATTCCGGAGGCCCTTGAATAGGCTTCCGGAACCAACGGGGCGGATCCACGACGCATCTGCCAGAGGGCACTCTTCCGCTTCAGATCCCAACGCAACAACGCTCCTGAACGATCGCCGACAAAGACCGAACCATCCCCAACCCGCAGCGGGACGGCCAGCGGGGTCATGGGCAGGTGCTGCAAGGCCATCGCCCGGGGTGGGTTCCCGCCCCACATCGTCACCTCGGTCTCCCGTCCCAGGGTGTGGAACTCCGTCCCGTCCGCGTTGAAATCGAAGATCAGCGAGCCCAGTCCATGGATCCGCGGCCCCCACTCCTCCGGAACCGCCGCCAGGTC
>JAIXZE010000370.1 GCA_027489875.1 Verrucomicrobiales bacterium
AAGCCTTGCTCCGGCTGATAGGTCAACTCCGCCCCGAACTGCTCAAGCTGGAGGGTGTCGAGCATGACCCCCTGGATCTCCCCGTTGGTGGTGACGTTGCCCGTCGTTTGAGGAACCACTGAGAGCGAGGTTCGGTTCGTGGTCGCACGGAACCGGAGGTCCGCCTCGAACCAGTTGGTCGAAACCTGCACCACCTGATCCAGCACCCCATCGATGAACAACCCGACCGGGACGGTATTCGTCACCGCGGGATGAGTCCGCAATTGGAACCGGGCGCGGTAACGTTCGCCCGCCTCGGCCTGGAATCCGTAATCCGCGGACGCGTCACCGAGGACCAGCACCTTGCTGCCCGTGTGGGCTTCCGCCCCGATGTCCAGCACGGCGGCGGGATTCGTTCGGATCGTCCAGCCCTCCACATCCGATCCTGCGGTGTAGTTGCGTGCGACGGCGGATTCGAACGAGTTGGTCAGCAAGATGACCGGCCCGAGCGTCAGGCCGCTGTAAGGCGGCGGAGAAAACTTGATGGGTCCTTGGGTCAACCGGTCCCGGTCTGAGAAGACCGCGAAGGTCACGTTCGTCACCACGTTGTTCGCGATGATCGCACCGGGCCCGGAGGACACCACCTGAAGCACACCGTTCGTGTCGGTGAACACAGCCGAGATGGAGCCCGGTCCTGCGCCGAAGGGAGGCTCAAATCCGATGAGCAAGGCCGGCGAGGAAAGCCCACCCGCCACCCCCCATCCGGCCACAACGATATTCGTGTTCGCCGGGAACGCCTGAACCCAGCCCTCGAGGGTGAACCCGGAGGCGGCATCCAGCGGAAGCACCGGAGTAAAGCCCAGCGCCAGGCCGTCACGGAACCGGATCGCACCATCCATCTGTCCATCGGCAACCGACCAAGGACCGCCCAACGCCACGCTGTTCGTCAACAGGCGATCCCGACCATCCTCATCAAAGGGCCACAAGGCGGCCAGACCGTCGTTCCGACGCGATTCCTGTTTGGCGAAGCCAACCAACCCATCCGAATGGATCAACCGGACCTCGTTCGTTGCCAAGGGACGCGTCCAAAGCCCGAAGTCGTCGAGGGCGACCGTCGAGATCCGATTGCTGAATCCATTCGAGGGATCCGCGGCGAACAACAATGGCCGATCGGTCGGCAGGGCGACATTGGTGACACCACCGGTAGCCACCTTCTGGCCGTCCACATAGAGGTTCACCTCGGACGTCACCGCATCGTAGGCCAGTGCCACGTGCTGATAATTCGTTGCCACGTAGGATCCGCCGTAGGCCTCCGCAACAGTGGTTCCGCGATTCTCCGTGAGGAGCATCCGGGTGCCCTGCGGGTTCACCAGATGGACCGCGAGGTCGGACAACCGGGGATGCTCGATGCGCAGCCCCACGTCGATCGCCGACACCGGCCGGGTGTCGGTCACGACAATCGTCGATTCCGTCGTGGCGGCATCCACCAGATCCTTGTTCTGCGAGGGATCCGATGCCTGCGTCCGGTTGAACTGGTCATCGAGGTTCTTGTCGATGAAGCCCGCGATCTCGTAGTTCACCACCACGCTGTTTGGATTGCAGACCGAGATGAAGTAGCGGCCGGGAATCAAGGGAGGCTCGTCGCGGATCGTCAGCGAGAGGGAACCACCGGGCGGTTCGATGATGGCGAACATCTCCGAGGAATCGGAATCGGCAGGATCCGCAATGGCAGCCCGGCTGATATGCACCTCCAGGGGCAACGCCGGATTGATGGCCCGGAGGACGATCGTCAGGCCGCTGGCGTCCGCAGGCACATCGATCACTTCGATCTGGCACTGACCCGGCTGGACACTTCGGGATGCGAAGCGCGCTCCAAAGTCGTTCGGCTGGATGATGAATTCGACCCGCTCCACCCGGCCTGTATACCCGCCGGCGTCGTCCACCAATTGCATCAGCCATTGACCACTCAGCGGTTCACCCAGGAAGGACATCAGGGATCCGGGGCCATCCGATGGAACGGATCCGGCATAGAACCCATCCCCGGAATCATCATAGATCGAGGTGATGTTCGTCCCCCACTGCACCCGTCCAATCGTGGTGTCGGACACCGGAGAGTGGTTGTGCAACGCGACCGAGGCTGCCCTCAGCGAAGCGATGCCCAGAAGGTCCGGGAAGTTCTCGTGGGTCAGGACCGACTCTACGTACGCGCGACGGATGGAGTCCGCTCCAAAACCCGCACCGACACCAATGATGAGGCGCGATCCCGGTTGCTCAGGCGTCCCATCGGGAATGGCCGGTGAGATGAGCGGGATGCCGCGGATGCCGATGTTGCCGTCGGGACGGAGCGCCCCAAAAGGCTGCTCGGAAGAAAGGACAACAAACGAGTACTCGACCGCCTGCTGGTCCTCCGACTTCACGGCCGCGTAGTAGATTTCGCCCGTCACCGGCGAGTTGGTGAAAAGAACCGTTTCGCTGCCACCGCGGAGTGTCGATCGGAAGGCGTTGGTCAGGGCCGCAGGAACCAGATTGGTCAGGCCGGGATCCCGGGACACATAAAGGTCGAGATCCGCTTCCGGAAGACTGCCCTGGGGTGCGCGTGATCGTCCGAGGTTGGGCGGGAAGAAGGTGACGAAGGCCACGTTGGAACCGTTGGTCAGCGTCCCGCCATAACCCACCCCGCCCGGGGTGTTCGTGAACACATAGAACCGCCATTGGTTCGTGACGCCGTTCGTGCCGCCGATCAGCGGGGAGTTTGCTCCAACGCGCTCGTTGAACAGCGGGAAACTGTTCGTCATCGCGGTGGTTGGGGGGCGTTCGAAACTCAGCGGGGAACCTTCCTCATCCTGGGCATCCTCCACCGTTCCCACGATCCCGAGATCTTGGGCCGCGTCCGAGCGGATGACGAGGGCCGCATCCTGGACCATGTCCCCGGGATGCATCTGGCGAGCGTTCACGTTCACGCGCCGGGCCTTGATGATGACGACGAACTCCTCCGGCACCGGAGCCTGGATCACGATGCGCTCGACGTTGTTCACCACGTCAGAGGTGCTCGGCGTATTCGTCACCGAGGTGGTGTTGCCAAACGGATCCGTGACCGTCGAAGGCTCGGTATTGGTGATGTTCAACGACCGGTTGAAGGGCGTGCCCGACTCAAAGTCGTTGCCCAGGTAATACTCCCGGGTCACTTCGTTGGTCACGATCAGGTCGAGATCGTTGACCAGCTTGACCGCCGCCGCCGGATTGCCCGGAGGATCCGTCCAAACCAGCGTCAACCGGACCGGGAAATTGGTCGCCTCCGGATTGGTCAACTTGATCCGGTAGGACCGGGACTCACCCGTGGCGAGGCCGAGCAGATTGGTCCGGCCCACAATCGGGAACCCGATGATCTGGTCGTTCGTCGTCACACCCGTGCTGGCGAACCCGTTCAACTCTGCACCGGACGGAATGAAACCGCTGTTGATGGAGCGCAACACGGAGGGCCTTCCCCAACCTGCATAATTCAGGGTCGACCGGGGATCCGGTTGGTACCGCTGGTTCTCCACTTCCGCGGAGTTGATCAGCATGGCCTTGTAGCCTTCGGGCGGGATCCGGTTCCGCTGCCGGATCTCATAGAACTCCTGCAATTGCGCCAGCATCCCGGTCACCGCCGGTGCGGCCATCGAAGTCCCCGAGGAATAACGATAGTAAGGACCGACCTCATCGGTGATCTCCTCGTTGACCGGGAACATGTCGCTGTCCGGCGCATAGAAAAACTCCAACTGCCATTGGGCCGAGCGCGTCGAGAGGATGTGGGATCCAGGCGCAATCACGTCCGGCTTGAACCGCCCGAATTCACCCTCCGTCCCGATGCCCGTGTTGCCACGACTGGAGTACGAAGCAACCTGCGAATCGGAATCGGACTCTGCTTCCCACAGCCGGTTGGTCACATAGGACGGATCATCCGGATTGTATCCGCGATCCGGGATCACGGTGGATCCGGACCGGACGATCACCCCGTTGGTATCCACGACGATGGAATTGGTGAGCATCCGGCGCGACTCGAGCGCGCCGACGGTGATCACGTTCTTGGCGTTGGCCGGCACACGGAGGGAGTCCGCTGCCCCGCCCAGACCATTGTCCCCTCCCTCGCCCTCGTTACCGGCCGCAAAAACGTAAAGGATCGGCTGGTCTCCGGTGACGTCCGGCAGCGCGTCCCGGACAGCGGCATCATACGAGGCCGAGATCGAGTTATACTCCAGGACACCCGGGATCACGATCGGCACACCGTTGGAGGTGATGATCCGTGGCCGGCTGGGGTAGCCCCAACTGTTGTTCGACAACGGCGCATTTGTCCGCCCCGTCGCCCCATGGAGACTCAGGTTTGTCCTGGCGTATGTCTCCTGAAGGAACTGGTCGGAGACAAGCGGTCCGGACTCCAACTCGATGGGGAGGACGAACAGGCGGGCTGCGGTTGCGCGGCCACCGAATTCCGCATTCGTGACGGAACCCTGCGCCTTTTCCACATCCGCAGAACGTTCCCCCGTTCCGGCAATCGTGCCAGCCACATGGGTCCCGTGCCCGACCGGGTCGATGAAGGATGCGGGGTCTGCCGCGAACACCCGGCCAGCGAGGTCCGGATGCGAATTGTCGACGCCGCTGTCGTTGATGTTGATGAGGATGTTCGAACCGGTCAGTCCCAGCGTGCGGGTCAGGTTCGTGAAGTTCTCCGAGGATTCGAGGAGGAATCCGGCACGATCGTTGGCGGTCTGTCGGGCATGGACCTCCTCGACGAGCGTGACCCCGGGGAGACGAGCGAGGGAAACGATGCTTCCCGCGGGGGCGCTTACCGTCACCAACTCACCGTATGGTCCGCGCTGGCGAAGCAAGGGCTTTGCACCCAGCGCCTGGACCGCAGCCAACGTCTGGTCCACATCCAGGAGCGTCAGCATCAACATCTCCGGAACATCCATCTCCTGCATCACCGCCTGGGCCAGACCGGGCTCCAACTTGAAGTGCGGTTCGTTCGGGAGGATGGCAGCAACTTCAGAAGCCCCCGTCAGGGATTGGGCAACCGCAGGACTGGCCTGCACCAGATAGGCGTTGTTCGGGATGTACGAGATCACGCGTGCACCCAGCACCGCCAACTGCCGCTTGAGGGCATCCGAACTGCCACCCCGCCCCTGAACCACATAGGTCCCAGGATCCTCCCCGCTGCGCAGGTTCTCCGGAACCTTCACCGATTGGTCGCTCGTGGTGTCGACCATCGCGTTGCGCAGCAGGATCGCCCGGTCATTCCGGATCAATTCGCCAAGGCGGGCCTGCGTGTTTCGCGTGCGGTGCGGGAACTCGGCGTCCGCACCCGGAATCGGAGTCCCGACCGGGATCGACTCGATCGTCACCCAGCGGGCCTTTCCGGAGTCCAGCTTGAGCCGGACCGGCTCTGCGGGATTCGACGTGGTCGAAACCACCGGCGCCCCAACCGCTGCTTCCGCGGAAGGAGTCGTGGCCGGAGGCTGGGGGCGCATCCACCGATGGACCGCAAGACCGAGGATTGCGGCGAGGAGGACGACCGGTGCGATTCGGCGAAGTGGGCGCATGGGGATCGGAGGCGTTGGCGCGCGGAACATCACGAAAATTGTGGGGAATGCCGGATCTCAGTTTTCCGGGGTCAGGACACGATGATCCTCGACCACAGGCTTCAACTGACCCGGGCGGGGCGCGCCGTCGAAACGGACGACGGTGCGCGTGGCGAACTCGCCGGTGACGACGTAGTTCGTGCAAAGACCGAAGAACACACCCGGCCGGGTCACGATGGAGTTGGGTGCCGGCTTGAGGGATTGCCCGAACGCATAGATGACCACCCGGGGCTCATCCGTGCGCAGCAGCGACAAGGTCTGCTGGGGAATCATCTCGAGGACTTCATCCGGAATCTGGGCGGGTTGGGTCGTGGCGTTGAACGGCCGGACATAGGGCGAGAACTGCTCGAAGATCAGGCCGTTGTTCGTCACGGAACCCACGCTCAGCGCGGGTGAGGCCAGGACATGGCCCATCTTCGGGAACGTCCCACCGGGGAAATTGGTCCGCGAGGCATTGATGCTCTCGACGATCGTCCGCATCTGCTGGCTCGCCGGTTCGATGAACTGCCTCTGCAGGGTCAGCGAGTTCGGCGCATCATTGGTCAGGATGGGCACCCCGGACAGCACCGCCGACCACGCCGCGATGTTGGTCTGGTTGACCGAGAGCAACCCCTTCGCAGCATTGTCATTCACCGCCGTCGTGAACAGGTCGAGGATCGCCCAATCGTTTTCAGGCCGGGTCAATGCATTGCCGGTCCAGGAAGCCCAGCTCTTCTGACCCAGGAATCGATCCAGAACCCGTTGCGAGCCGACCTCGGGACGTCGGCCCTTGAGGTAAACCGTCTGCCACGGAGTTCCACGATGCACGCGTCCGATCCAGCCCACGGTCGGGAACTTGTTCGTCGGGAAATTCCAGTCATCCGACCGCCGGACCAAGGGATCCTTGTAGGCCACGTCGTAGGCCGTGCTGTTGGCATCCGTCACGCCCAGATCAACAGAGGTGCCCAACACCGGATTCACACCCCACGGGGCATGCGCGCTGACAACCTTCGCGCGGTTGCCCAATTGATTCGTGAAGTAACGTTCCTCCGAAGCCAGGCGCGAACCCAGCGCCGGCTGCAATCGCGTCCCATCGGGCAGGATCGCCTCCACCCGTCCCTCGGGCGAGGTGAACACTGTCTGCCCGGGAGCGAGGTCATCGATGGTGTAATGGACGAGCGGATCATTCGCCTGACGCCGGTCGGTCAACAACAGCACAGGCGAAGGAGTAAATGCCGCCTGCACCGACGCGCTGCCAAAGCGAGCCAGGAACTGGGGTGTCAACTGGGTGGTCGGACGGCGCAATTGCCGATACAGGAAGTAATACAACCCGTCCTTCTCGATCTCGATCTGCGAATCCGAAAGCCGCAACCCGGTGGCATCCCGCCAGAGGCTCGATGGAATCATCAGGGCGAGACCGTTGGAGTTGATGCCCATCGAGGCATTCACCTGCTGGCCGACGCCCCGCGTGACGACCGCGTTCCCCGGGTATTGGTTCGTCTCCCAGAAGCCGTACATGGAGACGTCGCCCGCCGAACCCGTGCCAGGCAACCCGAACATCCGGAGAACATTCGTCTCGTACAGCACGCTCTTGATGTTCACGACATCGAGCAAGCGACCCGAAGGCTGGTCGATCAGCGCGTAGACGAGGCGGTTGGTGAACGCGAGCGTCAACCGCGGCATCGGAGCCGTCACCGGAACATATCCGCCATTGGCCTGCCCCGAGGGCAACACGGCACGACGGATATGGTCATAGACGAAGTTCGTGGAGACCAACGCGCTCAGCGGCGTCATGTATTGGCCCGGAAGCCACGTCCCCGCGGGAATGGTCGCCGAGGCGCGGCGGATGCCGTCCGTGAACACCCGGGGACGTGCCGCGGGTGCGTCGTTCTCGTCGATGACCGCGAAGGAGAAGAAGTTGGTCGCCACGATCGTCACCGCGTTGCGGTTCGAAAGGGTCTGGTAGGAGTTCCAGGCCTCCATTCCGAGCGTGTTCGAGATGTCGAACCGATACTGCGCTTCGGTGAGGAACCGGGAATCTTCCCACGGCCGGGCGTTGGTTTGCGTCAGGGCATCCGTAGGCAGCCGCTTCGAGATCCGGAGCCGGCGGGTCGTCTGCAACCGTGACTGCCAGAATCCTTCCTGGAAGTTGGGCAACCCCTTCTTCGCACCCACCACCCACGGAATGTTGTACGCGTTGAAATCGAGTCCGTCCGCGATGATATCGTCTGCGATCGGGGAGGTGGAGAGTCGCTCGACCTGCCGCGGATCATCGAGGTCCAGCCATTGGCGCGTCAGCGGAGCCGAGTTCTGCACCTCCACGAATCCCGCCAGGCGGACCAAGTTCGCACCATTGGTGAAGTGCCGGTACAGCACCGGACGGAAGGTGGTCGGAACATCCCCAGGGGGAAGACCTGGCCGCGCCTGGGACGCATAATGCGTGGCGTCGTAGATGTTCGCGGCCACCTGGGCCAACCGATGCACACGACCATCCCAGCGATAGATCGCACCGAGTCCCAGTCGGTTCGTGCCAGCCACAGGGATGCCATGGCCGAGGTGCGCCGTCCGCGGCGTCGACAACAGGCTGAGGTCCGGCAACCCATTGGTGAACTCCGAGAGGAACAGGCGATGGACCGCATTCGTGTACCACTCAAGCGGGGCCCAATCCCGGAACCGCGTCACATCCGCACTGGTCGCGAGATCCCGGTTCACGTCGCCATCCGGCGCGTAGTTCAGATTCAGCTTTGCCCGGCGGTAGAACAGTCCGGCAGCGTTCGTGCCCGACTCAAACCGGCCGTCGCCCGTGTCCGTTCCCAGGCTGCCGAGCATCCGGTAAAACGTATTCTGGTCGTAGGTGCTTCGAAGCAGGGCTCCCGAGAAATCCCGGCGCCCGATCAGGCGCTCCTGCAGATCGATGCCGACCGTCCCGTCGATGAGACGGGTCATGTCGTGCACCTGACGCGAATTGTCCGAACCGGTCCACGGCGTGGTCAGGTTGTCTTCACCGGAACTGGCGAGGAACACGTCCTGCGGCCGCCTGAACTCAGCCAGCGTCACAGGAATCGGACCGTCCGACTTGGTGTCGTACGCATCGATCGCGAAGGGCGTCGTCCCACCATAATAATTGCCCGGATTCAGGCCGAGGTTTGGACCGCGGCGGAACCGGTACAACCGATCCGCATCCGTGAAGGCGAGACCGACCGAGTAACTCCCGAGCGCGGGCCGGTACTGGTAGGCAAAGAGCGAGGTTGGAGCGAGGGGCTTCCAGACGTTCGTGTTCAGGTCGGCCAGGTAGCCGGCCATGTTCATTTCCCATCCGCCAACGCCCTGGTTGCGCAGGAAGCCGCTGGCGTCCGTCCGCCGTCCCTTGACCTCATTGTGTGCGTAATTGATGTCGAGGGTCTTCCCCGCCGGAAGGATGACGTACGCATACCGCATCAGGAACCGATTGGTCCCGCTGTGGATGGCGTCGCTGTGTTCGCGCACGCCGATCCATTGGGGATCGCCGACCATGTCGTTCGTTCCGAACAACCGGCCGCGCTGGTCGTAGGTCAACTGCACCCCGTTGGTGTCGAAGCGACCATTGCGGTTGAGGTCGAGGTAGAACCGGAAGTCCGGATTGAAATTGGGACTGCGGTTGGTCTGCACGAAGACCGGCGGGCGCGGGTCGAAGTACAGGTTCATCAGCGAGGCCCGGTACAGCTGCACTTCCGAACTGTTGTTCAGCGAGAACACCGGTGCCCCATCCGCCCGGTAATACGTGGTGGCGTTGGTCAGGATCGACGTATCGAGGGGAGCCAGCAGGTCCGGGTCCCCATTGGCCATCGCCTGCAACTGGGCGATGTTCAGGACGGCCGTCGCCCAGTTGGTCGAGACGGAAAGGTCAAAGTTGGCGCGGTTGGTGGAGCCGATGATTCGGCCGGCAATTTCTGCCTGGGCGCGCTGAAGGGCCGTTTCGGCCGCGTACTGCGCGTCCAACTGCTCGGCCGCGGCACCCACGGACGCACGGTCCTGCCGGGTCACGGCAAGGAACGCCACGGCGGTGATCGTCACCACCGACAGCATGATCAGGGTGATGATCAGCGCGATGCCGCGTTGTTGTGTTCGGTTCATCGGAGGTAGGGGCGCAGCGGAACGCGTTGCCGGAAGCTCTGGATGCGCGCCAGGTTGTTGGTGAGAAATTTGTTCCGGATGCCCGGGTTGTCAGGAAGCGACCGGTATTGCTCCAGGAGCCGCGGCTCCAGGGCATCCACCTCGATCTCCACCGAGGCCGGCATCGCCGTGCCGGAGAAGGTCGTTTCGGTCAGCAGGCCATCCAGCACGTGGTTCAGGAGCACCGGGGCCAACGGTGCAACAGCTGGCACGGAAGCGGGAACCGTGAACGGTCGCACCGGAAGTTCGTTCGTCGGGTAGGTCACGTTGTAGGGCCGGCCCAGCGCGTCATACGGCGTGACCCGGAAATTGAGGACACCGTCCAGAACCCGGGCCGCATTGGTTCGGTACGGCATGAGCGTGGCCGTGGATCCGGCGAACGGACGTTCCAGCAAATGCAGGAACAGGTTCGGAGCCGCGGAACGCCCACGGACCAGGAAGCGCACCGGGGTGTTGGTCACCGTCGTTTCGCCCGGGATCCGCTGGGCATCCCCGCGATCCTCGTATCGATACAGCGTCCCGATGGGCGGCGACGTCCGCGAGACCGGCGTTTCCTCGGCAGCGATGAAGTACCCGAAGACCGACCACTGCTGGTCCGTGATGTTGCGGACCGCGAAGAACTCCTGGAGCACCGGCTGCCGTTCCTGGAAGAGCGCTTCCTGGTTCTGGATCAGGGTGGCCGGAACCGACAGACGGGAAAGGAAGTGCGGACCGTCGAAGACGCCCGCCGGCCGCGCCTGCTCCAGATCCCGCGTCAGGAGTTCGAGCGCCGAGCGCGAGCCTTCAAACACATCGACCTGCCCCACGCTGCCCCGCAAGGCCCGCTGGGTCTGGTCGAACATCGCGTACAACGCGAGGATCACGAGGCTGAGCAACCCGACAGCCACCAGCATTTCGATCAGCGAGAAGCCCCGGAGGACCGCACGCTTCATGGAGTTTCTAAGACGCATGGGAGTCTCAGTTCAGCGACGTGAGGGAATTGGTCCGTCCACCGTTGAAGCGGAAGGCCGAACGCGCGGTGCCGAGGAAATTGGTCGTCAGGAGATCCCGATCTCCGAGAATCAACGTCCGGAATGTCCGACGGCTGTTCCCGGTCTGGAAATCCGAACCAACGCGGAACACCGGCCATGCGAAGGTCAGGCGCAGCTCCGACAATCCCTGATCCACCCGCAAGGTCTGGTTGGCCACGATGTTCGACACGACCAGGTTGGTGAACGCGGTCAGCGTCACCGGCGCACGGGTCGAGGAGCCTTGGGTCTCCGACGTCACGAGATAGCGCAATGCCGTCTGGAGCCGGCCGGAACTCGGTTGCAGACCATCGTCCCGGTAGGCCTTCTCCGAGAACGGACTGCTGAAGGAGCGGAACTGCGCGGTCACGTCATTGGTGACCAACCCGCGCCGCACCACCTCCAGGCGAGGCGTGCTCAGGAGTGCCGTCACCTGCCACGAAGCCGTCAACGGAATCACCGTACCCGGCAAGGTCTCGGTATAGTTGGGTCCGCGGAAATAGAAGTCCTGAGATTCAGCCCCCCTCCGCCGCCAATGGATGAAGTCCACCTGCTGGATCAGGTCCGGAATCGACATCGACCCGTTGCGCACGGTCTCGATCAGGAATTGCGCGTCCTGCGCCACCAGCGTTTCCTCGCGGTTCTGCTTCTGGACGTTCAGCCCCGAGGGCAGCACGCCGATGATGGCCGTCAGCGCGATGCCGATCACCGCAATGCAAAGGGCCAGCTCGGTCAGCGTGAACGCGGCCTCGGCTCCGGTTGTGCGTCGTTCGGTTCTCATCACTTCGGCAGGTTTTTCAACAGGCGCGCGCGCCCGGTGTAATAGGAAATTCGGATCAACCCGTTCGTGTACCCAAATCGCGGGGTCTCCACGAGGTCGACGGCCCCGGGACGCGGCTGGCCGTCCGGCTGGCGCGGCAGGAACACGGAACCCGGTCCCACCGCCAGGATCACGTCGTCGCCGGGCAGCACGTCACGCCCCAATGCATCCCTCAATCCGGCGTAGGTGATGTCGGCAATGCGGCCGCTAGGATCGAAAGCAATGAACGGCAGCACCGGCATGCGATCCACACCGTTCCAGATGGGGGCCGTTCCCGAATAATGGGTGCGCAACTCGGCACCGGGAATCACCAGCGGGAACGGGAACCGCGCCTGCGGCAAGACGTGCGACCGGTTCGTCACCGCCGGTCCCGTCGGACCATCGGACAATCCCATCATCTCCTTTGAGAACACCACGCCCTGGGGCAACGACCGCCACTCGGTCAGGTAACGCGGCCGTTCCACCCCGGGTTGTTCCCCCAGGCGCCGCTGGGTGTAGATCGCGTACGAGGAAAACTGCCCGTAAATCACGTTCGAAAGCACCGTCAGCGCCTCCGTCCGGAACGTCCCGTACTGGGCAGGCAACCGCAGGAAGGTCTGCTGCTGGTCCCACGCGTTGGTTGGCGCGAAGACCATATAGACCGTCGACCGGTTCTTGATGGCCAACTGCCGCGCGAATTTCAGGTCGTCCACGACCTGCCGTTGGGCAGCGGTGAATGCGTTGGACGCACCCAACCCCTTGAACGCCGGCACCGCCAGCGCCGCCAGGGCACCCATGATCGCCAGCACCACCAACAACTCGATCAGCGTGAACGCCAACCGGTGTGGTCTGGGACTGGATGTTCGTACGGGGTTCATGAGGCTTGGGTGCCCTGCGGGCTTACTTCCAGCTGTAGAGGTTGTCCGCGTTGACCGTGCCCTTGGCGGTCTGGCCTGCCGAATCCCGGCCGAAGTCCACCTGACCATCCGGCCCCAGCGAATACACCGCCACCGGCACATTCAGGAACTCACGCTCGTTCCCGCCCGTCCGGAAGAACGGGTTGCGCACCCGGCCGTCGCCGTCCAGGTCCACGACCACGATGAACGGGAATCCCCAGGCATCCCGGAAGGCACCATCCTCATCAGACACGCGATCAGGCTTGCGACCGGTCTCCGACCGCACGGTCAGGAAGATCTCCTGCTGCGGGTTGAGTTCGTTTGCCCTGTTGATGACCTCACCGTTGATCGTGCGCTGTTCGCGCAAAAGGATCGTCATCAACTCGGCGTTGCTCACCTGCCAGGCATTGCCCGAGCGGTTTAGCACCTGCGTGTAGGTCGCCCCAGCCTTCGAGGCCGGCAGCTGTCCGCCTTCCTGCTGCGTACCGTAGGTGTAATCCGGCTGATCCACCGTGACCGCCGCACGCGTCCGCGCCGACGTCGGCATCCGGGAGTACTTCGTCTGATACGCCTGCACCGCCCCGGCCAGATTCGCCATCTGCGTCAGGCACTGCTTCTTCTTGGCGTTCAGGGAAACACGGGACACGGCCGGCAACAGCATGCCCGCCAGGATCGCGATGATGGCTATGACGACGAGCAACTCGATCAGCGTGAAGCCGCTGCGGTGCCCTTGTTGGATTCGGGGTTTCATGCTCAGAAAAGGTCCGTTGTCGGGTTCGGGTACTTCAATTCCTCCAGTTGCCGATGATCTCCTTGCGTCCACGCACGATGATCTCAGCCCAAAGATCGTAGCTGCCCGGGTTGTGCACCGGATTGCTCGAGTTGTACCGCCACGGATTCAACCGGGGTCGGGACGGAATCGGCGGCGGAAACCCGCTGTTCGCCGGAGGCCAGGGCACCGGAGCCACCAGCAGTTCAATGTCCGGATTCTGGGACAGCTCGGCATGCTGGCTTTCCTTGAAATCCATCCGGAACAGCCGTCGCACCCCGTTGGTCAGCTGGGCGTTCACGAAACCGTCCCGGGCAAACACCGCCTCCAACTGGTTGGGCGTCAACCGCACATCCGCACGGTCCTGATCCCCCACCGGAACGAAATAACCTTCACTCCCCTGCCGCACCACCATCACCCCCGTCAGTTCGTAAAAAAGCGGGTTGATCACCGGATCCACCACCGGCATCCCGTCGGCGGACCGACCGGTCACATGGTCCGGCGGGTAAACCCCGAACCGGGCCTTGTACGCCTCGATGCCCGTGATGAGCTTCTGCAATTCGGACCGCGTACGGCTCTCGCGGATCCGCGCCGTTGCCTGCGGGGCCAAGCCCACCAACAGGCCTGCCAGAATGGCGATCACCGAGATCACGACCAGCAGCTCAATCAGCGTGAAGCCCGCTTGGGCGGTCTGCTTCACCATGTTTTTCGGCGCTTTCATGCAGGCGGAAAGGGGACTTGGTACACGCTTCAACTCAACGGTCACGCATTTCTTTCTCCATGCGCTCACTGAGCCACTGTTTGATCATGCTCTGATAGTTGAGGTATCTGGACCGAGCCATTCGCTTGATTCGTGCCAACATCCTCGGGTCCATCCGCAAAGTAATGGTTACGGACTCCGAACCCTCCGACATCGCCGTGGCCGCTCCCTCCATCAGGCGCAGGTCCACCTGGTGCTCCAGCCAGTACGCTGCCTCCACCTGTTCGCCGTCGAACAGCGGCACATCCTCCCACGAGGTGATGGATTCCAGCGCCATGATCAAAGCTCCACGCGGACAGGTTCATGCCGACAACGCCTGATTGAGCCGCCGTTGGTAGAAGTACTCTTCCAACTCGGTGAAGGGTCGCGAAAGGATCACGCGGATCATCTTCCCGTTCGTCCGGTACACGCTGAACAACCCCACTCCCCCGGCAGAACGCCCGAGGTTGAAGTATCTCGACTGTACCGAGAACCGCGTCGAATCCGGCAGCAACCGCACTGCAAACGGATCCTCAAACGACTCCTCGATCTCCGTTACCGTCAAAGACCCGGCGACTTCAAACGGCGGATTGTTCCAATCAAACTCCATCGGTCCTCTCCGCCGTCATGGCATCGCCCATTCATTGTCCGTACATTGTATTTACAGGAAGTCAGACCGACGGGTCAAGGAACCGTCACGGCCTTTTTCGTCCAGTTTCCAGTTCCCAGTTCCCAGATCCCAGTTCTGAAGGCTGGCAACGGGTCACCGGGAACTCATGCCCCAGCCACCACCCGGCGGCTGTCCCGGCTCTGGGAACTGGCCTCTGGCGACTGGCAACTCCCCTTACGCGTGCACCTTCGTCCACGCCGCATTGGCCTTCGACGAGGCCACGACCGCCTCGATGAACGCCATCCCCCGCACGCCGTCCTCGATCCGCGGGTAATCCAACGCCGGATCGTCCGCCGCCAGCGTCCGGTTCTCGTTCCGGGCGCGGATGTGGTTGGCGAAGTTCTTGTACACGTTCGCGAAGGCTTCCAGATAGCCCTCCGGATGTGCCGGCGGCGTACGCCCCGCGGCCTTGGCGGCGGCACTGAGGTAGCCATTGGCCGTGCGATACACCTGCATCGGCTGATCGATCCACTTCACCAGCAAGGTGTTCGGCTCCTTCTGATGCCACTCGATCCCACCCACCTCGCCGTACACCCGGATGTTCAGGTTGTTCTCCTCGCCGACGCTGATCTGCGAGCTGTGGAGAACGCCCTTGGCACCACCTTCGAAGCGCAACAGCACATTGCCGTCGTCATCCAGCGCACGTCCATCCACGAAGGCCGTCAGGTCCGCCGCCAGTTCCGAGATCTTCAGCCCGGTGATGTACTCGGCGAGGTTCTCGGCATGCGTTCCGATGTCCCCGATGCACCCCGCCGCGCCGGACTTGGTCGGATCCGTCCGCCAGCCAGCCTGCTTCTGCCCGGACGCTTCCAGACGCGTCGCCAGCCAACCCTGCGGATATTCGACCACCACCTTGCGGATCTTGCCCAGCTTGCCGCTGGCCACCAGGTGCCGGGCCTCCTTCACGAGGGGGTATCCGGTGTAATTGTGGGTCAACCCGTACAGCAGGCCGCTCTTCTTCACCAACGCCGCCAGTTCCTGCGCCTCGGCCAGGTTGAACGTCGCCGGCTTGTCGCTCAGCACATGGAACCCACTTTCCAAGGCCAGCTTCGCCGGCGGGAAATGCACGTGGTTCGGCGTCACGATCGCCATGAAGTCCATCCGCTGGTCCGCTGGAAGCTTGGCCTCCGATGCGATCATCTCCTGAAAGCTCCCGTAACAACGGTTCGCCGGCAGGAACAGGTCCGCCCCGCTCGCCTTCGAACGTTCCGGATCCGAGGAGAACGCTCCGCAGACCAACTCGATCTGCTGGTCCATTGCGGCGGCAATCCGATGGACGGCTCCAATGAAGGCGCCCCGACCACCACCCACCATTCCGTATCGAATCTTCCGGCTCATAGGCAAAACAAGGGATCTGACGTTGCGATTTCGCGGTGTCGCGACGTTATAGGGAACCCGACCCCACCGGGTCAACGATCCGGGCGCAGACATGTTCTCCAGGCCGCGTGCCCTCACCCGGCGCTATCCCCGATCCGCCACGTGAGGGCACGTGGCCTTCAATCCTCATCATGGCTGAAGGCCGGGTGCCCCCACCCGGCGGATCCCCCCAATGCATCACCCCACACCGAAACCCCGCCACCCGGTTCCCGATTCCCCTCCAAACCAACGCTCGCGCACCGCCCCCTCCGCCCCCCATTCTCCCATCCATCGTCATGTTCCGCGTCCTCCGCCTTGGCCTGATCGCAGGAATCCTCGGCCTTGGGTCCCTTCAACGGACCCGGGCCGCCGATGTCCGCTTCTCCCGCGATGTCCTGCCGATCCTCTCCGACCATTGCTTCGCGTGCCATGGACCGGACGCCGCCGGCCGCAAGGGAGGCCTCCGGCTCGACACGGAAGAAGGTGCCCGGCGCGGCGGGAAGGACGAAGGCCCGGCCATCCTCCCGGGAAATCCCGACGCCAGCCCGCTGTTGCGCCGCATCCGTCATTCGGACCCGGACGAGGTCATGCCGCCGCCGTCCGCACACAAGCCGCTGACTCCTGTTCAAATCGAAACCCTCGAAACCTGGATCCGCGACGGTGCCGCCTGGGGACGCCACTGGGCGTACGAACCCATCCAGCGTCCAGCGCCGCCGCGCAGCCGGAATCCCGGATGGTCCCGCAACCCCATCGACACCTTCGTCCATGCGCGTCTCGACGCCGCCCAGCGCACGCCTTCCCCCGAAGCTTCCCCGCGCACCCTGCTCCGCCGCGTGACGCTCGACCTCACCGGACTGCCACCAACCCCGGCAGAACTGGCTGCTTTTGAATCCGACACCAAACCCAACGCCTACGAACGCGCCGTCGATCGACTCCTCGCCTCCCCGCGTCACGGGGAACGCATGGCCTGGGAATGGCTGGAAGCCGCGCGCTACGCCGATTCCAACGGCTACCAGGGCGACGGCGAACGGACCATGTGGCCCTGGCGCGACTGGGTCGTCGGTGCCCTCAACCGCAACCTTCCCTTCGACACCTTCAGTACCTGGCAACTCGCGGGTGATCTCCTCCCGTCGCCTTCGCTGGAACAACGCCTCGCCACCGGTTTCGCCCGCAACCACATGATCAACGGCGAGGGCGGCCGGATCCCCGAGGAAAACCGCATCGACTACCTCTTCGACCAGACCGAGACCGTCGCCACCGTCTGGCTCGGTGCCACGTTCAACTGCGCCCGCTGCCACGACCACAAGTTCGACCCCGTCTCCCAGTCCGATTACTTCCGTCTGCTCGCCCTCTTCAATCGCACCTCCGTGGACGGTTCCGGCGGCGATCCGCAAAGCCGGCCCAACCTCGAAGTCCCCACCGTGGAGCAATCGGCGACGCTCGATGCCCTCGCCTCGACGATCCGCACCGCCGCCGACGCCCTGGCCACCGTCCAAACCCAACAGTTCGTCCGTGCGCGAGGTGAACCGATCGAAAAATCCGCCGGATTCGCCGACCTCCCTGAAGATGTCCGCAAGGCCCTGCAGACCGTTCCCTCCGCGCGCAACGCCGCCCAACTTGGCCGCCTCGCCGCACACGCCAAGACCAATGCCCCTGCGATCCTCCCACCCATCGAGGAACTCCGCACGCACGTCGAACGCCGCGAAGCCATCCGCCGCGCCCTGCCCCGCGTCATGGTGATGGAAGACACCGTCCTCAACCGCGAAACCTTCCAACTCGTCCGCGGCCAGTACAACAAGACCTCCGGCCGCGTCGAACCCGGCGTTCCCGCCGGCCTGTTCCCCGACCGCACCCCGGTCCCGCAGGCCACCAACCGGCTCGACCTCGCCCGCTGGCTCCTCGACAGCCGTCATCCCGTGACCGCCCGCGTCATCGTCAACCGCCAGTGGCAACTGTTCTTCGGCACCGGCCTCGTCCGGACCACCGAAGACTTCGGATTGCAGGCCGAGCGTCCCTCGCATCCGGACCTCCTCGACTGGCTGGCCGCGGAGTTCATCGAGTCCGGCTGGGACGTGAAGCACCTCCAACGCTGCATCGTCACCAGCGCCACCTACCGACAAACGTCGAAGGCGCGGCCCGAGGAAATCGCCCAGGATCCCGAGAACCGACTCCTCTCCCGCGGCCCGCGCCACCGGCTTCCCTCGTGGATGATCCGCGACGCCGCCCTTTCCGCCGCCGGTCTGCTCGTCGAACACCTCGGCGGCCCACCCGTCCGCACCTACCAACCCGACGGCGTCTGGGAGGAAGCCACCTTCGGGGCCAAGCGATACCAGCGGGACACCGGTGCCTCGCTCTATCGACGGAGCCTGTACGTCTTCTGGCGTCGGATCGTCGGCCCGACCCTCTTCTTCGACGTCGCCAACCGCCAGACCTGCGCCGTCCGTACACCGCGCACCAACACCCCGTTGCAGGCCCTGCTCCTCCTCAACGACACCACCTACCTCGAAGCCGCCCGCGTCCTCGCCGCACGCCTCCTCTCCACCCCGCCTGAAGCCCGTGGCCGGAACCTCTTCCTCACCGTCCTCGGTCGCGTCCCCACCGACGCCGAATCCGCCATCCTCCTCTCTGGCGTCCAACGTCACCTCGCCCGCTTCACGGCAAATCCCGAAGCCGCCCGGAAACTCGTGGCCACCGGCGAATCCCCAAACCCTGCCGGGCTCGATCCCATCGAACAGGCCGCCTGGACCCTCGCCTGTTCCACCGTCCTGAACCTCGACGAAGCCCTTTCGAAGGAGTGACCCCATGAACCCGCCCCAACCCAGCGTCGAACGTCTCCGCCAACTCACCCGACGCGAGTTCCTTGGCCGTTCCGGCACGGGCCTTGGTCTCGCCGCATTGGCGGGTCTCCTGCCGCGCGATTCCGCCATGGCCGCCAGCGGACTTCCCGCGTTGGGTGCCCACTTCGCCCCGCGCGCCAAACGCGTCATCTACCTCTTCCAGAATGGAGCCCCGACGCACGTCGACCTCTTCGACTACAAGGAACGCCTCATCCGCGATCACGGGAAGTCGATGCCCGACGAATACATCGGCGGAAAACGTTTCAGCACGATGACCGGCAAGGCGGACGGCAAGCGCCTCCTCGCTCCCGTCGAACCGTTCCGCCAACACGGACAATCCGGAGCCTGGGTTTCCGCCCTCATGCCCCACACCGCGCAGATCGCCGATCGCCTCTGCTTCGTGAAAGGCATGCACACCGATGCCGTCAACCACGCTCCCGCGATCTCGCTGCTCCTTTCCGGCTCCCAGATTCCCGGCCGACCCGCGCTCGGAGCCTGGATGGGCTATGGCCTGGGTTCGATGGCCGAAAACCTCCCCACCTATGCCGTCCTGACCTCGGTCACCCGCAACACCAGCTGCGGCCAGATCTTCTACGATTTCTATTGGGGCTCCGGATTCCTTCCCTCCCGCCACCAGGGCGTGAAACTCCGCGGCAGCGCCGAACCCGTCCTCTACCTCTCGAATCCCGACGGCATCGATCGCACCACACGCCGGGCCATGCTCGACGACCTCGCGGCCCTCAACGACCAGCATCTGCACACCTGGGGCGATCCCGAGATCGCCGCGCGCGTCGCCCAGTACGAGATGGCCTTCCAGATGCAGACGTCCGTCCCGGAACTCACGGACCTTTCCCGCGAACCGGAGTCCGTCCTGAAGGAATACGGACCCGACGTCCGCAATCCGGGCACCTATGCCTATAACTGCCTCATGGCGCGCCGCCTCGTCGAACGGGGTGTCCGCTGTGTCCAGCTCATGCACGCCGGATGGGACCAGCACAACTCCATCACCACCGAGCTCTACCACCAATGCCGTGACACCGACCAACCCTCGGCGGCACTCGTCCTCGATCTCGAACGTCGCGGTCTCCTCGACGACACCCTCGTCGTCTGGGGCGGTGAATTCGGCCGCACGCCCTTCATCCAGGGAAGCCTCGAAGACCGGGTCCGATGGGGACGCGACCATCATCCCTACGCCTTCACCCTCTGGATGGCCGGTGGCGGCATCAAGCCGGGCATCTCCTTCGGCGAAACCGACGATCTCGGCATGAACGTCGTGCGCGACCCCGTCCACGTGCATGACCTCCAGGCCACCCTCCTGCACCTCCTCGGCATCGACCACGAGCGCCTCACCTACCGCTTCCAGGGCCGCGATTTCCGCCTCACCGACGTCCACGGCACCGTCGTCCGCCCGATCCTCGCCTGACCGTCGCTGGAGGCCGCGTGCCCCCACGCGGCGCCTCATGGACACCGCCGGGTGAGGGCACCCGGCCTTCAACGGAGTTCCCAGTTCCCAGAGGCCAGCTCCCAGACCCAAACCTTTGCCTTCTGATGTCGACGTCTACGCTGTACGCAATCACCCCGGCTAGGCGTGCCCGCGCAAAAGGCGCATCTTGAAATTGCCCCCGCAAGGAACGGGGTGGCGACGTCCTCGTCGCCGTTCCAAAGCCATTCCCGGGGCGATGAGGACATCGCCGCCCCGTTCCAATTCTCAAACGGGGGCAGTATCACGATGCGCCCCCGCGCAATCTGGGAACTGGAATCTGGGAACTTCCCCCCTCAGCGCTTCCCCCCCACCACAAACCCCTCCAGCAACGGAATCGGCGCGCCCCCATGCGACAACAACGCATCGTGAAACCGCAGCGCATCGAACCGATCGCCCAACTGCTGCCGCGCCTTCTCGCGCAGCTTGAGGATCTGCAGCTTCCCCAGCGTGTAATACAAATACCCGGGATCATACGTCCCGCGCGTGGCCTCGCT